>CAZFRR010000324.1:0-9471 GCA_964521405.1 uncultured Streptomycetaceae bacterium | reverse complement strand
TCCGAACAGCCGCTGCTTGCTACCCTTGAGTATCACCGACCCAACAAACCCTTCAAAGGTGAACTATGAGTGTTCGGCGATCGCTGAGACTTCGCCACGTCAACGTCAAAAAAGTGTACGGCGATCGCTGAGACTCGCCCGATAAGTGATAAGAAGCGGTCGCCTTTTTGCTCCTATCACCTATCACCTATCACTCATCACGCCTCATCCAGCATGAACGAAGACACCTTCATCTCCCACCTGATCGAGCTGCGCGACCGGCTGCTGCGCGCGCTGATCGCGGTGGGAATCGTGTTCCTGTGCCTGTTTCCGTTCGCCTCCGAACTCTACGATCTCCTCGCGTATCCCATGATGCGCGCGCTGCCGGAAGGCACGAAGATGATCGCCACCGGCGTCGTCGCGCCCTTCCTGATCCCGGTCAAGGTCGCCCTCATGGCCGCTTTCACGGTGGCGCTGCCGTACGTGCTCTACCAGGCCTGGGCGTTCATCGCGCCCGGCCTCTATGTCAACGAAAAACGCCTGGTGATTCCGCTGGTGGTGGCGAGCACGGCGCTGTTTTTCGTCGGCGTCGCGTTCTGCTACTTCTTCGTGTTCGGGGTCGTGTTCGATTTCGTCAACAAGATCGCGCCCACGAGCATTACGGTCGCCCCCGACATCGAGAACTACCTCAATTTCACGCTCACGATGTTTCTCGCGTTCGGCGTGACTTTCGAGGTGCCGATCGTGGTGCTGATCCTGGTGCGCATGGGGGTGGTGACGATACGGCAGCTGCGGGATAGCCGCCCCTATTTCATCGTGGGCGCATTCGTGGTCGCCGCGGTGGTGACGCCGCCGGACGTCCTCTCGCAGCTCTTGCTGGCGATCCCGATGTGCCTGCTCTACGAGGTCGGGATCATCGCCGCGATGTTGTTCGGAAGCGCGCGTCCCGTGGAAGATAACCCGGCGCCAGAAGCGGCCGAAATGCAGCGCGAGTCCGACGCCAAGCCATAGTGAATTTTGAATGTTGAATGTTGAGTTTTGAATGTTGAGTTGCTTCGACTGTTAAGCCCTGCTTTCCCTCGACCCTCGACCCTCAGAAATCAGCACTTAGCGCTTAGCACTCGGAACTCGGAACTCGGAACTCGGAACTCAGAACTCCGAACTCGGAACCCGGAACTCACTTGCGTTGCGGCGGTCTTGGCCGCTGCCCGATGGTGACGGCAAGCTCGTTCTCGGCCTGATTGCGCGTCAGCTTGAGCTGGGCCTGCTGGCCCGGCTGCAGCGCGGCAATTGCGTTGAGCATTGCGGTTGTGTCCGCGACCGGCCTGCCGTTGACTGTCAGCAGGACATCTCCCAGCTTCACGCCGGCCTTGTCGGCGGGCCCGCCGCGTTCCACCTGGGTGATCAGCACGCCGCCAGCCGCGGCGAGCTTGAGCGATACGGCGATTTCCGGGGTGACGTCCTGCACGCCGACGCCGATCCAGCCGCGGGTCACCTGGCCCTTCTGGATGATCTGCTCCATCACCAGCCGCGCGGTGGAGACCGGGATCGCGTAGCCGATGCCCATCGAGCCCCCGGTTTGAGAGTAGATAGCAGTGTTGATGCCGACCAGGTTGCCGCTCGCGTCCACCAGCGCACCCCCGGAATTGCCGGGATTGATCGCGGCATCGGTCTGGATGAAATTTTCGTAAACCGTGATGCCGAGGTGGCTGCGGCCGAGCCCGCTGACGATGCCCTGGGTGACTGTCTGCCCGATGCCGAACGGGTTGCCGATCGCGAGCACGATGTCCCCGACGCGCAGCTGCTCCGTCCGGCCAAAGGTGATCGAGGGCAGCTTCTGCAAGTCAATTTTGAGCACTGCGAGGTCGGTCTCGGGATCGGTGCCGACCACCCGCGCCTGCACCTTGCGCGCGTCGGCGAGCGCGACCTCGATCTGGTCCACGGACTCGACCACGTGGTGATTGGTCAGGATGTAACCCTCCTCGCTGACGATCACGCCCGAGCCCAGGCCTTCGCGGCGTTGCGGCCCGGCATCGGCCTGATCGCCGAAGAAATAACGGAACACGGGGTCGTCCAAGTACGGATGGCGCGGGCGCTTGACCTCCTGGCTGGTGAAAATATTCACCACGGCGGGCATGGCCTTGCGCGCCGCCTCGCTGAAGGAGGTGGCCGCGGGTGCCGGCGCTTGCGGCGGCTGCTCCTTCACCGTCACGACGTTGTTGCGTGCATTCCAGGTGAGGAGATCGGGGCGTAGCGTCGAGACCACGAACAGCACCGCGAGGCAGATCGTCGCGGTCTGGGTAAAGATGAGCCAGTGCTTGCGCATGAGCTAGGAGTTTGGCGGACTCACGTCGAACAAACTCCTAAAATTGACCGCAAGAAAACGAAACAAAAGCGGAGTAGACCTCATTGGGCGCCCCTTTCCTGATGATTATTCCTGAAATTGCCACAACGTGCTGCGCTGCAGGGCGCGTGTTCATCGACATCCGGAGTTCTCTCATAAAAAAACGGCGAACGGTGAGCGGTGACCCGGATTCCCAAGCCAGGACCAGGTGTTGAAAAGGGCCCATAACGCCATGATTCGGAGCCGTTTTTTAACATTTCTCTTATGTTTTCCGGGGGCTTTGTGTAGAATGTCACCCTTTTGGGCGACGGAAAGAATCGTATGGCGGACAAAGAGTTGGATCAGGGCAAGCGGCGTTTTCTGATCGCGGCCACCAGCGTCGCGGGCGGCGTGGCCGGCGTGGCGACAGCCGTTCCTTTTGTTGCCAGCATGCTGCCCTCTGAACGTGCCAAGGCGGCCGGCGCGCCGGTCGAGGCCGATATCGGCAACCTCGCCCCCGGCGAGATGACGCGCGTGGAATGGCGCGGCAAGCCGGTGTGGATCGTGAGGCGCACGCCGGAGATGCTGCAGACGGTCAAGCAGAACGAGGGCAAGCTTGCCGATCCCGCCAGCAAGCGCAACCCGGCGGAACTGACGCCGGAGTACGCGCGCAACGAATTTCGCTCGATCAAGCCGGAATATCTCGTGGTGGTGGGCATCTGCTCGCACCTCGGCTGCTCGCCGGTGGACAAGTTCAAGGTCCAGGCCGAGCCGTTCGCGAACGACTGGAAGGGCGGTTTCTACTGCCCGTGCCACGGCTCGCTGTTCGACCTCGCGGGCCGCGTCTACAAGAACAAGCCGGCGCCGGACAACCTGGAGGTGCCTCCTCACAAGTACCTTTCGGATACGCGCATCGTGATCGGCGATGACAGCAAGGGAGCCTGAGGACATGGCCACCGCGGAAAAGCAACCGGTAGCGATCACCTGGGCGGGCCCGCTCAACCAGCCCCTGAGCTGCGTGCTCACGTGGGTCGACCAGCGTTTCCCGATGATGTCGCTGTGGCGGGACCACCTCGCCGAGTACTACGCGCCGAAGAACTTCAACTTCTGGTACTACTTCGGCTCGCTCGCGATGCTGGTGCTGGTGCTCCAGATCGCCACCGGCATCTTTCTGACCATGCATTACAAGCCGGACGCGGCGCAGGCTTTCGCCTCCGTCGAGTACATCATGCGCGACGTGCCGGGCGGCTGGCTGATCCGCTACCTGCACTCGACCGGCTCCTCGGCCTTTTTCATCGTCGTCTATCTCCACATGTTTCGCGGCATGATGTACGGCTCCTACCGCCAGCCGCGGGAGCTCATCTGGATCTTCGGCATGCTGATTTACCTGTGCCTGATGGCGGAAGCGTTCTTCGGCTACCTGCTGCCCTGGGGGCAGATGTCCTACTGGGGCGCGCAGGTGATCGTCAACCTCTTCAACGCGCTGCCGATCATCGGCCCCGATCTCGCGCTGTGGATCCGCGGCGATTACGTGGTGTCGGACGCCACGCTTAACCGCTTTTTCGCGTTCCACGTGATCGCCATCCCGCTGGCGCTGCTCGGGCTCGTCGCCGCGCACATCATGGCGCTGCACGAGGTGGGCTCGAACAATCCCGACGGCATCGAGATCAAGAAGGTGAAGGACCCGAAGACCGGCCACCCGGTGGACGGCATTCCATTCCATCCCTACTACACGGTCAAAGACACACTGGGCGTGGTGGTGTTCGCGATTGTCTTCTGCGTGATTCTCTTCTTCATGCCGGAGCTGGGCGGTTACTTCCTGGAGTACAACAATTTCATCCCGGCCGATCCCCTGAAGACGCCGTCGCACATCGCGCCGGTGTGGTACTTCACGCCCTACTACTCGATCCTGCGCGCGGTCACCGAGGACTTCATGGTGGTGCTCGCGGCTGCGCTCGTCGCCTACGCGGGGCTCGTGATCCGCACGGCGCGCACCCCCGTGACTCGAATCGCCACCGCGGTGGTGAGCGTGGTGTTGCTGGCCGGATTCTTCACCCTCGAACCCAAGGTATGGGGCGTGGTGCTGATGGGGGTGTCGGCGCTGATTTTCTTCCTCCTGCCCTGGCTCGACCAGAGCCCGGTCAAGTCCATCCGCTACAAGGGGATGCTGTGCAAGGCCGCGCTGGCGCTATTCGTGATCGCGTTCCTGATTCTCGGCTACCTGGGAACGCTGTCTGTGACCGAAGGGCGCACCCTGGCGGCGCAGATTTTCACGCTGATCTACTTCGCTTTCTTCCTGCTGATGCCGTGGTACACCCGGATGGACAAGACGAAGCCCGAGCCCGAGCGGGTGACGGGGTGAGGAGCGCCATGATGCTGGCAAGAACCCTCGCCTGGATGCTGGTCGCCGCGCCGCTCCTGGCGGCGGCTTCCGGGGACGTGAAGCTGGACCGGATGCCCGCCGACGTTAACCCGAACGACCCGGTCTCGCTGCAGCGCGGCGCACAGGTCTACGTCAACTACTGCCTGGGCTGTCATGGCGCGTCCTACATGCGCTACAACCGCCTGCAGGACCTGGGGCTTACCGAGCAGCAGATCCGCGACAACCTGATATTCACCGGCGCCAAGGTCGGCGACCTCATGAAGACCGGGATGGACCCGAAGGAATCGAGGGAATGGTTCGGCACGCCGCCGCCGGACCTCACCGTGATTGCGCGCTCCCGCGCCTCTGGCGCCGGCAGCGGGGAGGACTGGCTCTATACCTATCTGCGCGGCTTCTACCGCGATGCCACGCGCCCGACCGGCTGGAACAACACGGTTTTCCAGAACGTCGGCATGCCGCACGCGCTCTATGCCATGCAAGGCGAGCAGACCCTCAAGACCGAGGTGGTGGCCATTCCCCGCGGGGGCAAGGGAGAGGTGGAGAAGCACGAAGTGCAGAAGCTCGTGCTGGAGAAGCCCGGCTCGATGAAGCCCGCCGAGTACGACCGCCTGGTGGCCGACCTGGTGAATTTCCTGTCCTACATGGCGGAGCCGGCGAAGCAGTTCCGCGAGAAGCTCGGCATCTACGTGCTGATATTCCTGGGTCTGCTGTTCGTGCTGGCCTACGCCCTCAAGAAAGAATTCTGGAAAGACGTCCACTAATGAGCGGTGAGCGATGCGCGGGACCGTAACTTCCCGCCGTCCAGCTGCCCATTCCTCACAGTCACCGCCTTTATTTCCCGCTTACCGCTCATAATATGATGACCCTTTATTCCGGCACCACCTGCCCCTTCAGCCAGCGCTGCCGCATCGTGCTCTACGAGAAGGGCATGGACTTTCAGATCGTCGATGTGGATCTCTTCAACAAGCCGGAAGACCTGGCGGTGATGAACCCCTACAACCAGGTGCCGGTGCTGGTCGAGCGCGATCTCATCCTCTACCAGTCGAACATCATCAACGAGTACATCGACGACCGCTTCCCGCACCCGCAGTTGATGCCGGCCGACCCGGTGATGCGCGCGCGCGCGCGTCTCTTCCTCTACCGCTTCGAGAACGAGATGTTCTGCCACATCGACGCGATCGAGAAGGGCACGCAGAAGCAGGCCGACAAGGGCCGCGCCATCATCCGCGACAACCTCACCCAGATCGCGCCGGTGTTCGCCAAGCAGAAGCACATGCTGGGCGAGGAGTTCACCATGCTCGACGTGGCGATCGCGCCGCTACTGTGGCGGCTCGACCACTACGGCATCTCGGTGCCGAAGGCGGGCGCGCCGCTCATGAAGTATGCCGAGCGCCTGTTCAGCCGGCCCGCCTTCATCGACGCGCTTACTGCCTCCGAGAAAGTGATGCGTAAATGAACTTGGATAAGCGCATGATTCAAGTTGGTAGCGAGGCAAGCATGACTTTCCGCTCATCACTCATCACTCATCACTCATCACTCGCGTAGCGATGGCCGAGCGCTCCACCAAGCCGTACCTGATCCGCGCCATTCACGAATGGTGCTCCGACAGCGGGCTCACGCCGTACCTTTCGGTGGAAGTGAATGCGGCGACGCGGGTGCCGGCGGAGCACGTCAAGAACGGCGAGATCGTGCTGAACGTGGGCAACGATGCCTCGCACCGGCTGACCATCGGCAACGATCTCATCCAGTTCTCCGCCCGCTTCAACGGGGTCTCGCGCGAGTGCTCGATCCCGGTCGAGGCCGTGACCGGAATATTCGCCAAGGAAAACGGCCAGGGCTTGTTCTTCCCGCGCGAGACGGCGCCCAACGGCGCCTCTTCGGCTCCCCCCTCTCCCGAAACCACCCCGCCCGCCACGACGCCCATCGGCGGCAAGCCCAGGCTGCAGGTTATCAAGTAACGCGCCGAACGTTGTTTGGAAATTTGACTCCGGTCGAGTGCAAGCAGCCGGCGCGAATCAATGTTGCTTACCGGCGAGGAATCAGAGGCTGGTGAAGTGACGAACCGTTTTGCATCAAGCTGCTAGAGCGTGTCTCTAAAACACCCCCGCCCCATGGCAGCGGGGAGAGGGTTGGGGGCGAGGCCGGGAATTCGTGGGCCATGGCCCACGCCGGACGAGCGGCACCGGCTTGCAAGCCGGTGCGCGCCCTGCAAGGGAGGGGCGACGTATTGCCCTTCTTCATAGGGAAAGCTCCGATGCCCTTGCACCCCCTCACCCTAGCCCTCTCCCCCAAAGCGGGGGAGAGGGAATTATTGGAAGTGTCTTTACACCGCATCGGGCGCGGTAGAGAATAGCTCCGCGCTTTCCCGGGTGGATTCCAGTGGTAACCCCGCTGCTGGCCGGGTTTGGCAGGCCGAGTATTTTATTTACGGAGACACCCCATGCTATCCCCAGAAGAGATGAAACAGGTATTGCCCGCGGAAACCTCGATTTATCCGTCGCCGATACCCGTGCAGTGCGTGTCGAGCGACGAGTACATGCCGTGCCCGCAGACCGACCAGCAGCGCGAGTTCGAGGCGCGGGTCAAGGAATACGGAGCCGAGCTCGCCCGCAAGCAGGGCGTCTCCCGGCGCACCTTCTTCAAGAGCGCGGCCGGCATGGCCGCGGCGTTCGTCGCGATGAACGACACCTACGGCCCGCTCTACGCGGTGAGCCGCGCGGAAGCGGCGACGCCGGAGATGGCGGACGCGCGCGCGAAAGCGCTGAAGAACCAGTTCATCATGGACATGCACACCCACTTCCTGCGCGAAGACACCCCCGTCATGGCCTTCGTCGGCCAGCGCGCGACGGTCGGCAAGCTGGGCTGGAACCCGCTGATCGGCGAGAGGGAGCAGACCATCAAGGACCTGATGTTCGACAACTACTTCAAGGAGATTTACCTCGACAGCGACACCAAGGTCGCCTGCATCAGCGGCTCGTACTCGGTCGACGAGAAGTTCTCCTTCCTCACCAACGACATGAAGTACGCGGCGCGTGAAAAGGTGAACAAGGAAGCCGGCACCAAGCGCATGTTCTCGCACGCGATCTTCACCGCGGGCCGCGATGGCTGGCTGGACAAGGTGGAGGAGGAGCAGGCGCGGTTGAAGCCCGATTCGTGGAAGGGCTACACCATCGGCGACAACACCAACAAGCACCTCTCGAAATGGCCGTTCCGGCTGGACGACGAGAAGATCATGTACCCGTTCTACGAGAAGCTCACGAAGTGGAGCAAGACGAGCCCGACCTCGATCAACGTGTGCATCCACAAGGGGCTGTTCCCGCCGGAGATCGAGGCGAAATTCCCGCACCTGCTCGAGTACTCCGACGTACGCGACGTGGGCAAGGCCGCGAAGGACTGGCCGCAACTGAACTTCGTCATCTACCACTCGGGCTGGCGCTGGACCGGGCCGAACGCGCCCAAGTCCGCGTGGGAACATTTCATGAAGACCGGCCGCGTCGAGTGGGTCACCGATCTTGCGGACATTCCGGCGAAGTACGGCGTGAAGAACGTCTATGGCGACCTTGGCCAGCTCTTTGCCTGGACCACGACCGCCAACCCGCGCCTGGGTGCCGCCGTGATGGGCACGCTGGTGAAGGGCCTTGGCGCGTCCAACGTGGTGTGGGGCACCGATGCCGTCTGGACTGGCGCGCCGCAGTGGCAGATCGAGGCGCTGCGCCGGCTCGAGATCCCGGAGGACATGCAGAAGAAGTACGGCTACGCGCCGCTGGGCGCGGCCGACGGCCCGGTCAAGAACGCGATCTTCGGCGGCAACAACGCGCGGCTCTATCGCGTCACGCAGAAGCAGCAGGCCGAGATCATCGGCGACCGCGTGGCCGGGATCAAGGAGACCTACGAGAAGCACGGCCCGGGGCGCAGCAACATGGCTTACGGCTACGTCGCGAAGCCGACCGCATAAGCGGGTCGTTCAGCGAAAAACGGCGCCATCCGTGGCGCCGTTTTTTTCGCTTGCTAAAGCCTCACCGCGAAGGGCGCAAAGGACACGAAGGAAAATAACAGCCTCAACGCAAAGTCCGCCAAGGGCGCAAAGGAAACCTATCAAGAACCAACCCAAGGACGCCAAGACAACGCCAAGTGGGAAACGGAAAATACTCGTGGTATGCAAGAACTCCGGGTAAGCAGAGCCAGAAATTATGTGACACTTGTGGAAATTGAGCTTTGCTCTGCCGGATATTGTCCGCTAACGGCGCAAGCGAACACTGGCTGTCAGATCGAGCAGCGACGACTCCATCCTATTCCATACTTGGCGTTGTCTTTGCGCCCTTCGCTTCTAATGATTTGATTTCTTAGCGGCCTTGGCGTCCATTGCGTTGAGGCTTTTCTGTTCCTTCGCGGACTTTGCGGCCTTCGCGGTGAAGCTATACGTCATCCGGCACGCCGCCGGATCTCATTGATCACGGCGCTGTTGTCGAACTCGCCTTCGCCCGCTGAAACGCAGCCGTCCATCAACTCCTTGTAGACTTCGCCCAGCGGCAGGCGCTGCTTGAGGCCCCGCGCCTGCGCGAGCATCAGCGAGAAATCCTTTAGCGACTGATGGACGTAGCCCTGCGGCGAAAAATCGCCCGCGAGCATTTTCTTCCCCTTGATGTCCATGACCTGGGAATAAGCCGCCGATTCGCGCGCGACCGCGAGGAATGCCTCGGGGGCTAGCCCCATGCGCTCGGCAAACACCAGCCCCTCGGCCAGCGCGGCGCGGTTGATGCCGAGTATGAGGTTGATCGCGAGCTTG
>CAZFRR010000323.1:0-8269 GCA_964521405.1 uncultured Streptomycetaceae bacterium | reverse complement strand
CCCGCCCCGTCCGCGCGTGTTCCAAGTTCCAAGTTCCAGGTTCCAAGTTCTGGTTCGAGCCTTGAACCTGGAACCTTGAACCTGGAACGTGTTACCCGGTGGGCGTTGCAAAACCCTTCAAACATCAGTAAGATGGCGCCCCTTTTCCGATACAGTTTCGTTTCAGCCCCGGAGTTTACCGCACATGGCCAATATCGCATCAGCCCGCAAGCGCGCGCGCCAGGCCGAGAAGCGCCGCCAGCACAATGCCGCCCTGCGCTCGGAGCTTCGCAGCGCGATCCGAAACGTGAGGAAAGCGATCGAGGGGGGCGACAAGAAAGCGGCGCGGGCTGTCCTCCAGCGCGCCACGGGCGTGATCGATTCCATCGCCGACAAGCACATCATCCATAAAAACGCCGCGTCGCGTCACAAGAGCCGCCTGTCGGCCCGCATCAAGGCCATGGCGTAACCGCGCGGCTTTTAAGCCGCCGCGGGTTCCAGGTTCCGAGTTCCCTGTTCCGGGTTCCAGGTTCCAGGTTCCATTTCCTAATTCGAACGTCGATCCTTGGTGGAATTGGTTGGCGCCCGTATGGCGGCGCGGCGAAATTCCCGCTTGCGCCCCATGGGTTGATGGAGTGACAATATCGGCACCTCATACGGCGGCCTTGTTTGCCGCCGTTTGCGTTTTCTGGGCGTTATGACATGTCGCACGTGATGAATACCTATGCCAGGCTGCCCGTCGCCTTCGAGCGCGGCGAAGGCTCGTGGCTGTGGGACGCGAACGGCAAGCGCTACCTCGATGCGATGGCCGGCGTCGCGGTCTGCGGACTCGGCCACAGCCATCCCAAGTACGTGGCCGCCCTGCGCGAGCAGGTGGGCAGGCTCGTCCACACCTCCAACCTCTACCAGATCACGCTGCAGGAAAAGCTCGCCGACCGGCTCGCCGCGATCTCGGGCATGGACAACGTCTTCTTCTGCAATTCCGGCTGCGAGGCCAACGAGGCGGCGATCAAGCTGGCGCGGCTCTACGGCCACAAGAAGGACATCGACGCGCCGGCCATCGTGGTGCTGGAGAAGGCGTTCCATGGCCGCACCATCGCCACCCTCTCCGCCACCGGCAGCCGCAAGGTGCAGGCCGGGTTCGAGCCGCTGCTCTCCGGCTTCGTGCGGGTGCCGTTCGACGACCTCGATGCGGTGAGGCGCGTCGCCGAAAGCAATCGCAACGTGGTGGCGGTGCTCGCCGAACTCCTGCAGGGCGAAGGCGGCGTCAACATCTGCCACGACGGCTATCTCAGCGGCCTGCGCGAGATCTGCGAAGCGCACGGCTGGCTCCTCATGCTGGACGAGGTGCAAAGCGGCATGGGGCGCACCGGCAAGTGGTTCGCATTCCAGCATTCGGGCATCACGCCCGACGTCATGCCGCTCGCCAAGGGGCTGGGCAACGGCCTGCCGATCGGCGCCTGCCTCGCGGCCGGCCCCGCCGCGGAGTTGTTCAAGCCCGGCAACCACGGCTCGACCTTCGGCGGCAACCCGCTCGCCTGCGCCGCGGCGCTCGCCACCCTCGACATCATCGAGGAAGAGCGGCTGATGGAGAACGCCGTCAGGGTCGGCGATTTCCTGCGAAACGAGCTCTCGCGGAAACTCGCCGGCCTGAAGGGCGTCAGGGAAATTCGCGGCCAGGGCCTGATGATCGGCATCGAGCTCGATTACGCCTGCGGCGAAATCGTGCAGCAGGCGCTCGAGCGCGGGCTGCTCGTCAACGTCACGGTGGACAACGTGATCCGGCTGCTGCCGCCGCTCGTCTTCCGGCAGGAGGAAGCCGGGCTGCTGCTGGAAACGCTGGTCCCGCTGGTCATCCAGTTCCTCGATCGCCAGAGCGCGCCGCAGGCCGCCGCACAGCCGGCCTGAGCCTGTCGACTCCATCGGAGCAGCGCCCGTGGCCGTCCGGCACTATCTTCAATTCAGGGATTTCTCCCGCGAGGAGTACGAGTACCTCTTCGACCGCACGCGCTGGATCAAGGATATGTTCAAGCGCTACGTGCCCTACCAGCCGCTGCGCGATCGCACGCTCGCGATGGTGTTCGAGAAGCATTCCACCCGCACCCGGGTCTCGTTCGAGGCGGGCATGCATCAACTGGGCGGCACGGTGATCACGCTCATGACGCGCGACACCCAGATGGGGCGCGGCGAGCCGATCGAGGACGTGGCGCGCGTCGTCTCCCGCATGGTGGACATCGTCATGATCCGCACCTTCGAGCAGGCGATCATCGAGAAATTCGCCGAGTTCTCGCGGGTGCCGGTCGTGAACGGCTTGACCAACGAGTACCACCCGTGCCAGATCCTCGGCGATATCTACACCTTCGTCGAGCAGCGCGGCTCGATCCGCGGCAAGACCGTGGCCTGGATCGGGGATTCCAACAACGTCTGCAACACCTGGCTGCAGGCGGCGGAGGTGTTCGACTTCAACGTGCACGTCTCCACCCCGCCGGGCTACGAGGTCGAGCCCGAGCGCGCGGGGCTCTACGGCACCGACCACTACGAGGAATTCGAGGACCCGATGAAAGCGGCCAAGGGCGCCGACCTCATCACCACCGACGTCTGGACCAGCATGGGCGACGAGGCCCAATCGGCCAAGCGCAAGCGCGACTTCGAGGCCTGGCGGGTGGATGTCGAAATGATGAAGGCCGCGAGGAAGGACGCGCTGTTCATGCACTGCCTGCCGGCGCACCGCGGCGAGGAAGTCGCGGCCAGGGTCATCGACGGCCCGCAGAGCGCGGTGTGGGACGAGGCCGAGAACCGGATGCACGTGCAAAAGGCCCTGATGGAGTATTTGCTGCTGGGGCGGATCAAGACCCAGGGCGACCTCTGGTCCACCTGAAGGAGTGTTGAGTTGTGAGTTTTGAGTTTTGAGTGTTAAGTTGCACAGCTTGCATGCAAGTCTGTTTTCACTCAACACTCAACACTAAGCACTCAACACTGTTTTTGTGTTGCTGAAACGTTAACGATTCACTACTGAACAATGAGCAGAATCAGGAAAGTGGTTCTCGCCTATTCCGGCGGGTTAGACACCTCGGTGATCCTGAAGTGGCTGCAGGACACCTACGACTGCGAGGTCGTCACCTTCACCGCCGACATCGGGCAGGGCGAGGAGCTCGCGCCCGCGCGCGCCAAGGCGCGCAAATTCGGCGTGAAGCGGATTTTCATCGAGGACCTGCGCGAGGAATTCGTGCGCGACTTCGTGTTCCCGATGTTTCGCGCCAACGCCGTCTACGAGGGCGAGTACCTGCTCGGCACCTCGATCGCCCGGCCGCTGATCGCCAAGCACCTGGTGGCTATCGCTCGCAAGACCGGCGCTGACGCGATTTCCCACGGCGCCACCGGAAAGGGCAACGACCAGGTACGTTTCGAGCTGGGCGCCTATGCGCTGATGCCGGACGTCAGGGTCATCGCGCCGTGGCGCGAATGGGATCTCACCTCGCGCGAGAAGCTCCTGCAGTATGCAAAATCCCATGGCATCCCGGTCGAGGGCAAGAAGAAGAAGGGCGGTGGCGCGCCCTACTCCATGGACGCGAACCTGCTGCACATTTCCTACGAGGGCGGCATCCTCGAGGATCCGGACTTCGAGCCCGAGGAATCCATGTGGCGGATCACGGTCTCCCCCGAGAAGGCGCCGCGGCGGCCCGAGCACGTCGAGCTCAGCTATCGCCGCGGCGACATCGTGGCGGTGAACGGGCGCAAACTCTCGCCGGCGAAAGTGCTCGAAAAGCTGAACGTGCTGGGCGGGAAGCACGGCATCGGCCGGCTCGACCTCGTGGAAAACCGCTACGTCGGCATGAAATCGCGCGGCTGCTACGAGACGCCGGGCGGCACCATCATGCTGAAGGCGCACCGCGCCATCGAATCCATCACGCTCGACCGTGAGGTGCTGGCGCTGAAGGACGACCTCATGCCGCGCTATGCGAGGTTGATCTACAACGGCTACTGGTTCAGCCCCGAACGGCGCGCGCTGCAGGTGCTGATCGACCACAGCCAGCATCACGTCAACGGCACGGTACGGCTGAAGCTCTACAAGGGCACTGTCATCGTGACGGGACGGGCATCCCGCTCCGATTCGCTGTTCGATACCTCGATCGCCACCTTTGAGGACGACCGCGGCGCCTACAACCAGGCCGACGCCGAGGGCTTTATACGGCTGAACGCGCTGCGGCTGCGCATCGCGGCAAAGCTGAAGCGCAAGCTCTGACCGCCGGGAAATGCAAAGCAGTAATTGAACCGCCAAGGCGCCGAGACGCCAGGTAACGATGGCGGCGGTCAGGTAGCCGGGGCGTCGTGAAGCAAATCAATCAAGAACAATCGGTCCGCGGCACGCTGCGGGAACCGCATGTCACAAATGTTTCACATTTGTCTCATATGATTGAATTGTTTTGCGTGCCTACTCGAAGCCCCCCTCAATTACCGGGAAATTGCCATGACCATCGACATCATTGATGTGAACGAGAACCTGCGCCGCATAACCCTTGCCGGCCGCCTCGATATTCCCGGGACCGATGAAATAGCGACCCGGTTTGCGGCGGCCGCAGCCTCGGCCGCGCGGCGGGTTGTCGTGGACCTGACGGCCGTCAGCTTTCTCGCCTCGATCGGCATCCGGGCGCTGATCGCGAACGCCCGCGCGCTGCAGGCGAAGGGCGGGCGCATGGTGCTGTTTATCGGCGGCAACGACATGGTGGCCAAGACGCTGGAAACCACCGGCATTGACGTGCTGATACCGATGTTCACGGACGCCGCCGAGGCCGAAAAGGCCGCGGTAAACTGATGCACTGATGAACGCATCCGTCGCCGATCCGGTCCGTGAACTGTCCATCGATCCCGATTCCAGCCAGTTCCGGCATGCATCGGCCTGGCTGGGACATAAGGGCTGCGAGCTGGGTATTCCGGCGGCCGATATCGCTCGCCTCGAGACCTGCCTGAACGAGGTGCTCGCCAACATATTGGAGCACGGCGGGGAGTCAGCCCGTTCCGCGCCGATCGGTCTGCGCCTGGCAAGGAGCTGCAATCCGGGCGACACTGCGGCCAGCCTGACCGTCACCGATTCCGGCAGCGCATTCGATCCGCTAGGAGTTGCGCCAGGTCCCCGCCCAAGGACGCTGGCTGAGGCCAGGCCGGGCGGGCTTGGACTCGTGATGACGCGTTCCTGCGCGGACAGCCTCAGCTACCGATACGCAGAAGGCCGCAACCAGCTGACGGTCGGCGTGTGCTGGTCCAAGGTGCAGAAGTGAACGCAGTGCCATGCTACCGCACGCGCTTCGGGCGCGGCCCGGATCGTCGCACCGCCGACATTCCCCTCGCGCACACGCGGCGTTACAACGCCCACGACCGCCGCAAGGGTGATATCGGCTGGATGACGCTGTTTCGCGGCACCGATGAGCGCGCCGTCGCCGAGGCCATCGCCGATTGCGATGTCATCGCCGCGCCGGCGGGGTTTCCCCTGCTCAAGCCGGGCGACGCCAACGACAGCGTCTTCCTCCTGTTGAGCGGACAGCTGGTCGCGCACCTCGACGTCGCGCTGACCCCTGAAACTGGCTTGCCGATCCTGCCGGGCGAGTGCATCGGCGAGCTGTCCGCCATCGACGGCAAGCCGGTATCGGCCCTCGTGCTGGCGGCGACGGACTGCCGCCTGCTGAATCTGCCGCAAGCGCTGTTCTGGGGCAAGCTGATGTTCATCCCCGGCGTCGCGCGCAACCTGCTCGCCGCGCTCTCCACCCGCATGCGCCGCACCAACGAGATCATGCTGGACACCCAGCGCCAGCGGCTTGCGCTCGAACATCTGCGGAAGGAACTCGAGGTCGCACGCCAGCTGCAGACCGGCATGCTGCCGCTGCGTCGCCCGATGATTCCGGGTCGCGACGACGTCGAGATCGCGGGAATCATGGACCCCGCGTCGGCGGTCGGCGGGGATTTCTTCGACGCCTTCTTCGTCGACGCGCGCCGGTTGTTTTTCTGCATCGGCGATGTTTCGGGGCACGGCGTTCCCGCCGCGTTGTTCATGGCGCGCGCGATCGGGCTCATGCGCCTCGCCGCGATGGGCGCCGCCCGGCCGGACCAGGTCCTGGAGCGCGTCAACGACCAGCTCTGCCAGGGCAACGACACGAGCATGTTCGTCACCCTGTTCTGCGGCGTTCTCGACGTCGCCACCGGCGCTCTCACCTATTCCAATGCCGGACACCTGGCGCCCCTGCTGATGCGGGGGGGCCGGGTAACAAGACTGCCGATTCCCAAGGGCACGCTGGCCGGGGCGATTTCCGGCTTGCGCTACTCGGCCCGGGAACTCGTGCTCGACGCAGGCGACATCCTCGTCTGCTTCACCGATGGCGTCAGCGAGGCCCAGACCGGCGCCGGCGAGGAATTCTCCGAGGATCGGCTGCAGGGAATCGTGACGGCGCATGCGGCGGAGACGCTCGAGGCCATGCTCGACCTCGTGCGGGACGCCGTATCTGAATTCACCGGGAGCCGCGTGCTGGCCGACGACTGCACGCTGCTCGCCATCCGGCGGCCCCCCGAGAAAGACTAAGCATTGATTGAACCGCCAAGGCGCCAAGACGCCAAGGAAGACAAGTCAAAAATTATAAGAAGGATAAGTCCATAATCTCTCCTCGGTGCGTAACCGATTGTTTTTCGTACTCATAGCGGGTAACGCATTCATCGGCTTGAGGGATGACATCGGCAAGCGCGGAATGGCGCTTCGCTAACCGCCTATTTTGTCAACCAAGTCACGTGAGCGCTCCTCGCCGTGAACGTCAGGCGCAGTCAGGGACAGCTTTCCTGCCTGCTCCCGGCGCACGGGCTGGGCGCGGCGACAGCGCCGTTGGACTGATATGCTTATCGCAGTTTCTCCAACCAACAAGGAGCGCTCAAGATGATCGGATACGTCACCCTCGGCACCAACGACCTGCCGCGTGCAGCGGCCTTCTACGACGCGCTGCTCGCGGAAATCGGCGCCAAGCGCTTGATGGACTACGGCCGCGGCTACTCCTACGGCGAGTCGATGGACAAGCCGACCCTCGGCATCGTGACGCCCTACGACACCAAGCCGGCAACGGTCGGTAACGGGGTGATGGTGGCGTTGGGCGTCGACTCGCGCGCGACTGTGGATCGTGTGTACAAGAAGGCGCTTGAACTCGGCGGTACCGACGAAGGCCCGGCCGGCCCGCGCGGCGAAGACTTCTACGCCGGCTATTTCCGCGACCTGGACGGCAACAAGCTCAGCGTATTCTGCATGGGGTGAATGCGGACGACGAGCAGTGGCATTGTGCGATAACTCCGGGAATCCACAGACCTTGACGACCACTGGATCACTGCTTTCGATGGCCAATACACGCGAAAGCAATCGTAAGGGGTCAGACTCGAAGCGATCTCTGACTTCATCGTTAAGTCCCGCGATCCTGGCGATTTGTTCCTGAACCTGGTTTGCATGGTTCTCCCTTGGCGTCCTGGCGTCATGGCGGTTCAATCCTGGTGTTGACCTGGCGGTCGCCCTGCCCCTGATGCGGTAAAATCGCGGCAACATCGAGGGGGAGCCATGCCGTCTTTCGATATCGTGTCCGAAGTGAACCACGTCGAAATCCGCAACGCCCTGGACCAGGCCAACAAGGAAATCACCAACCGCTTCGACTTCAAGGGCTCGGATGCGCGCGTCGAACTGGACGAGAAGGAAAAAACCCTCACCGCCTTCGCTGACGACGAGTTCAAGCTGCGCCAGGTGCGCGATGTCCTGACTGGCAAGCTCGCCAAGCGCGGCGTGGACATCCGCGCGCTCGAGCCGGGCAAGATGGAGCCGATCAGCGGCAATAAGCTCAAGGAAACCATCAAGGTCCGCGAGGGCATCGAGCAGGAGCGCGCCAAGGGCGTGGTCAAGCTCATCAAGGACAGCAAGCTGAAAGTCCAGGCCAGCATCCAGGGCGACCTGGTGCGGGTCTCCAGCGCGAAAAAGGACACCCTGCAGGATGCCATCGCGCTGATACGCAAATCGGTGACCGACATTCCACTGCAGTTCAAGAATTTCCGCGATTGACCGGGTCATGGGTAGCGGGCCCTTACCCATCACTCATCACCCATCACCCATCACCGCTGCCGAGCGGCAGCGACTCCATGTTTGACTGGTTGAAGAAGGCCATCGGGCCCGGCGCGCCAACCGCCGCTGCCTTCTCCGCCCACGATGCCGGCGACTGGGCGCGGGCCGTCACGCTGCTCGCGCCGCTCGCGCGGCAACACCCGGATGACGCCCAGGTCCACT
>CAZFRR010000322.1:0-4943 GCA_964521405.1 uncultured Streptomycetaceae bacterium | reverse complement strand
CCAGCAGGCGCTCGCAATCGAGCTCGAGGAGCTCGAGGAGCGCGGCCTCAAGCGAGCGCGTCGCGTGCTGGAGACCGCGCAAAGTGCGCGCGTCACAGCAGACGGCCGCGAGTTCGTCGCCTTCTGCAGCAACGATTACCTCGGCCTCGCGGCGCACCCGGAGCTGATCGAGGCGGCGCGCGCCGGCGCGGCGCGCTACGGTGTCGGCGCCGGCGCGTCCCACCTGATCCTCGGGCATTCCACGGCGCATCACGAGCTGGAACAGCGGCTGGCGGCATTCACCGGCCTGGCGCGCGCGCTGCTGTTTTCCACCGGCTACCTGGCGAATATCGGGGTGGTGACGGCGCTGGTCAGGCGGGAGGACGCGGTTTTCGCCGACCGGTTGAACCACGCATCGCTGAACGATGCCGTGCTGCTCTCGCGCGCAGCATTCAAGCGCTATCCCCACCTCGACCTGGGCGCGCTGGAGAGGCTGCTTGCCGCTTCCCGGGCGCGCCGCAAGCTGGTCGTGACCGATGCGGTGTTCAGCATGGACGGTGACATCGCGCCGGTGACGGATCTCATCATTCTGTGCGAGCGCCACGATGCCTGGCTGCTGCTCGATGACGCGCATGGCTTCGGCGTGCTGGGGCGCGAAGGGCGGGGCGTGCTCGCGCACTTCGAAGTTAATTCTCCGCGCGTCATTTACATGGCGACGCTGGGCAAGGCCGCAGGAGTATCCGGCGCCTTTGTCGCCGGCGAGGCGGAAGTGGTGGAGACTCTCATCCAGCGCGCGCGGGCTTACATCTACACCACCGCGGCGCCGGCGCTGCTGTCGGTGGCGCTGCTGAAGAGCCTCGAGTTGATACGCGACGGGGAATCGCGGCGGCTTCACCTGCAGGCCCTGATTGCGCTGCTGCGGGAGCGATTGAAACCGGGACGCTGGCGGCTCCTGCCTTCTCAAACAGCAATCCAGCCACTGGTAATCGGGGGTAACGACGAGGCGGTCGCGGTATCGGAAAGCCTTGCTCGCGACGGGCTGCTCGTCCCGGCGATCCGCCCGCCGACGGTGCCGCAGGGAACCGCGCGCTTGCGAATCTCGTTATCCGCTGCCCACGCAATTGAAGATGTCGAACGGTTGGCGGCGGCCCTGATCATGATCGAGCGCGCCGTTCCCAGTTCCGAGTTCCGAGTTCAAAGTTCCGAGTTCAAAGCTGAACCCTGAACCCTGAACCTTGAACCTTGAACCTTGAACCTTGAACCTGGAACCTGGAACCATGAACCTGGAACATTGAACTTGGAACCCGGAACCCGGAACCCGAAACGGAAAAACGACATCAGAGATGTCGTTTTTCTGCACGGCTGGGGCAGCGGCAGCGGGGTCTGGGACGATCTTGCGCCGCGCCTCGCGCCGCGATTCCGCGTCCATGCCTTGCCGCTCCCGGGATACGGCGCGGTTTCCGCGCGCGCGGCTTCCTCGCTGCAGGCCACCGTCGACTACGTTGCCCGCGCCGCGCCGCGCCGCTGCGGCGTTGTCGGCTGGTCGCTGGGCGGCGAGGTGGCGCTCGCCTGGGCGCGGCGCATGCCGCGGCAGGTGCAACGCATGGTCCTGATCGCGACCACCCCGTGCTTCATGGGCCGCCCGGGTTGGCCGTGCGCGACCGCCCCTGCGGTGCTGCGCGAATTCGGGCGGGCCATTGCCGCCGACCGCGCCGGCACGATGCCGCGGTTCGCCGGGGTGCAGGCAAGGGGCGACGCGCGCGCGCAACAGGTCGCTCGCGTGTTGCAGCCACTCTACAAGAACGGCCCGGCCGACGAGGTGCTCGCGGCGGGCCTTGCCATTTTGGCGAGCGTGGATTTGCGGCGCGAGCTGTTCAAAGTGAGGCAGCCGGCGCTGGTCATGCACGGCGCGCGCGATCGCATCGTGCCGCCCGCAGCGGGACGGTGGCTGGCACAGGCGCTGCCCCATGCGCGGTTTGAGCTGCTGAGGACGTGCGCCCACGCGCCGTTCGTGTCGCAACCGCAGCGTTTCGCGAAATTGTTGCGGGAGTTCTTCGATGAGTGACGCGCTCGCGGTGGACAAGCGGCTGGTGCGGCGCTCGTTCGAGCAGGCCGCCGCGACCTACGACGCGGCAGCGGTGCTGCAGAACGAGGTCTGCCGGCGCATGCTCGCGCGGCTCGACTACATCAGGCTTGCGCCGGCGACCATCCTCGATGCGGGCAGCGGCACCGGCAACGCCGTTGCGGGACTGCTCGAACGCTATCCGCGAGCTCGCGTGATCGCGCTCGACCTCGCGCTCGGCATGGCGCTGCGCGCCCGTGCCCGGCGCCCCTGGTGGCGGGGCATTCTCGAGCGGGGCGGGCGAGGTCTCGCCGCCGTCTGCGGCGATATCGAGCAGTTGCCGCTCAAAGCGGGTTGTGCCGACATGGTCTGGTCCAACCTCGCGGTGCAATGGGTCAACGAGCCGCGGCGGGTTTTCTCGGAGATGCACCGCGTGCTGGCGCCAGGCGGGCTCGTTCTCTTTAGCAGCTTCGGGCCGGACACGCTGAAGGAGCTGAGGACGGCGTTCCAGGGGGTCGACCGGCACACCCACGTGCACCGCTTCATCGACCTGCACGACATCGGGGACGTGCTGGTGGCCAGCGGCTTCGCCGACCCGGTGATGGACATGGAGGTGGTGACGCTGACCTATGACGACCTGCGCGGGCTGATGCGCGACTTGAAGGCGATCGGCGCGCACAACGCGACGATCGGGCGCCCCGGCGGGCTCGGCGGCAAATCGCTGCTCGAGCGCGCGGCGCGGAACTACGAGACCTTCCGCCGCGACGGCAAGCTCCCCGCGACCTTCGAAGTGATCTATGGCCACGCCTGGAAGCCCGTGGGCCACCGGCTTCCCGCTGGCACGAAACCGGTGAAGGTTCACTTACCGCAGCGGGGAAGCCGGTGAGTTTTGAGTGATGAGTTTTGAGTGATGAGTTTTGAATTGAACTCCAGGAACAGTTGATGAACTCAACACTCAACACTCAACACTCAACACTGCCGGGTCATGGTTTCTTCGTGACGGGAACCGACACCGCCGTCGGCAAGACGCTCATCGCCTGCTCCCTGCTGCAAGCTTTTGCCGCGCGAGGGCTGGCGGCGGTCGGCATGAAGCCGGTCGCCTGCGGCGCGGAGCCGGCCGCGGGCGCCCTCGTCAATGATGACGTCGAGCGGCTGATCGCGGCCGGCAATGTGTCCGCCCCCCGCAGCCACGTCAATCCGTACTGCTTTGCGCCGCCGATCGCGCCCCACATCGCTGCGGAGAAAGCGGGCGTGGTCATCGAGCTCGATCGCATCGAGAGCAGCTTCCACGCGCTCGCCGCGTGCGCGCAGGTGGTGGTCGTGGAAGGTGTGGGCGGATTTCGCGTGCCGCTCGGCCCCGGCCTCGATACCGCGCAACTGGCCGCGCAGCTTGCGCTGCCGGTGGTGCTGGTGGTGGGCGTTCGGCTCGGCTGCCTGAATCACGCGCTGTTGACGGCGGAATCGATTGCCGCCCGCGGACTGAAGCTCGCCGGCTGGGTTGCGAATCACATGGACTCGCAGATGGAGGCGGCGGACGAGAACGTGCGGGCGCTCGAAGCGCTCATGACCGCACCCATGCTCGCGCAGGTCGCGTTCTCGGCGGTGCCGCAGGCCGCGGTTATCGCAGCCCGGCTGGAGATCGGCAAACTGACGCCACCCGGTTGACGCAACTCATTGCGTATGCTGAGGTTTTGGCCCGTCCTCGGTTGCCTGGCAGGGGGGGGTGTGATACATTTCACCCGCTCGATTTTCGTCGTTTCAGTCGTCTCCTGAACGACGACCCGCGACTCGCGCTCGAGATGGGTGGCGAACCACGCGGTGCAGCACTGAAGGCCGCGCCGTACGCGCAGAGGTTACAACGCGTCAGGCTCATAGAGATAAGGGGGAAGCATGATCAGGAAGAGTTTTCTGTCGTTGGCGGCCGCGCCAGCGTGGTTTGCCGCCGGGACGGCGCTGGCCAATCGCTACAACCTGCCGGAACCGCAATCCATCCTCGCGCGTGAGATCTACGATCTGCACACGTTGATCATGTGGATCATCGTTGGCATCTTCGTGGTGGTATTCGGCGCGATGATCTATTCAATCATCAAGCACCGTAGAGCCGCAGGTCACCAGGCCGAACAGTTCCACGAGAACGTGATGGTCGAAATCGCGTGGACGATCGTTCCGTTCCTGATCCTGATCGGGATGGCGTATCCGGCGACCAAGACCGTGATTTCGCTGAAGGACACCTCGAGCCCTGACATGACCATCAAGGCCACCGACTACGAGTGGAAGAAGGGTCATGACTATTTGCAGGAAGGCATCAGTTTATACAGCAGCCGCGCCACGCCGCGCGAGCGGATCGATGATAATTCCGATCCGTATCTGGTTAAATCCAGTTATCATGAAGGCATGAATTTGATATCATTGTCCATGGCATACGCTGCGCGTAGTGCTTCACTCGTGCGCTCCTTTGACTTGACGGTCCAGGAAGCATCCGTGCCACCGCAGCATGCCTCTTGTTCCACCAGCAAAGTTGCACTCGGGAGCTGAATCCATCTATGGCTATCGCAATCGTATTGATATTGCTGGTCATCGGCTCAGTTATTTTTCAATTCGTGAGCCCGTGGTACTTCACGCCGATCGCCTCCAACTGGGGCGCGATCGACGACACGATCAGCCTCACGTTCTGGATCACGGGGTTTGTTTTCGTCGCCGTCAATTTGTTCATGGCTTATTGCGTGGTCCGCTTCCGTCATCGGAAGGAGAGCCGGGCGAAGTACGAACCCGAGAACACGAAGCTGGAGGCGTGGCTGGTCGGTTTGACCGCGGTGGGTGTCGCCGCCATGCTGGCCCCCGGCTTGTTTGTATGGGCGAAATTCATCGAAGTCCCGCACGACGCGGCGGTAATCGAGGTCGT
>CAZFRR010000321.1:0-8108 GCA_964521405.1 uncultured Streptomycetaceae bacterium | reverse complement strand
CCATCACGTACAAGGTGCCCAAGCGCCGCCACCCGGTGCTGCAATTCATCCTGCAGCAGTCGCTGGGGGCGGCCGGGCTGGTTTTCATCATCCTGATGGCACTGTGCGCGCTTTTTGCGCCGTGGGTCTCGCCCTTCGATCCGCTCGCGGTGGATTACGCGGCGCAGCTGGTGGCGCCGTCGCGGGAGCACTGGCTCGGCACCGATTCGTACGGGCGTGATGTGGCTTCGCGCATCATCTACGGTGCGCGCACCGCGCTCGCGATCGGCTTCATCGCTTCCCTCGTCGGATCAACGCTGGGCGCAATCATTGGCGTCGTATCGGCGTATTTCGGCGGCAAGGTGGACCTCGTCATCCAGGGCATCATGGACGTTCTGCTGTCCTTCCCGATCATCGTGCTGGCGATCACGGTGGTCGCGATCCTCGGCAACAACGTGGTCCTCGGTATCGACGTCAACCTGATCATCGCGATCGCGCTGCCCATGCTGCCGCGGGTCGAGCGCGTGGTGCGAGCATCCGCGCTGGCGATCCGGGAGCTGCCGTACGTGGACGCCGCGCGCGCGGCGGGCTATTCGCACACGCGCATTATTTTCCGGCACATCGTGCCCAACGTGGTCGCACCCTACCTCATCATGCTGACCGCGTTCGTCGCGCAGGCGATCCTGGCGGAGGCCTCGCTCTCGTTCCTGGGGCTGGGTGTGACGGAGCCGACGCCGTCGTGGGGGCTGATGCTGTCGGGCTCGGCGGCGGACTTCTACCAGCAGGCGCCATGGATGATCGTGTTCCCCGGCATCGCCATCAGCATGGGCGTATTCGCCTTCAATCTCTTCGGGGACTCGCTGCGGGACTGGCTTGATCCGAAGATCAAGCTTTGAGCGTGCTCAGGCTTGATCTTCAGTGACTCGTTCTTCGTTGCTCGTTTCTGGTGTCTCCGGCGTACGCCGGGGCTTGAATTGCGGGCCGGCTCGAGTAACGAGTAACGAGCAACGAGTCACGCCTCTCTAGCGAAGCGCCTAACCTTCGCCTCATCCACCTCGATCCCCAGCCCGGGGCCCTGCGGCACCGAGACATGGCCGTTGGCAAATGAGAACGGCGTTTTCAGGATGTCATCCACCAGATACTGGCTGGAGAAGCCCACGCCCCAGTCCACGGCGGGAAGCGCCGCGACGAGGTGGAGCAGCCCGGCGGTGTTGATGCCCGTTTCCGCCATCTTGGAAGCGAGATTCACCTTCATGCCCAGCTTGTCGCACAGCAGCCCTGCGTCCATGACCGGCCGCATGCCGCCCAGCTTGATGGTTTTCAGGCTGAAGCCGGCGGCCGCGCCCGCTTCGTGGTGGCGTTTCAGGTCGTCGAGCGAGTGGAGGCCCTCGTCGCAACCGATCTTCACCCGGCTTGCGCGCGCGACTTTCGCCATGCCCTCGAGGTCGTGCCCGGAGACCGGCTGCTCGAAGTAGGCGAGCGCCGTGTCCTCGACCGCGCGCACGTAGGTGATCGCCTGGTCGGGCGTCCAGCCCTGATTGGCGTCGGCGCAGATGAGAAGCTTGCCCTCGCCATCGAGCGCTTCGCAAATTGCGCGCGTGCGCTCGGCGTCCTCGCGCGGGCCGGCGACACCGACCTTGATCTTGAACGCGACGTGCCCTTCGGCCTGGCCGCGCTCGGCGTCCTCAACGTCAGCGGCCGTGCCCTTGCCGGTGCCGACCATGCGCAGAACCGCCACGCGGTCGCGCCGCTTGCCGCCGAGGAGGTCGTGGACCGGCAAGCGCCGCGATCGGCCGAGGGCGTCGTGCAGCGCGATTTCGATCACCGACTTGGCGGAATTGTTGTAGAAGAGGTAGTTGCCGGCGCGGTGCATCACCGCCGCGATGTCCTCGAGGTCCATGCCTTCGAGCTTCGGCGCGAGGTAGCGAATCGCCGCCGCCATGCTCGCCACCGTTTCACCCGTCATCGTCGGGGCGGCGCCGGCGCCGCCCCAGCCGACGATGCCGCTGTCGGTCTCCAGCCGCACCAGCACGTTCTCGGCGCTCGTCACCTCCTCGAACGACATCTTGAGCGGCTTCACTATCGGCAGGCTGACTGCAATGGGTTCGATGCGTTTGATCTTCATATATTCAATTTCGTGAGTCGTAATTGTGATCCGGGATACGTGATCCGGGATACGCGCTCCGGCATGCGTAATGGAGCATCTGTGATGTAAGTCTTATCTCGCATCTCGCATCTCGTATCTCGTATCGATTGCCCTTCGATCCTCGATGTCAGAGTTTGCCGATGGCCTTGATCGCGCCCGCCATGCGCTTGTAATCCTCGTCGAAGAACTTCCTGAATTCCGGCGCGTCGCGATAGTCGGGCTGGACCTGCACGTTCTCGAGCGCCTGCCTGAAGCCCGGGTCGGCCGCCGCTTTTGCGATCAGTTCGCGCATCTTCGCCTGGATCGGCGCCGGGACGGCCGCGGAAGTGAAGAGCCCCACCCACAGGTAGGCTTCGATGTCGATGCCTTGCGACTTGAACGTCGGCACTTCCGGCAGCGACGGGTGCGGCTTGATGCCCCAGCTCGCGATGGTGCGCAGCTTGCCCGATTTGACGTAGGGGTAAATCGCAGCAGGCCCGCCGCCGGTCACCTGGGCGTGGCCGCCGAGCGCCTGCGTGATCGCCGGCCCGCCACCGGTGGTCGGCAGGTGCCGCATCCTGGTCTTGGTGGCCTCCATGAACAGCGCCTGGGGGGTGTGCGTGATGCCGTAGGGGCCAGAGGTCGAGAACACGAGTTCGTTCGGTTTTGACCTGGCGAGGGCCACCAGCTCTTTCGCGGTCTTCACCGGCAATACCGGGTGCACGACCATGATCAGGGGATCGGCGGACAGGAGCGCGAGCAGCGCGATCTGGTCGAGCGAGTAGGGCGACTTGACCTCGTAGAGCTTGTCCTTCTCGATTGCGAGGTAGATGTTCGGCGTCGTCACCAGGATGTTGTGGCCGTCGGGCTGGTTGGCAACATAGGCGGTGCCGATCGCCGCGGTGCCGCCGGGACGGTTGACGACCGGGGCCGGCTGCTTGGTGAGACGCTCGATCACGGCGGAGAGCGGCTGCGCGTGGATCTGGTTCATGCCGCCCGGCGGGTTCGGGACGGTGATGGTGATGGCGCGTGTCGGGTAATCCTGGGAATAACCAGCCGCCGTGGCGAGCAACAGCGCGAAAGTGGCAGTCAATCTGAAGATCATGTCTTCCTCCTGGTATGAGACAGACGCTACACGGCCGTCTTGATTCTGTGCCCGGAAACTTAACCGACGCCGGGGCGGTTGGCAAGGCGCCATCCTCATGGCGCGCAGCGCTGTAATTCGTCCCTCCCCCTTGACGGGGGAGGGAACAGAGGGTGGGGGTGGATTCTTTCATCACGCGTCCCTTGGTTTGCCAGGGACGACGCAGAACACCGGGCTTACGCCAGCACGTCAGCCAGCTCCTTCAAGTCGCTGACGACGAGATCAGGCTGGTACGGCCAGTCGCCGTAGGGCCGCTTGCGGCGGTCGATGAAAGCGGCGCGCATGCCGGATGCCTTGGCCCCCACGCAATCGAAGGCGTGATTCGCCACGAACAGGATTTCTTCCGGCCGGGCGGCCATGATTTCGGCCGCCTTGCGATAGGTCGCCACGTGCGGCTTGAACGAGCCGGCTTCGGCGACGGAAATGACGCGGTCGAATTCGATGCCAAGATGAGGCTGGATGGCCTCCAGCATGTCCGGGTCTCCATTGGAGAGGATCACGAGGCGGTACTTACGCTTGAGCCGTATCAACGCTTCCACGGCATCGGGAAATGGCTTCAAGCGCTCGATCTCCGCGACCAGCTGCTTCACTTCCTCCTGCGTGTGCGCGATGCCTGCGCGCTCCAGCGTGTACGACAGGGAGATGCGCCCGATCTCGCGGTAGGGCAGGTGCGCCCGGTGCAGCAGGCCGTCGATCATCGAGTTCTCGAAGTGGGTGCGCCGCCACCACGTCACGAGCCGCGACGGCTCGCCCGCCCAGCCCTTGGCCTGGAGATAAGGCGTCACCGCCTGGGTGAGCCCTGTTTGCATGTCGACCACCGTGCCGTAGAGGTCGAACATGCAGATGCGGACGTTACGCTTGATGTTATCGAGTGCCGTCATGAGCTTTCCCCGTGGAGAACGCCGGCGCTGTGATATCGCATGGCGCATTGTAGAATAGCGCGTCGAGGGGCGGAGCAGGGGCCCCGTTTACGGGGATGCGACCCCCGGTGGCGCGCAGAGCGGCCGACGCGATGGCAAGAAACTCATGATGTCCTGTCAGAGGCCGCTACGCCCTTCGCTGGTGACGCGGTGATGAAGTGAAGAAGTGATGAAGTGATGAATCCCCGGATCCTCGTTGAGCGTGACGCCGCGATAGCGACCGTCATCCTCAGCAATCCCGACAAGCTCAACGCGCTGACGGTGTCCATGTGGCAGGAGCTGGCGCACGCGATGGATGAGCTGTCCGCGGACGACGCTCTGCGTTGCATCGTTCTGCGCGGCGCGGGCAACGCGGCATTTGCCGCGGGCGCCGATATCGCCGAGTTCGCGACCGCACGCGACAACGCCGCGCAGGGAAGGATTTATCACCGCCACCACGTGCATGGCGCGCTGAAGGCGGTGGGCGAGTGCCGGCACCCGACCGTGGCGATGATCCGCGGCCCGTGCGTGGGTGGCGGCCTCGAGATCGCGTGCCTGTGCGATCTGCGCATCGCCGGTGAGTCAGGGCGTTTTGGCGTGCCGATCAACCGCCTCGGGTTCGCCATCGCCTACGACGAACTGGCCGCGATGTTGCCGTTGACGGGACGCGCCGTGGCGCTGGAGATCCTGGTCGAGGGGCGCGTGTGGATGGCGAAGGAAGCGCTGGAAAAGGGGCTGCTGACCCGGGTCGTTCCCGACGCGAAACTGGAAGAAGAGGCTTACGGCTGCGCGCGCCGCATCGCGGACGGCGCCCCGCTCGCCAACCGCTGGCACAAGCAGTTCGTGCGGCGCCTTGCGCCGCCGCCCGCGCCGTTGAGCGATACCGAGATCGGGGAAAACTTCGCCTACTTCGCCACCGAGGATTACCGCATCGGTATGGAAGCGTTCGCGAAGAAGATAAAACCGAAATTCGTGGGCCGATGATTATCAACCGCCATGACGCCAAGACGCCAAGATACGAAGAATATAGGAACAGAAGCTCTCGCCGCCATCGTGCAATTGCGCGATTAAGCTGCAATTGAAGTGGCTTTTTCACTATTGAGTCTTGCTTTGGCGTCTTGGCGCCTTGGCGGTTAAATAAGGATTTGATTCATGGCAGGCCCTCTCTCGCATATCAGGGTGCTCGACCTCTCGCGCGTGCTGGCGGGGGCGTGGTGCGGGCAGAACCTCGCCGATCTTGGCGCCGAGGTGATCAAGGTCGAGCGGCCGCAGACCGGTGACGACTCGCGCGCTTTCGGCCCGCCGTGGCTGAAGGACGCGGGCGGCAAGGACACGGTGGAGTCGGCCTATTTCGCCTCGGCCAATCGCGGCAAGCAGTCGGTCACCGTCAATCTCTCGAAACCGGAGGGACAGGACATCGTGCGCGCCCTCGCCCGGCAATCCGACGTGCTGATCGAGAACTACAAGGTGGGCGACCTTGCCCGCTACGGGCTCAGCTACGGTGACCTCAGCAAGGTGAGCCCGCGGCTGATCTATGCCTCGGTGACCGGCTTCGGCCAGACCGGGCCGTACCGCGAGCATCCCGGTTACGATTTCATGATCCAGGGCATGGGCGGGGTCATGAGCATCACTGGCGAGCCCGGCGGCGATCCGCAACGGGTGGGCATACCGATCGCCGACATCATGACCGGCATGTACGCCACCATCGCGGTGTGCGCGGCGCTGGCGCAGCGCGCCCACAGCGGCGGCGGCCAGCACTTGGACCTCGCGCTGTTCGATGTGCAGACCGCGGTGCTCGCGAACCAGGGCGCCAACTACCTCGCCACCGGGCAGTCTCCCGGGCGCTTGGGCAACGCGCATCCGAACATCGTTCCCTACCAGACCTTCAAGACCGCGGACGGCGACATGATCCTCGCCTGCGGCAACGACAACCTGTTCCGCAAGTTCTGCGCCGTCGCCGGCTGCAACGAGCTCGCCGCCGACGCGCGCTTCGCCAGCAACGGCAGGCGCGTCGAGAATCGCGCCGAGCTGACCCGGCTGCTCGAGGACATCCTGCGGCGGCGCTCGACGCACGATTGGGTCGAAGCGCTCGAGGCGGCGGGCGTGCCCAACGGTCCGATCAATTCAATTGCGCAGGTGTTCGCGGAGCCGCAAGCGGTTGCCCGCGGCTTGAAAATCGAGTTGCCGCACCCCAGCGCAGGCAAGGTGTCGCTGGTGCGCAGCCCAATGCGTTTCTCTGAAACGCCGTTAGAGCATCGGCTGCCGCCGCCGCTGCTCGGCGAGCACACCGACGAGGTGCTGCGCGGGCTGCTCGGCCGCAGCGACGCGCAAATCGCGCAGTTGCGCGCCGACGGCGCGATTTAGTCGACCCGCAGAGGGCCGTCCCCGCGCAGTGCCTGCCCCCGACGTGATCGGGGGCGGGGATCCGGTCTAGTTGTCTACCTTGGCCCCGGCGTCCTTGACCACCTTGGCCCACTTCGCGATCTCGGACGAGATCAGCTTGGCGAATTCGTCGGGCGGCATGCCGCCGGGGTCGGCGCCCTGCTCGGCCCAGATCTTCTTCAGCTCGGGCGTGTTCATCGCGATCACCACTTCCTTGTACATCCGGTCCTTGATCGCGGGCGGCGTGCCCTTGAGGGCCCAGAGTCCGTACCAGGTGCGCACTTCGTAGCCCGGCACGCCCGCCTCCGCCACGGTGGGCACGTTCGGCAGCACCGGGTTGCGCGCCACGCTGGTGACCGCGAGCGGACCCAGCTTGCCCGCCTTGATCTGCACCGAGGAAGTTCCCATGCCGTCGAAGGCGAGATCCACCTGCCCGGAGAGCAGGCCTACCATCAGCGGGCCGGCGCCCTGATACGGGATGTGCACCATGAAGGTCTTGGTCATGGTCTTGAACAGCTCCACCGAAAGATGGTGCGTGGTGCCGCTGCCCGCGGAACCATAGTTGAGCTTGCCGGGGTTGGCGCGCGCGTAGTCGATCAGGTCCTTGAGCGTCTTGAACTTGTCCGCGTGCTTGGGGTGCACCACGACGACGTTCGGGATGAACGCTGCGACCGTGATCGGCTCGAAGTCCTTTTCCAGGCCATAGGACAACCGCGTGTAGAGGCTTTCCGCGATCGTGTGGTGCACGGCACCGAAGAACCAGTTGTAGCCGTCCGGTGCGCGCTTGACCACGTTCGCTGCGCCGACCGTGCCCCCGGCGCCACCCTGGTTCTCGATGATCACCGACTGTCCGATGGTCTGCGACACGCGCGCCGCGATCGGCCGGGCAAAAGTATCGGTGCCGCCGCCCGCGGGAAACGGATTCAGGAATGTAATGGGCTTGGTCGGCCAGGTCTGTGCCGTCACGGCCGTAGCGCTGGCGAGCAGGACTACGGCTAGCGCAGCATGGGTACGGATCATGTTCCCTCCTGTGGAAGTGTCAGTGCAGCTATTTTCTAGCGGCAAGTTTACATGGCGCGACAAAGAGCGGTTTGCTCATGCCGCAGCGCGCTTCTCGGCAGCGTGGACCGAAGCGAGGTACTGCATGGCGGCCTGCACGCCGGCCTGCTTCGCCGGCACCCCGGCGAGCTGCAAGCCCATCTCGACGCCTGCCAAGGTGCCGAGCAAGGTGAGGTCGTTGAAATCGCCGAGGTGGCCGATGCGAAACACCTTGCCCGCGAGTTTGCCCAGGCCGGTGCCGAGCGACATGTCGAAATGCTCGAGGATCATCTTGCGCACCCGGTCCGCGTCGTGCCCTGCAGGCAGCAGAACTGCGGTGAGCGTGCTGCTGTATTCCGTCGGGTTGCTCGCCAGCACCTCCAGCCCCCAGGCGCGCACTGCGCGGCGCGTGGCCTCGGCGTGGCGCTGGTGGCGGGCGAACACGTTCTCGAGACCCTCTTCGTCGAGGAGCATCTTCAGCGCCTCGCGCAGCCCGTAGAGCAGGTTGGTGGCGGGCGTGTAGGGGAAGTAGCCGGTCTTG
>CAZFRR010000320.1:0-8638 GCA_964521405.1 uncultured Streptomycetaceae bacterium | reverse complement strand
GATCTTTACTATTCATTCATGACGAATCACGGCCCGAGAATGAAACCTTTCCTTACAGATGCAATTGCCAGGACGAACGATGCGTGAGACCAGATTAGTAGTGATTCGTCATGCGGAAACCACCTGGAACCGCGACAAGCGTATGCAGGGCACGACCGATACGCCGTTGTCCGATGTGGGCCGGGAGCAGGCGCAGGCGCTGGGCCGCCGCTTCGCGGGCGAGGATTTCAGCGCGCTCTACACCAGCGACCTGTCCCGGGCGAGGGACACGGCGCACGCGATCGCGGAGCACGCGAGATGCGAGATCGTCATAGACCCGAGGCTGCAGGAGCGCCGGTTTGGCATTTTCGAGGGACTACTGGCCACCGAGATCCTGTCGCGCTACCCAGAGGAACACGCCCGCTTTGCCAGCCGCGACCCGGACTACGAAGTTCCCGGCGGCGAGAGCGCGCGTGACTTCATGCGGCGCTGCATCGGCTGCCTGGCGGAGATCGCCGGTCGTCACCGCGGCGAGGAAGTGGTGGTCGTCACTCACGGGTTGGTGCTCGATTCGCTCTACCGCGTGGCGCACCGCCTCGAGCACGGCGCACCGCGGCCGGTGCCGCTCATCAACGCGAGTGTCAACCTCTTCGGATACGACGGCGGCGCCTGGCGCATGGAACTGTGGGGCGATGTCAGCCACCTCACCCCCGACCAGGTGACGGCGTATCGCGGTGCCGCTGCTGTTTGAGAAAAGTGACTCGTTTCTCGTCCTTCGTTTCTCGTTTGCAGCGAAGAGCGGTACTCCCTTGACCAGGAACGAGCAACGAGCAACGAGTCACTTCTTGGGCCGCCGATGACGGCCGGCCCGGACGCCGTCGTCCTCGTCCACGGCCTGTGGGTGCACGGGCTGGTGATGGAACTCATGCGGCGGCGGGTGGCGCGCGGCGGCTATCGCGCGCTCGCCTATTCCTATCCCTCGATGCGGCTCGCGCTCGCGGATAACGCGGAGCGCCTCGCCCGCTACTGCCGCAGCCTCGCGGCGCCGCGGCTGCATCTCGTCGGGCACAGCCTGGGCGGGCTCATCGTCCTCCACATGCTGGAGAGTGCGCCGGGCCTGGCGCCGGGGCGCGTGGTCCTCACCGGCACACCCTATGGCGGGAGCTTCGCGGGCCGGCGGCTCGCCGGGCTGCCCGGAGGCCGCGCCGCTCTGGGGCGCAGCATGCAGCGCTGGTTGAACCCCATGCAGGCGCCCCCCGCGACCGTCCGCGAGATCGGCGTGATCGCGGGCAGCGTGTCGCTGGGGATCGGGCGCATCGTCGCGCCGGACCTGCCCGCGCCCAACGACGGTGTGATCTGCGTCGAGGAGACGCGCGTGCCGGGCATGCGCGACCACATCGTGCTCGACGTCAACCACAGCGGCATGCTCGTCTCGCGCGCCGTCGTCCGTCAGATTTGCGCATTCCTCCGGGATGGCGCCTTCGAACATCGAAAGGTGTGAGTGGTGAATGGTGAATAGTGAGTGGACAGGCGTGCGGGTTCCGACATTGACGAAAACGGGTATCCATTCACTATTCACCATTCACTATTCACGCCTTCTGGCAGCAGCCCTGCTGCCGCTCCTCGGCGGCTGCGCGAGCATCGGCTACTACTGGCAGGCGGTGAGCGGCCAGTTTGACGTGTGGCGGCGCGAGCGGCCGGTCGGGGAAGTGATGGCCGACCCGGCGTCCGCGCAGGCGTTGAAGGACAAGCTCGAGCGCGTCACCGGAATACGCGACTTCGCCAGCCGCGAGCTCGGCCTGCCGGATAACCAGAGCTACCGGCGCTACGCCGACCTGGAACGCCCGTTCGTGGTGTGGAACGTCTTTGCCGCGCCAGAATTCTCGCTGCAGCCAGTGCAATGGTGCTTTCCATTCGCCGGTTGCGTGAACTACCGGGGTTATTTCTCGAGGGAGGCGGCGGAGCAGTTTGCCGCCGGGCTCGCGTCGCAGGGGCACGACGTTTACGTGGGCGGGGTGCCGGCCTACTCGACGCTCGGGCATTTTGCCGACCCGGTGCTGAACACCTTCATCCACTATCCGGAGCCCGACATTGCCCGGCTCATCTTCCACGAGCTGGCGCACCAGGCCGTTTACGCGGGGGACGATACGGTCTTCAACGAATCCTTCGCGGTGGTGGTCGAGCAGGAGGGCGTGCGGCGCTGGCTCGCCAGGACGGGGGATGGCAGTCAGCGCGAGTCATTCGAACGAAGCCGGCGTATCCGCGCGCAGTTCGTCGAGCTGATCGGCAAGTTTCGGGGGCAGCTCGACGCGCTCTACCGCACGCGCCTTCCCCCGGAGGCGATGCGGGAGCGCAAGCGTTTGATCCTGGCGGAACTCGAAGCCGAATACCGGGAGCTGCGGAAAGGGTGGGGCGGCTATGCCGGTTATGACCGCTGGTTCGCGCAAAAGCCCGGCAACGCCCAGCTGGCCTCGGTCGGCATCTACTCGCAGCTCGTCCCGGCTTTCGAGGCATTATTGGAGCGTGAAGGCGGAGACTTACCCCGCTTCTATAGAGTAGTCACGGCACTGGCCGCGTTGCCAAAAGCGGAGCGTGACGCGCGGTTGCGCGCTCTTTCGCCACCGATGGCCAGCGAAAAGTGACGAGACTCGACTGCATTCATGGCAGCGCTGCGACGCGCTGCCGTTTTGCTACAATGTTTCCCGGTGTCGTTTGAGGAGATGACGATGAAACTCAGCAGCACCAGCTTCGGCAACAACCGGCGCATCCCGGCCGAATTCGTGTTCTGCGCGCCGGACCCCAGTACTCACGCAACGCTCTCGAAGAACCTCAACCCGCACCTGGCGTGGCAGGATGTCCCGCTGAAAACCAGGTCGCTGGCGCTGATCTGCCACGACCCCGACGTGCCCGGCAAGCCGGACGACGTCAACCAGGAGGGCCGCACCATCCCGGCGAAGCTGCCGCGGGTGGATTTCTTTCACTGGGTGCTGGTGGACCTTTCGCCGACGATGATACAGATCAAGCAGGGCGAGTACTCGAGCGGCATCACGGCGCGCGGCAAGCCCGGTCCCGAGAGCCTGAACGACTCGCGCCAGGGCCTGAACGACTACACCGCATGGTTTGCCTCGGATAAGGCCATGTCGGGCAACTACTTCGGCTACGACGGCCCGTGCCCGCCGTGGAACGACGAGATTCCCCACCGCTACGTGTTCACCCTCTACGCGCTGGATATCGCGCGCTGCCCGGTGGGCGGCGCCTTCAAGGGCCCCGAAGTGCTCGAGGCGATGAAGGGCCACGTCATCGAACAAGCGGCGCTCATCGGCGTTTACACTCTCAACCCGAACGTGAAGATCTAGCGAGCGGCGCACCGTCACTTGACCGGAAATACAGTTGAGGGGCGAATAGGTTCATGAATTCGACTGCCGATGCCGTCATCAGCGGCGCGAACGTGAACCGCCCGTGGCGCCCGGCGCCCGCGCTCCAGTTTTCCAAGTGGTTTCACGCTGCCGGCGCCGCTACCTGCGCGGTCGAGCCGCTGTTGTGGCCGTGGGTTCTTGGCGCGCTGGCCGGTAATCACCTGCTGCTGGGCGCCGCGGTATTGTCACCGCGCAGCCGCATACTCGGCCCCAATCTGGTGCGCCTGCCGGCGTCCGCCGCGCTGCGCAGCGAAGTCAGCCTGACCTTCGACGATGGCCCCGATCCGGAAGTGACGCCGCGCGTGCTCGACCTGCTCGATGGCCTGCGTGCAAAGGCCAGTTTCTTTTGCGTCGGAGAAAAGGCTGCGGCGCACCCCGATATCGTGCGGGAGATCGCGCGCCGCGGCCACAGCGTGGAGAACCACAGCTATCGGCATGCCCATGCATTTGCGTTCTACGGTCCCGGACGGTTGCGCGGCGAAGTGGAGGAGACCCAGGTCCTCATCGCCGACATCACCGGCCGCGCTCCCGCGTTTTTCCGCGCGCCGGCGGGGTTCCGCAGCCCGCTGCTGGACGCGGTGCTGGCGCTGAACGGCGTGCGCTACGTGTCGTGGACGCGGCGCGGTTTCGACACCGTGGACGCCGATGCCGCGGCGGTGCTGAGGCGGCTGACCCGCGGTCTGGCAGCCGGCGATGTGTTGTTGCTCCACGATATCGCCAGCCGCCGGACGTCCGGCGGCGAGCCGGTGGTGCTCGCGGTGCTGCCGGCATTGCTCGAAGGCCTAGCGGCGTCCGGCCTCAAGCCGGTTTCGCTGCCGGCGGCGTGCTGCGATGAGACCACCAGGTAGCAGCCGATCCGGCCTGAGCCGGAAAAATCACCGGGCGGTCAGCGGCGGAACAGCAGGCTGGCGTTGGTCCCGCCGAAGCCAAGGCTGTTGGACATGAAGCTGGCGATGTTTCGTTCCAGGCAGCCGGTAATCAGTGGGAACCCGGTTGTTGCCGGATCCGGATCCTGCAGGTTGATGCAGGGGGCCAGAAAACCGTGCTCCATCATGAGCAGCGAATAGATGGCTTCATGCGCGCCCGAGGCGGCTATGGCATGCCCCGTTAGTCCCTTGGTGGAAGAGATGAGCGGCAGCTGCTCTCCGAAAACTGTCAGCACCGCCGAGAGCTCGCTGATATCGCCGATGGGTGTCGAGGTGGCGTGCGTGTTCAGGTAATCCACATTCGCCACACCCGCATCGTTCAGGGCAAGCCGCAGCGCACGCGCTACCCCATCCGGTTCCGGCGTGATCATGTCGCTGCCGTCCGAACTGGCGCCATACCCGGCCAGCTCGGCATAGATGCGGGCCCCACGCTTCCTGGCGTGATCCAGCGCTTCGAGCACCAATATGCCGGCGCCGCCGGCCATGACGAAGCCATCGCGCCCGGCATCGTAGGGGCGGGATGCGGCCTGGGGCGTGTCGTTGTAGCCGTGGGAGAGCACGCCCATCGCATCGAACATGGCAGCGGAGTTCCACTCCGCTTCCTCCGCGCCACCGGCGAACACCCTGTCCTGCTTGCCCATCTGGATCAATTCCATGGCGTGACCGATGCAGTGCGCGGAGCTGGCGCAGGCGGAGCTGATCGAATAGCTGTGGCCGAGAATGGTGAAGGCGGTGGACAGGCAGGCGGAAGCGGTGCTGGCCATGGTCTGCGGTACTGTATAGGGCCGCACCTTCTGCGGCCCCTTCTCGCGCAGCGTATCGATGGCGGTCAGATAGTGTGAAAGGGAGCCGGTTCCCGAGCCGACGATCAGGCCGACGCGGGGATCGGAGACTTCCCGCTGCGACAGCCTGGCATCCGCGATCGCCTTGCGCATCGCATGGTGGGCATAGATCGCGACGTTGCCCATGAAGCGCCGCTGCTTGCGGTCGATGGGCGGCTCGGCTGCCAGATCGGGCATGCCCGCGATCTGACTGCGCATGCCGGCGCGCTGGTATTCGCCGGCATGGCGTATGCCGCTGCGTCCTTCGCGTAGCGCCCGCGCGACCGTTTCGAGCTCGTTGCCGAGACAGGACACGATGCCCATCCCGGTGACGGCTACGCGCCGCACGCCGCCGGCCCCCGAACCGACGGGGCGGAGCTGCGAGAGAACTGCGTGGTCCTGCCTGGTGTCGCTCAGAGCTTTTGAAACTCGAGGCGGATGGAATTCATCAATTCGCTGACCCACCGGTTGTAATACGGATGGATGACCGGAACGTTGTCAACGACAGCGTATTTCATGTCGATGCTGTTCAAGTAGCGGATGGAGTAGCTGGTGTCCGTATTCTCGATTTCCGAGACCACAGTGTGCTTGTTGTTAACGAAAAGCTTGACGTGCAATTTCTGTCCGTCGGCAGTATGAGTAACCGTCCATTTCCTGGCGGTAGCCCCGTTTATGATGGCTTGTTTGACCTGCTGGGCGCTGGGTGGCTTGCCGCTCGTGGTGGTGACGGGCACGTTTTCGTGGTTGATGATGGGCACGGGCGGCCTTTGCGCGTGGGCGCTGGTGGCGATGGCGAGAGCCGCGAGCATGAGCAACAGCTTGACGATGGATTTCATGGTTTCCTCCTGTTTGCAAACAGTAGTATGCGCCGAAGATGCCGGGCTACCGTGGATCAAGTCCGCTTGAATATCAGCGACGAGTTGATACCGCCGAAAGCGAAATTATTACTCATAATGTAATCAACTTCCAGGTTTCTGCCATCGCCTGTCACGTGTTCCACCCCTGCGCAGGCCGGGTCCAGGTTGTCGAGATTCAAGGTGGGAGCGAACCAGCCGGCACGCTGCATTTCGATGCCCCACCAGGCTTCGATGGCGCCGCAGGCGCCGAGCGTGTGACCCAGATAGCTTTTCATCGAGCTGATCGGCACGCGTTCCCCCAGCACCTGGCTGGTGGCGCTGCACTCCGCGGCGTCGCCCAGATTGGTGGCGGTGCCATGGGCGCTGACGTAACCCACGGCGCCAGGTGCGAGGCCGGCGTCCTCCAAGGCGAGCGTCATCACCCGGGCCATAGTGACCACTTCCGGCTCGGTGACGTGGGTACCGTCGGAATTGGTGGCGAAGCCGGCGACCTCGGCGTAGATGCGCGCGCCGCGGGCGACCGCATGGTCGTATTCTTCCAGCACCAGCGTGGCCGCGCCTTCGCCGACTACCAGGCCGTCGCGGTCGCGGTCGAAGGGGCGCGGCGTCGTGGCGGGGGCGTCGTTGCGCGTGCTGGTGGCGAACAGGGTGTCGAACACCACCGCGCCCGCCGCCGACAGTTCCTCGGCGCCGCCCGCCACCATCAGCGCCTGTTTGCCGTAGCGGATCGTCTCGTAGGCGTAGCCGATCGCCTGGCTGCCCGAGGTGCACGCGCTGCTGGTGGGAATGACGCGTCCGGTGAGGCCGAAGTAGAGCCCGATGTTGACGGCCGTGGTGTGGGCCATCATCTGGATATAGGAAGTGGAATTCACGCCCTGCATCGAGCCGGTGGCGAGCATCTGGCCGAACGCCTGCACCGGCTCGACGCTGCCGCCGGACGAGCCGTAGGCAATGCCCATCCGCCCGTCGCGAATCGCGGGATCCTCCTTGAGCCCGGCTTGCTCCAGCGCCAGTTCCGTCGCGCGCACCGCCAGGATGGAAACGCGCCCCATCGAGCGCAGCCTCTTGCGCGGGTAATGGGCCGGGACCTGGAAATCATCCACCGGCCCGCCGAGCCGCGTGTTGAGATCGGCGTAGCGGTCCCACTCGCCCATGCGGCGGATGCCGTTGCGGCGGGCGCGCAGCGCAGCCTCGATTTTCTGCCAGTTGTCGCCGAGCGCGGTGATGCCGGCCATGCCGGTGACGACGACGCGCTTCATCAGATGAGACCGCCGTTGACACCGATCACCTGGCGCGTGATGTAGCTCGCCTCGTCGGACATCAGGAACGCGACCACGGCGGCCACTTCCTCCGCCTTGCCCATGCGCTTCATGGGCACCGCCTTCAGCGCTTCATCGAGCGGCAGGCCGCCGGTCATTTCGGTTTCGATCAGCCCGGGCGCGACGCAATTGACCGTGATGCGGCGGCTCGCCAGCTCCACGGCCAGCGCCTTGGTCGCGCCGATCACGCCCGCCTTGGCGGCGCTGTAATTCACCTGCCCGCGGTTGCCGACGACGCCGGCGACCGAGGCGATGGTGACGATGCGCCCGCCCAGTTTCGCGCGGACCATCGGCATCACCAGCGGATGCACGACGTTGTAGAAGCCGCCCAGGCTCACGTCGAGGACCAGGTCCCAGTCCTCGTCGGAGAGGGCGGGGAAGGCGTTGTCGCGAGCGATGCCGGCGTTGCAGACGATGCCGTAATAGCCGCCGTTCTTCTCCACGTCGAGTTCGAGCGCCTTGCGGCACGCGCCGCGGTCGGTGACATCGAACTGCAGGACAGTGCCGCGTATCTCGGCGGCCAGCGCTTCGGCCTCGGCGCGCTGCGAGCGGCAGTGCACGCTGACGGTGAAGCCGCCGGCCGCAAGGCGGCGCGCGATGGCGCTGCCGATGCCGCGGCTCGATCCGGTGACGAGGACGCGTCTCATCATGAGTGGGTGGCTTGACGCATGAAAGCGTCGAAATCCTGCGGCTCGTAGACCTTGAGGGTGGCGGCGGCCAATTCTCCGCCGTCGCCGTGGATCGCGCAATCATAGGCGGCAAAGCCGCTTTCGTCCCGAAACGACAGCCGCGCCGCGACGCGCAGCCGCTCGCCCGCGGCGATGCGCGCGGTGTTGGCACGGTAGGTCTTGCAGCCCAGCAGCAGGCCGCGCCTCGGCGGCGCGCCGTGCGTGTAGGCGTAGAGGTTGGCATAAGCGGCGATCGCCTGGGCCATCAACTCGATGCCGATCCAGGAGGGCATGCAGCCCTCGCCATCGAAATACCAGCCTTCGGCCGGGACCGTGCGTTCGGCCTCGATGGACTGCTCGTCACAGGCGACGACCCGGTCGAGGAGCAGCATGGTGCCCCGGTGCGGCACCAATTCCTCGATGGGCGGGAAGACCAGCGCCGCCGGGCGTGACGTCATCGGGCGTCCCCCAGCAGGAGGCTCACGTTGTTGCCGCCGAAGGCGAAGGAATTGCTCATGCAGACCCGGCGGGAAGCGCGGGCGAAACGGTCCCCCCGCGCTGTGAGTCGCAGCGGCGGGAGCGCCGGATCCCTCTCGCCATCCCAGACATGGGGCGGCAGCCGCCCGTCGCCCTGGAGGGCGAGCCAGCAGAA
>CAZFRR010000319.1:0-14978 GCA_964521405.1 uncultured Streptomycetaceae bacterium | reverse complement strand
TGATCGCGGGGGCGATACTGGCGTTGCTGGCACTGGCGCGCTTCTGGTGGGTAAAGCGCAAGCTGAAGCAGGCGGCGGACCAGGAATTCATCACGACCGAATACTCGGTCATCGAGCGCGAGCGCCTCGAGAGCCCGCCCGACCAACGGCAATAGCCGGGTCTTACTGCCGCGCTTTTTGCAGCTCCATCTCCGCTTTTGCGCGGCGGGTCCCCTCGTCGTCGGAAGGCTGGGCCGTTGGCGGCTCGATAGCCTGCCGGTAATGCTGTTGCGCCTGCCGCTGGCGCTGCTCCATCTGCAGCTGCTCCAGGAGCAGTCTCTGCCGTGCGTCAGCAGGGGCTGACGGCGCGATATGTTGCTGCTGCATGCGCAACTGCAGCGCCTCCTGCTGTTGCTGCCGCAGCAGCAACTGCTGCTGCAAAGCGCGCGCGCCCGGATCCTCCGCGCCCCATACCGGCGCGACCAGCATGGCGCACGCAACGGCTATCCAGCATGGATTCATCCGGACAGCCCGGCGTTGCTGCCGAATTTTCGGAAGCAAGCTCATTCATCCGGCCGGAGCGAGAGCCCGGCCAACCCTGCCGCGTGTCCAATGATCTCCTGCGCCCCCAGCGGAGGACTCACGTGCTCGCCCTGGATGCGCCCGCAGCCGAGCGCGGAGAGCGCAAGCGCGGTTTCGGCATCCTCCACGCCTTCGGCCACCACCAGCAGCCCGAGGTCCCGCGCGAGATGGATCAGCGAGCGGACGACCTTCTCGTGGGGCCCGGTGCGCTGCATGTCGGCCACGAACGTGGCGGCGAGCCGCATCTCGTCGAGCGGCAGCTGCGCCAGGTTGCTGAGGGACGACGATCCGGTGCCGAAGCCGTCGATCCCGAGGCGCAACCCGTGCGCCTTCAGGCGCGTCAACGTTTCCTTCGCCTGCTCGACCCCTCCCGCAAAGGCGGACTCGTGGATGCCGATGATGAGATGCTTGGGCGGGACGCCCCAGGTGCGTAGCGCGCGCCCCACGAACTCGGGAAAATCCGGTTGCTGCAGGCTGGTCGCGGTGATTCTCAGGCTGACCGGGACCTGCAGCCCGGCGCGCGCGATTTCAGCCGACAGCCTCAACGCGTTGTTGAACACCCACCAGGTCACCTCCCGCACCAGGCCCGAGGTTTCGGCGGTTGCCCGCGCCTGCGCCTCGGACACCGGGCCCAGCTCCTCGTCCTTCCAGCGCAGCAGGCAGTCCAGCCCGCCGATCCGGCCGGTGGCCAGGTCGAGCTGCGGCTCGAAGGCAAGGTCGAGCGTGCCCTGCTCCAGGGCATGACGCAGCCGCGCCTCGAAGCGCATCTTGAGTTCTTCATTTTCGCCCTGCGACGGGTTGTAGACGACAACCCGTTCCGACCCGCCGCGCGCCGCGCGTACCGCGAGCTTGGCGTTGCGCACCAGCGCCTGCGGCTCCGAGCCGTGCTCCGGAAACATCGCGATGCCGATCACCGCGTCCGGGACAAACGACTGGTCGCCGATCGGCACCGGCGCTTCCAGCGCGCCCAGGATCTTGTTCGAGGCGAGGATCGCGACGCCCTCCCCCGCGATGAACGGCAGGAGGCACGCCAGCTGGTCGCGGCTGATCCGCCCGAGTTGATCCTGCTTGCGCAGGACGCCTTCGCGCATGCGCCGGGTGACGCGCAGCATGAAGGCTTCGCCCCGCTGCAACCCGAGCAGGCGGTCCACCTGCTCGACCTTGGCGACCTGGATCAGCAGCAAGCCGAGCGGCCTGCCCTCCTGCTGGTGGGTCGCGATCGTGTTGCGGAAAATATCCATGAAGGCGGCGTACTCCGGCGTCGGCAGCGTCCGCACTACGCCGCCCTCCTCCTGGCCGCGTGCCGAGAGCGAGGCGAGGAGCGCAAGCTGCAGGAAGTTGAAGCGCTGCAGGGCCAGCAGGGTCTCGGTGCACAACTCCGGTTCACCGGCATACAACCGCAGCGCGCCGCGCGTCATCGCGCTCTGGAAACGCAGGCAGTCGCGGCGCATGCGCTCGATCGGCTCGCCCTCCGCGTCGAGCGCCCACTCGCCCAGCGCCGCATGGACCGGCTGAACGTCGGCGCCGTCGGAGGCCGCGGCCGCCGCGAATGCGATGGCCAAAGCTCCCGCGGCCGGAACAAACAGGTCCGGCGCGCGATCATGAACCTCGGCGAACACCACCGCGACGCGGGCAATCGTCCTGGGATCGGCGCTGAACTCCTCCGCCAGGCGCGCGATCAGCGCGCCGAGGCCAACGCCCGCTGCCTGCTCCGGCGACGAAGCCTGATCCGCGCCTGCCGTCCCCCCGTCAGATGAAGAATTCGGATGGGTCGATTGCGACACTACCCTTCTCCAGTGTGCGCTTGATGCGATACGGGGTTTCCGGATTCATCCTCGGATCCTTTGCCAGGTCGAGGATCAGGTGCGGCGTCTTCCGATTGCCCTTCGCGTCGAGCACCACCATGACGCGCGGCTGCAGCCTGCGCGCCAGGTTTTGCGCTATCACGATCCCCATCTCGCCCGAGTTCAGCTCGACGATGGCGCCCACCGGGAAGATCCCGATGCACTGGATGAACTGCTCGACCAGCGGGCCGTCGAACTGGATATCGCGCAAGTTGTAGAGCATGGTGAGCACGTTGGAGGGCGCGAGCGCTTCGCCGTAGGGACGGGGGTGAGAAAGTGCATCGAAAAAATCGACCAGCCCCGCGATGACGCCGAACAGCCCGATCTCCCCGCCTTTCAGCCCCTTCGGATAGCCGCCGCCGTCAAAGCGCTCGTGGTGCAGGGACGCGAGCGCGGGCAGGTCGGCGGGCAGGCCGGTGGTCTCCCTCAGGATGGCGACCGAGTGATCGACGTGGCTCCTGCACAGCACCGTTTCGACATGGCTGAGAGGTTCCGACTTGCCGAGCACTTCCTCCGGCACTCTCATCTTGCCCACGTCCTGCAACAAGCCGAGCATGCCCAGGAGATCGAGCTGCTCGCGCGGCATTTGCAGGAAGCGGCCGAACGTGATCATGTAGATGGAGACCCCGACCGCGCGATCGAGGTTGCGCCCGCCCTTCTCTTTCATCTTGGCGAGCAGCAGCATGGCGTCGGGGTTGCGCACGACGCTGTCGGTCATGCTCGTCACGGCCTCCCTTACCCGGGGGGCGTCGATCGCCTTGCCGGCCCTGACCGAGACCAGCAGGTCCTGCAGCGCCGACTCGGTCTTGTTGAGGGATGTGCGCGCGCGCGGTATTTCCGCGTCGACGCCTGCCAGTTCCTCGTACTTGACCTTGTTCTTGATGCTCGCGAGAACGCTCGGGGGTTTGGGCCCGCTGCTGAGCGAGGCGGTTTGCAGCTGGCTGCGTTCGGGCAGGTCGAGGCCCTTGTCGAGGTCGATGTAGACCTTCTTGCAGTATTGCTTGAGCGTCGCGAGCTGCTCGTCGTTATTCAACACGAAGCCCTGGAAGATGAACGGTGTTTCCGTCCACGGCCGGTCGAGCTCGGCGATGAATACGCCAAACTCCAGCTCTCCGACTGAGACCTCTTTTCTCATGATTATGGTATCGACCCGGCCGTCGCGGGTCCCGCGTGACCAGAATAGCGCAATTTTCCGTCCTGCCGGGGCCAGGCGCAAGTCGCGCTGCGGCGGCCTGGTGTCAGAAATCAAAAACGTGATTGTTCTGCAGGAGGCGCGGCTGGAAGCGGCTCGAAATCTCCTCGATTTCCTGCATCGTCAGCTCGATCTCGCTGGGCTTCAAGTGCGTGATATAGACCTCGGCCTGGCGCTCGAGTTTCGCCAACTCCTCGGCGAGCATGGACGGGCACAGGTGCAGGGCTACCTCGGCCAGCTTGCGCTCCTTGTCGGAGAAGGCGGTTTCGATGATCAAATACTTGAGATTTTTAATGCGGTTCACCTCGAGCCACAGCGCGTCGTTCGGGCCGGTGTCGCCGGTGAAGACCAGGCTGCCCTTCCCGCTGTCGAGGTGGTAGCCAACCGCCGGGACCGTGTGGACCGCGGGCAGCACCGTGATTCTCCGTCCCCCGATGGCGATCACCTCGCCCACCTTGATTTCCTGGTAACGCAACCACGGGTCTTCGAGCGAGGGGATCTGGGTGAAATCCGGCCAGATATCCCCGTTGAAGAGATGCCTTTTCAGAATCGCGATGGTGGGGCCCGTCGCGTAGACCGTGACCGGCTTGGGCCGCAGCGAGCCCACCGAGTCCACGAAGAAGGCAATCGAGTTGACATGATCGAGATGCGAATGGGTGATGAAGATATGGTCGATCAGCGTGAGTTCGGAAAGCGAGAGGTCGCCGACCCCGGTTCCCGCATCGATCAACACGTCCCGATCGAGCAGGAAAGAAGTGGTCCGGTTTTGCTGTCCGCCAATACCCCCCGAACAGCCGAGCACGCGCAGGCGCATAGGATTTAATTATAACCGCCGGCGGGGCATTCCCGGGGTCACGCCTTGCCCAGCTTCTTCTGCATGCGCTGGTCGAACCGCTCGACGTTGATAATGAGGCGCTCGTGCACCCCCTCCCCGATTTTCTCGCGCTCGTCCTCGGCGTGGATCCGGAGCGTCAGCGTGCGCCCCTCGACCTTGATGAGCTCCGCATGAGCGCGCACGCGCAATCCGACCGGCGTCGCCGCGAAATGCTTCACGTCCAGGTGGGTGCCCACCGTTTGATGTCCCGGGGGCATGAACCGCTCCACCGCCTGCAGCGCCGCAGCTTCCATGAGGTTCACCATGACGGGCGTCGCGAGAACGCCGATCTTGCCGCTGCCCACATGCGGCGCGGTATCGCGCGTGCCGACGATGATCTCGGCGGATCCCGTCAATCCGGGTATCAGCGCCTCAGACAGATTCACTGGCTTCAATGGTGACGGGCTTCCCTTGCTTCTCGCCCACCCGGTCGCGCCAGACCAGGTAGGTGGCATCCCCGTCATCGCCGGCGACGGCGGTATGCACCATGTTGGACGGGATGTGGTAGAGGCAGCCGGTCGGCACCGTGAAATTCATGCCGTCCATATGGACCTTCAGCGAGCCCTTCAGGACGTAATTGAAGGTCTCGTCGGGATGGTAGTGCGGCTTCGAGCCCGTGCCCTGCCTCTTGTGCACGAGACCGCAATAAATGCGCTCGCCGTTGAACGACGCGCCTTCCCCCGTGGAGACCTTCCCGATCGTGGGTTTCCTTTCCATGTGATGGAAATCCACCACGTATTTATTCGTATTGGGCCTGCTCTCATTGTCAGACATGTCCGCCGTGCTCCTTTCGGAATTACATTGACTATCGTGCCAATAAAAAGGGCCCGTCGCCAGCATTATTTCAGCCTGGCACGAACCGGGTGGAACGGCACCGGCATCGGCGGTCTCCGGCCTCCTCAGCCTGCTGACGCGGCAAACCAGGTCGGGGCACTTGAGCGAAGCCCGGCAATCGCACCAGAACCAGCACGCTCTTTCGTCAAAAATCTGGTAAATTCAATGGCCTCACAGGAGTGGCCATGAAACAGTTCATCCACATAATACTGATGATTGCCTGGACGACCTTGATCTGTGCCGCCCCTGCTGCCGCCCAGACCATCAAGATCGGCGTGATCAACACCTACTCCGGTCCGTTCGCGACGCTCGGCGACCTGATCGACAAGGGCATCAAGCTGTACATGAAGCAGAACGCGGACAAGCTGCCCCCGGGGGTAAAAATCGAACTCGTTATCCGCGATGACGGCGGCCCGAGCCCGGACAAGGCGAAGCAGCTGGCGCAGGAGCTGATCGTCCGCGACAAGATCCAGATCCTCACCGGCGTCGTGTTCACGCCCAACGCGCTGGCGATCGCGCCCCTCACCCAGGAGGCGAAACTGCCGTTCTTCATCATGAATGCCGCCGCGTCGGTGATTACGGAGCGCTCGCCTTACATTGCGCGCTTTTCCTTCACGCTGTGGCAGTCCACCTATCCGCTCGGCGCGTGGGCGTCGAGGAAGTACAAGAGCGCCTACATCGCGGTCAGCGATTTCGCCCCCGGCCACGACAGCGAGGCCGGCTTCGAGAAAGGGTTCACCGAAGGCGGCGGCAAGATCCTCGGCATGGTACGCATCCCCGTTGCCAATCCGGATTTCGTTCCCTTCATGCAGCGCGCCAAGGACGCCAAGCCGGACGTGGTGTTCGCGTTCGTGCCGGCGGGCCGCCAGGCGACGCAGATCATGAAGGCCTACGGCGACCTCGGCCTCGACAAGACGGGCATCAAGTTCATCGGCCCCGGCGACATCACCACCGACGAGGAACTGCCCAACATGGGCGACGCGGCGCTCGGCGTGCTCACCATGCACCACTATTCGGCCGCGGCGACGCGCCCGGCGAACAAGGCATTCATCGCCGCCTGGAAGAAGGAATACGGCGAGAAATCCTGGCCCAGCTTCATGTCCGTGGGCGCGTGGGACGCCATGGACGCGATCTACCACGTGATCCGCGAGCAGAAAGGGCAGATCGACCCCGACCGGACCATGGCGCTGGTGAAGAAATACAAGAACCCGTCGAGCCCGCGCGGGCCGATCGCGATCGACCCGGAAACCCGCGACATCATCCAGAACGAGTACATGCGCGAAGTGAAAAAAGTGGGCGGGCAGCTCGCCAACGTGGAGTTCGAGACCTTCCCGCAGGTGAAAGACCCCTGGAAAGAGATCAAGAAGTAGCACCCGACCGCTCCCGGGCCACGCCAGTGGCCCGGGTTTTATCTGCCCAGGAGCGTGCCGGGCGCGACTCCGACAAACTCCTGAACGAAACAAGACAGAGACCCCTTCGACAGACTGCCAAATGGAAGCGGTGCTCTCGTCGCTCGTAAGCGTCGCTTTCCACGGCACCGCCTACGGCATGATCCTCTACGTGATTTCGGTCGGCCTGTCGGTGACGATGGGCATGATGGGTTTCGTCAACCTCGCCCACGGCGTATTTGCCATGGCGGGCGGCTACATCCTCATCGCGGCGATGGGCAGTTTCGGCGTGCCGTATCCGCTGGCGCTCGTGCTGGCGTTCGTGCTGGTCGGGGCCGGGAGCGTGGTGCTCGAGCGGCTGCTGTACTCGCGCCTGTATACCGCGGGCGAGCTCGCCCAGGTGCTGTTCACGATCGGCCTGATCTTCATCGCCATCGCCACGGCTCGGCTGCTGTTCGGCACCATGCAACTGCTGGTGCCGCTGCCCGATTACCTGAAAGGCCAGTTCGGCCTGCTCGGGCGCGACTTCCCCGCTTTCCGGGTGTTTCTGATCGCGATCAGCGCCGTGATGGTCGGCGCCCTGTGGTTCGGAGTCGAGCGAACGCGCTGGGGCGCGATGGTGCGGGCGGCCGTGGACAACGGCCCGATGGCCCGGGCGGTCGGCATCAACACCAGGCGCCTCTTCACGATCACTTTCGCCATGGGCAGCGGTCTCGCCGGCCTCGGCGGAGCGCTCGGCGCGGAGATCCTCACCGTGCAACCCACCTATCCCTTCGAGCACCTTGTCTACTTCCTGATCGTGGTGGCGGTCGGCGGCCTCGGCACCCTGCGTGGGCCGTTCATTGCAGCGCTGCTCATCGGCATCACCGACACCGCCTGCAAGTACTGGGTACCGCAGTTCGGGGCGTTTTTCATCTACGTCGCGACGATCGCCATACTGCTATGGCGGCCGGCGGGGCTGTTCGGGAGGCGGGTATGAGCCCGGAAGCAGGGGCCCCACGTTGTTTGTGGGGATGCGATGGCGAACTGCCTGCCGGCCGCCGACGCCATGGCATCGGAATTTGCGCCGAACTTCCGGAGGCGGCGGTATGAGCCGCCAGGCGAGCTATGGTGCGAGGCCGCGCATCGGCTGGCTCGAGTGGCTGCCGTGGGCGGCTGCGCTCGCGGTGTTCTTCGCGCTGCCCGAATACGTGCCGCTCGGGGCGCGCATCCTCGTCTACATCCTGTTCGCACTGTCTCTGGATCTGATCCTGGGCTACGCGGGGATCATCACGCTTGGACACACGGCATTCTTCGGGCTCGGCGCCTACGTCGCCGGCATCCTCGGGGCGAAACTCGGCGTCAGCGATCCACTGCTGCAATTGGCGGCGGCGGCGGCGGCGGCGGCGCTGCTCGGAGCCGCGACGGGCGCCGTGATTCTGCGCACCAAGGGCCTGACCCTGCTCATGTTGACGCTCGCGATCACCACCATCCTGCTCGAGATCGCGAACAAGGCTACTGACCTGACCGGCGGTGCCGACGGCTTGTCCGGCATCGTTGTTTCCCCCATCCTCGGCCAGTTCCGGTTCGACATGTTCGGAACAACCGCGTACCTGTATTGCCTGCTCGCGCTCTTCGCCAGCTGGTGGATCGTGCGCCGGATCGTCTACTCGCCGTTCGGGGCGTCGCTGGCGGGCATCCGCGAAAACATCACCCGCTCGCACGCGATCGGCGCACCGGCTTACGCCCGCCTGGTCGCGGTCTACACAATCTCGGCGACGCTGGCAGGCTGCGCCGGAGCGTTGCTCACGCAGACCAACCAGTTCGTCGGCCTGAACGTGTTGAGCTTCGAGTTCGCGGGCGAACTGCTGGTGATGCTGGTGCTCGGCGGCGTGGGACGCATTTACGGCGCCTTCGTCGGCCCCCTCGTATACATGATTGCGCAGGACCAGCTTGCCAAGCAGTTTCCCGAGTATTGGTACTTCGGCATCGGGCTGCTGCTGGTCGTGGTCGTCCTGTTCGCGCGCGGCGGCTTGCTCGGGATACTCGACCTGGCCGTGGCGAAAATGCGCGGAGCGCAACGGTGAACGTCGTTCTCGAAACGCGGCAGCTGTGCAAGAAATTCGGCGCCCTCACCGTGGCCGACAGCATCGACTTCCGCCTCGAGGCCGGCGAGCGCCGCGCCCTGATCGGCCCGAATGGCGCGGGCAAGACCACCTTCGTCAACATGCTCTCGGGAAGCATCGCGCCTTCCTCCGGGCGCATATTCCTCGGTGGCGACGATGTCACCGGCCTCGCGCAGGCGGCGCGGGTCAAGCGCGGGCTCGGCCGCACCTTCCAGATCAACACGCTGTTCCGCGAACTAGCGGTGCTCGACAACGTCGCGCTCGGGATCGCCGAAAGGAGGGGCATCGCCAGCCGCAAGTTGCGCCCGGCCGGCGCCCACGATGAAGTGCGCGCGGAATCTCTGGAGCTGCTTGCGATGCTCGACCTGGCGGCGGACGCAGACCGCCGCTTGCTCGATCTGCCCTATGGCAAGCAGCGGCTGGTCGAGATCGCCATCGCGCTCGGCCTGAGGCCCAGGGTGCTGCTGCTCGACGAACCCGCCGCAGGCGTGCCTTCGCTCGAATCCGGGCGTATCCTGCAAGCGCTCGACAACCTCCCCCGCGACATCGCCATCCTCATCATCGAGCACGACATGGAAGTGGTATTTCGCTTCGCGCGCCGGATCACGGTCATGGTGCAGGGCGAAGTGCTGGTCGAGGGAACGCCCGACGAGATCGCCGGCGACAGCCGCGTGCGCCAGGTCTATCTCGGGGAGGGCCGCCGTGACTGAGGCTCTTAGAGCGCCTAACATAATGAAACACACGCTGCGCTGTCACGGTTTTGGCGACGCGGGACCATCGGCACGGTCAGGCCCCACAACAGGCATGCACCAAGCAGGCAGCCGCGGGACAAAACCGTGCCAGCCCAAGGGGGTTGCGGCCAGAATCGCCGCTAGCTTTGTCGCTCGGCTTGCCAATACAGCGAGTATTGGCTGCACCTCGCTTCGCGCTATCGACGACTCTGACTCACAACGCACGCGCGTTTCATTATGTTAGGCGCACTTAAACTCTCAAAGGTACGGGCGGGTTACGGCGAGACGGTCGTTATCGAGGATATCGAGTTCTCTGCGCCAGAACGTGGCGCACTCGCGGTGCTCGGCCGCAACGGGGTCGGCAAGACCACGCTCCTCGCGACCATAATGGGCCACACCACCTTCCATGCCGGCAGCATCGAGTACCGGGGCCATTCGATCGAGCGGCTGCCGGTATACGAGCGCTCGCGGCTCGGCCTCGGCTACGTGCCGCAAGAGCGCGAGATCTTTCCGTCGCTGTCGGTCGAGGAGAACCTGACAGTCGCTGCGCGCGCCGGTCGCTGGACGCTGGAGCGCGTCTACGATCTCTTCCCGCGGCTCACCGAACGGCGCCACCACATGGGCAACCAGATCTCGGGTGGCGAGCAGCAGATGCTGGCGATCGGCCGCGCCCTGATGGGCAACCCCACGCTGCTGCTGATGGACGAGCCGCTCGAAGGGTTGGCGCCGATCATCGTCGAATACCTGCTCCAGGCGCTGCAGCGGCTCATGCGCGAGGATAGCCTTGCCGTCGTGCTGGTCGAGCAGCACGCGAAGCTTGCGCTCAAAGTGACGCAAAGCGCGATGGTACTGAATCGCGGCCGCATCATCCATCACGGCCCGAGCGCCGAGTTGCTGGCCGATCCGGCGCGCCTCACCAACCTGATTGTCGCGGCTTAATCGGCGCGCCAGTTTTGCCCGCTCGGTACCCTATAATTTCGGGTTGCGACAACTGGTACAGCCTGGAATGCTCATCAAGCTGAAGATCAACGGCGACCCGGTCGAAGTCAATTTGAAATCGGGCGACCGCCTGCTGGTGGATGTGCTGCGTGAAGACCTGCGCCTGACCGGCACCAAGCACGGTTGCGGCATCGGCGCCTGCGGCACCTGCACCGTGATCGTGGATGGCTACCCGATCGCTTCCTGCCTGCAACTCGCCGCGATGTGCGACGGCGCCGAGGTCCGCACCATCGAGGGACTGGCGGGCACCGCGGCGCTGCACCCGGTGCAGCAGGCCTTCGTGAACCGGTCCGCCCTCCAGTGCGGCATCTGCATCCCCGGCCACGTCATGGCCGCGTGCGCTCTCCTCGAGAAGAGTCCCGACCCCACCGACGCAGAAATCCGCGCCAGCGCCGATAGCGTCTACTGCCGCTGCACCGGTTACGTCCGCATTCTCGAGGCCTACAAGGAAGCCATCACGCTCGCCCGCAAGGGGAAAGCATGAGGCCGCTGGATCCCCGGGTGGCGGAGACCCGCAGTTTCCTTGTCGTCGGCAAGGACGTCCCGCGCACCGACGCCATTCCGAAGGTCACTGGCGCGGCGCAGTACGTGGCCGACCTGCAACTTCCCGGCATGCTGCACGCGGCGGTGCTGAGGAGCCCGCACCCGCACGCCCGCATCATCTCGATCGATACCAGCGCCGCCGCCGCCATGGCCGGCGTGAAGGTGGTCGCAACCGGCGCCGACACGGCAAAACGCAAGTGGGGCGCGTTCCGCCCGGACCTCTATCCGCTCGCGATCGGGAAAGTCCGCTACGTCGGCGACGAGGTGGCGGCGGTCGCCGCGCTGGATCCGGAAACGGCGCGCGCGGCCGTGGACAGAATCGTGGTCCAGTACGAGGTGCTGCCCGCCGCGCTCTCGCTCGACCAGGCGCTCGCCCCCGGCGCCCCGCTGGTGCACGACGACGCGGCCGGCAACGTCGCGCACCACTTCAACTTCGAGCGCGGCGACGTCGATGCGGGCTTCAAGTCGGCCGACGTCGTCGTCGAGGGCACCTGGGAATCCGCGCGCCAGTGGCACACCGCGCTCGAGACCATCGGCTGCGTCGCCAAGTGGGACAACGACCGCGTCACGATGTGGTGCAATACGCAGACCCCCTTTCTCGCTCGTGGTCGCTACGCCACCGCGCTCGGGCTCCCCGAAACACAGGTGCGCGTGATCCAGACCGAGGTCGGCGGCGGCTTCGGCGGCAAGTCCGGCGACGACAATGCCTCCGTCATCTGCGCTCTCCTCGCCGGGAAGAGCGGGCGCCCGGTCAAGTTGATCCACACCCGCGAGGAGGAATTCCTCGCGAGCCACCCGCGCATGCCGATGCGCTACTGGGTGCGGCTCGGCTTCCGCAAGGATGGCCGCGTCGTGGCGAAGGAAATCAAGATGTGGGCGGACAACGGCGCCTACACCGGCAAGTCGCAGGCGATCCTCGGGGCGGCCAGCGTGCGCCACGATGCGCTCTACAAGTATCCCTGCGCGCGCGGCAGCTCCACGCTCGTCTACACCAACCTGGTGCCGACCGGGGCGTTCCGCGGCTTCGGCAACCCTTCCGCCGACTGGGCGGTGGAACAGGCGTGGGACCTCGCCGCCGAAAAGCTTCACATCGACGTCCCGGTCCTGCTGCGCATGAACGCGGTGGACCCGGGCGACGTCTCGCCGCACAACCACAAAATCACCAGCTGCGAGCTGAAGCAGTGCATGGACAAGGCCACGGCGCTCATCCAGTGGAAGGAGAAGCGCAAACTAAAAATTCCTAATCATGGGCTGGGCATGGGCTGCAGCGTCCACGTCAACGGCCGCCGCAGCTTCGGCGACTGGGACGGCAGTACCGCCATCGTGCGCGTCAACGAGGACGGCCGCGCCACCGTCATCACCGGCGAAGGCGAGATCGGCCAGGGCAATCTCACGGTGCTGCGCCAGATCGCGGCGGAAGAGTTGGGATTGCCCTACGAGCACGTGGACATCACCCGCCCGGACACCGATCTCCACTCCCATTCCCTCGGCGCGCTGGCGAGCCGCCTCACTTACGTCGCGGGCAACGCGGTGAAGAATGCCGCCACCGCGGCTGCAAGGCAGCTGCTGGAAGCCGCGGCAGAACAGTTCAAGCGGCCCGCGGCGGAACTCACCATCATCAACGGCGAGATCGGTCCGCATAACGGCTCCGAGACCGATTTCAAGCCGGTCGGCGCCGTGGTGCGCGCGAACATTTACAAGCCCGGTGGCCAGCCCATCATCGGCATCGGCAACTTCGACAACCCCTCCGAGTTCCCGGACCACAACCGCTACGGCAACGAGTCAGGCGCCTACAACTTCATCGCACAAACCGCGGAAGTCGAAGTGGACCCCGCTACCGGGGAAGTGAAGCTCATCGAAATCGCATCCGCCGTGGACTGCGGCACGGTCATCAATCCCGCGACCGCGGCAGGCCAGGTGCAAGGTGGGGTGATGCAAGGCGTCGGCTTCGCTATGACCGAGTACTTCGACTGGTGGAACGGCATGCCGACCGATCCGCAGCTGAAGGACTACCCCATCCCCGGCGCCGCGATGGTCCCCAAGCTACACGTCGCTTTCGCGGATTCCTACGAGCCGTCGGGCCCGTTCGGCGCGAAAGGCCTGGGCGAGATCGGGCTCGACGCCATTCCCGCCGTCATTGCCAACGCCATCGCCGATGCAGTGGGCGTGCGTATCTATGATCTTCCGATCACCTCGGAGAAGATTCACCGGGCGCTGCATCCGGAGCTCTATGCGAATGAGAAACCCGCCGCACCCGCCGCGCCCAAGGGCGGCACCTGGGCTCGCCTCTCCTCTGGAAGACCATCCGGCGCGCGCCCGTTGAACGTGGAATTCGTTAACGCGAAGACCGTAGAGGAAACGGTGCAGTTTCTCGCGGCGGGCGACTCCGCTCTCGTCGCGGGCGGTATGTCGCACGCGCTGCGGCGCGAGCGCACCGGTTTTCCCCAGGCGAAGCGCCTGGTCTCGATCATGCGCGTTCCCGAATTGAATGAATTCACCATCGATGCGCACGGCGTGCTGCATGCCGGCGCGGCGGTACGGCAGCAGGCGTTCTCCGAGGAACCTCGCGTGAAGCAACGCTGGCAGGCGATCGACGATGCGATGGAAGGCGTCGGACACACGCGCATCCGCCGCATGCTCACGGTGGGCGGCAGCGTCGGCCCGCTGATCGGCGGCTTCGATCTGCCGCTTGCCCTCCTCGCCCTCAACGCTCGTGTTACCGTCGCCAGCCCAGGCGGACGGCGCACAGTCACGCTGGAAGAAGCCTTCCAGAAGCGGTTTGCCAAGGATGAGATGGTGGTCAGCGTCGAAGTGGATACCCCGCCCGCGCGCTCCGGATCGAGCTTCCATAAGTACATGGCGCGCGGCGTGCTGGAAATCCCGACCGTCAATACCGCTGCATTCGTCACATTGAATGCCGATGGCACCTGCAGCCAGGCCCGCGCCATGGTGGGCGCGGTCAGCTGGAAGCCGATCGTTCTCGAATTGAAAGAGCTGTCCGGGCAGCGCCTGAGCGAGCAGGCTCTGCGCCAGTGCGTGCAGAACGTGCGCGCGCTCGTCGAGCCCATGTCCGACGTGCGCGGCTCCGCGGCCTACAAACGCGAGATGGCCGTGGAATTCACGGCGCGCGCGCTGATGACGGCGTGGAAACGCGCCCAAAAGCAATGATGAATTTTGAATGATGAGTGACGGAACCTTCAAGACTTCGGACGGATGCGAAATCTCGTACACCGTCCATCCGGCGCCGGGCAAGCCGCGCGCAGCGCTGATTCATTCGTTAGCGCTCGACCGCAGCGTGTGGGACGGCGTGGTAAAGGAACTCGCGGGCAAGGCCGAGATCCTGACCTACGACTGCCGGGGCCACGGCCGCTCGGGACGCAAGGCCGGGAGCTATACCTGCGAGCTGTTCGCACGCGACCTGGCGGAACTTCTCGACCATCTCAAGTGGCCGGCGGTCACCGTCGCCGGCTGCTCGATGGGCGGCTGCATCGCGCAGGCGTTTGCCGCCAATTTTCCGATATGCACGCTCGGGGCGTGCTTCATCGACACCACCGCCTGGTATGGAGCGGAAGCGCCGAAGCAATGGCGCGAGCGCGCCGCGACCGGCAGGACCAAAGGACTCGGCGCGCTCATCGATTTCCAGGTGACGCGCTGGTTCAGCGACGGCTTTCGCGCAACACGCCCGGATGCCGTCAACGTGCTGAAAGATATTTTCCTTGCCAACGATATCGATTGCTACCAGGCGACCTGCGAGATGCTGGGCGACGCCGACCTGCGCCCCCTGCTGCCCTCGATCAAATCGCCCACGGCGATCGTGGTGGGAGACGAGGACTACGCCACCACGGTGGACATGGCGAAGGCCTTGAACGCGGCGATCCCGCAGTCCAAACTGACCGTGCTGGCCGGC
>CAZFRR010000318.1:0-21115 GCA_964521405.1 uncultured Streptomycetaceae bacterium | reverse complement strand
CGAAACGCTACGGGCCGCTGCCGGACACGCCTCGATATCGGAGTCGGGCCTGCCGGGTTACGTGGTGGAATCGTTCTACGTCATTTCAGCGCCCGCCGGCACGCCGCGAGCCGTCATCGCGAAACTCAACAGGGATATCGTGGCCAAGCTGAAAGAACCGGAAACCGCGGCGCGCATGGTGGCGGACGGCGCCGAGGTCATCGGCTCCTCGCCCGAGGAAGTCACCAAGTCGCTGCGCGAGGACTTCGCGCGCTGGGCGAAGCCGGTCAAGGATTCCGGCGCAAGCGCGGACTGACCGGGAGCGGAATATGACCAAGCGTATCGTGATGATGGGAACCGGCGCGCTCGGCGGTTATGTCGGCGGCTACCTGGCGCAGCATGGCCATGACGTGACGCTCATCGACCTGTGGCCGGAAAATATCGAGACCATCCGCGCCCGCGGGCTCGAGTTGGACGGGGTCACGCCGGAAGAGAAGTTCGCGGTCAGGAACGCGAAGACCCTGCACTTCAGCGAAGTGTCCTCGCTCAAGGGGCAGAAACCGGTCGACATCGCCTTCATCTCGGTGAAATCCTACGATACCGAGCGGGTTGCGAGGGCGATCCAGCCCTACCTCGCGCCCGATGGCTATTGCGTGTCCCTGCAGAACTGCATGAACGAGGAAACCATCGCGTCCGTCGTCGGCCCAGGCCGCACGCTCGGCGTCATCGCCTCCATCATCTCGGTGGAACTGTACGAGGCGGGCCGCATCCGCCGCATGGCGGCCAAGGGCGGCGACCAGCACACCGTGTTCCGGATCGGAGAAGTGGACGGCAGCATTTCACCGCGCGTGACCGAGCTCGCCTCCCTCTTTTCGCTGATCGACAGCACCAAGGCGACGACCAACCTCTTTGGCGAGCGCTGGACGAAGCTCGTCCAGAACGGCATGAGGAACGGCGTCGCAGCCGCCACCGGCGTCACCAGCGGCGAATGCGACCGCAACGAGGTTCTGCGGCGGTTTGCGATTCAGCTCGGAGGAGAAGGCGTTCGCGTGGGCCAGGCCCTGGGCTATCGACTGGAGAAGCTGGGCGAACTTCAGCCCGAGCGCCTGGCGCTCGCCAGCGAAGGCGATGCGGCCGCGCTCTCCGAAATCGAGGCGATCATGGTGAAGCGCACGGCAGCGAATCCCCGCGCCGGCATCCAGCGCCCGTCGATGGCGCAGGACATGGCCAAGGGACGGCGCACGGAGATCGAGTTCATGAACGGCCTCATCGTGGAAAAAGGCAGGCAGGTCGGCGTGCCGACGCCTTCCCATGCGAAGCTGGTCGATATCGTGCTGCGGGTGGAGCGCGGCGAGTTGAAACCGTCGCCGGCCAATTTCAATTGATGAACTGCAATTCAGCCACAGAGATCACAGAGAACACAGAGAGATTCAAGGGGTTGATACAACGTGCCAAATTAACCGGGTGGGTGAGGCTTGAAAATAGCAATCGTTCGTGACCTTCCTCTGTGAACTCTGTGTTCTCTGTGGCAAATAGTTCTTTCTAGGGTTATCGAGGAAGTTCCGGACCGACCGTCAGCCGCCGCATCTGCCGGCGGTAACCGTGGTAATCGTTGATCGCGTTGTGCATGGTGCAGCGGTTGTCCCAGATCGTCAGCTGCCCTGGTTCCCAGCGAACACGGCAGCTGTACTCGGGCTCGACGCAGTGATCGTTGAGCCAATCGATGAGCGGCTTGCTCTCTTCTTCCGTCATGCCGTCGAGGCAAATCGTGTGTAGCGAGCTCAGGTAGAGCGACTTGCGGCCGGTCTCGGGATGCGTGCGCACGATCGGGTGCCGCGACTCGTAGCCGTCCGCCTTGTCCGCGTTCTGCAACGCCATGGTCCCGATGCGGCTGTGGTGCGCCGCGCGCGGGCCGCCGCGCTTGTGCTTCAGCCCGCCGCTGTTGACGCCGATCAGCCCGTCCAGCATTTTCTTCATGCCGTCGGACAGCGCGTCGTAAGCTGCGGCCGTGTTCACGTAGAGCGTGTCACCGCCCTTCGCGGGCGTCTCCAGCGCGTAGAGCAGCGTCGCGCGCGGCGGCTTCTCGAGGTACATCGTGTCGGTGTGCCAGTCGTTTCCGAAATTCTCTTTCTCGTGCTTTTCCTTGATCACTTCGGTGATGTGCGGAAAACCTTCCATGCCCTTGGCGAACGGGTAGAAACACGGCTCGCCGAACTTGCCTCCCACCCGCATCATGTCCTCGGGCGACAGGTCCTGGCCGCGCACTGCGATCACGTGGTACTCGAGAAAAGCGCGGCGCAATTCGCCCCACATCAGGCTGTCGTCCCGGTCCTTCAGGTTGACGCCGTAGATTTCGGCGCCGAGCGCCCCGGCAATCGGGCGCACTTCCATCGTCTTGTAAGTCACTGGCCCCTCCTATTTCCCCAGAAAAACGCTTGCCACAGAGAACACAGAGTTCACAGAGGAAGATCAAGAATCAATTTCATTTTCAAGTCTCACCAATCTGGTGAGTGTGGCGTGCTGACTCAAGATACCCTGAAACTCTCTGTGTTCTCTGTGCCCTCTGTGGCTGAATTGCAGTTTTCAGGCATACCCGGGCAATCAAAGTATAAGGCCGTCAGGCATGCGTGGAATGCGAGTACATCGGCTTGCCCGCCACCGGCATGCGCGCGGCGAGGATGGTCCGGCTGCGCGACTCAGTGATGTAGAGCGTCTTGCCGTCACGGCCGCCGTAGGCGATGTTCATCGTCATCTCGCCGGCGCAGGACTTCACCTGGCACAGCGGCTCGCCGCGCTTGCTGTAGAGCCATACGATTCCCAGCCCCGGGTGGGCGACCGCCAGGTTGCCGTCGCGATCGAGCGCGAGGCCGTCGGGACCGGGACTGAAGAGCTGGACGAATAGCCCGGCCCGGGTCGGCTGGCCGGGGTCGGCCAGGGTCAGGCGCCAGATGGCGTTCGCGCGCGTCGCCGCCACGAACAGCTCGGACTCGCGCACGTTGAAGACGAGCCCGTTCGGGCCGGGCACGTTGTCGATCAGGCAGTTGAGCTCGCCGGCGGTCGTGTAGCGGTAGACCCGGCCGGTGGGATCGTGCAGGCCGGTCTGGCCCTGGTCGGTGAAATAGAGATCGCCGTTCGCCGCGAAGACGAGGTCATTGACGCCCTTGAAGCGGCTCCCCGAGGGGCCCTGGAGGAAAGGCGAGACCGAGCCCTTCGCGGGATCGAGCACGACGATGCCGTTGCGCCGGTCGGTGATGAAGATGCGCCCGTCGCGGTGGATCTTGAGCCCGTTCGGATGACCGTCGTACTCGGCGGCGAGGTCCCACGCGCCGGCCGGGCTGATGCGGTAGACGCGCCCGTGGTAGATATCCACGCAATAGAGATTGCCGTCCCGGTCGAACGACGGCCCTTCCAGCACGAAGCGGTGCTGGTCCGTCGCCGCCGGCCGGAACTTGTCCGGCAGCGTGGCAAACACTTCAGTCTCGATGATGCTGGGCGGCGGCCCGAAATACATGTCGCGCTTTCCTCTTTTGTTCCTTGAACTTCAAATTCAGCCACGGAAACACACGGACAAGAACCCGATCTAAACAATGTCCCCGGAAATATTCAAGAAATTCCCGCTTCAGTCATCCCGGAGCAAGCCGGGATCCAGGCGGAGCATGGTTTCACTGGACCCCGGCGTTCGCCGGGGTGACGAGTGCGCGCTTATTCAGGGGTTCTTTGATTATTTCCGTGTGTTTCCGTGTGTTTCCGTGGCCAAAAACGGTTTTTGAGATAGCTTCCAGTCAGATTACACCCTCGCGGCGCAGCGCCGCGATCTCGTCCTTCGTATAGCCGGCGGCTTCCAGCACCGCGTCGGTGTGCTCGCCCAGCCGCGGCGGCGGGGCGTCGACGTCCGGCTGGCCGCTGGCGAGCTGGAATCCGAGGCGCGTCACCGAGAGCTCGCGCCCCAGCGCGTCGACCCTGCCGAAGCGCTTGATGAGACCGCGGCTCTCGAGCTGGGGATGCGTGAGTATTTCCGGAACGGTCAGGATCGGCCCGGCCGGCACCCCCGCTTCGCTGAACAACCGCTCCCACTCCACAGCGCTCTTCGCCTGCAGTGCTTCCTCGAGTATCGGGCGCAGCAGCGCGCGGTTGCGGATGCGGGTGTCGCGCTCGGCGAAGCGCGCGTCGGTCTTCAGCTCCGGGCGGCCGATCGCGTCGCACAACGCTTCGTACTGCTTCTGCTCGTTGTTCACGATATTGAGGAGGCCGTTGCCGGTCCTGAAGGTGCCGGACGGGCTCGCGCTGTGGCTCTCGTTGCCCATCGGCACCGGCGCCTTGCCCGCGTTGAGGTAGTTCGAGATGGTCCACGCCGCCATGGTGGCGAGCGAAGCGTCGAGCATGGACACGTCGACCATCTCGCCGGCGCCCGTCGCCTGCCGGCGGTAGAGCGCTGCTGCCACCGCAAAGGCGGCGGTCATGGCCGCCATGGTGTCGCACACCACGTAGCCCGCCCGCAGCGGCGCGGTCGTCTCGTCGCCGGTCATGCTCATGAGCCCGCAAAAGCCCTGGATGATCTGGTCGTAGCTCGGGCGCTGCGCGAGCGGGCCGGCCTGCCCGAAACCGGAGACGGCGCAGTAGACGACGCCGGCATTCAACGCCTTCAGCACCGGGTAATCGAGGCCGAGCTTCTTCATCGTGCCGGGGCGGAAATTCTCCAGCACCACGTCGGCGTCACGCACGAGGCGCTTGAAGACTTCCTTGCCGCGCGCGCGCTTCAGGTCGAGGGTCAGCGATTTCTTGCCGGCGTTCAGCGCAAGGAACGACGCGCCCATCTGCTTCGCGCCCAGCCCGGGATCGGCGCCCATCTTGCGCGAGAGGTCGCCCGTGCCCGGCACTTCGATCTTGATCACCTCGGCGCCCATCATGGCCAGCTGGTACGAGCACAGCGGCCCGGCGATGATGTTGGTCAGGTCGAGGACCCGGACTCCCGATAGCGGCAATGCCATGGCCTTCGCCGTCACTCCGCGCTGATGCCGGTCTGTTTCACGATCCGGGTCCACTTCGCGAGGTCCGCCCGGCGGATGCCGTCGAGCTCGGCTGGCGTGCGCTTGACGAGGTCCATGTCCTCGGCCTGCAGGCGGTCCTTCACGTCGGGGAGGTCCATGGCCTGGGCGACGGCCGCGTTCAACCGGTTCTTGATGTCGGCGGGCAAGGCGGCCGGCCCGAGGATGCCGTACCAGGCGCTGAACTCGTAGCCGGGCACGCCCGCCTCCGCGATCGTCGGCACGTCCGGCAGGATGCGCGAACGGTTGGCGCTCGTGACCGCGACCGGGCGGAGCTTGCCCGCCTGCAACTGGGCGATCACCGGCGCGAGCGGCGTGAACATCAGCTGCACGCGCCCGCCGATGAGATCGGTGATCGCCTGCGCGGTGCCCTTGTACGGGACATGCGTCATATCGACACCGGCGGCGAGCTTGAACAGCTCCCCCGCCAGGTGCGAGCCCGAGCCGTTGCCGGCCGAGACGAAGTTGAGCGCGCCCGGTTTCGCTTTCGCCAGGGTGATGAGATCGCGCACGGAGTTCACCGGCAGGCTCGGGTTGACGACGAGCATGGAGCGGTAGACCACCAGCTGCGCGATGCCCGAGAAATCCCGGATCGGGTCGTACGGCAGGTTCTTCTTGAGCAGGCCCTGGATCGGGTGGCTGCTGGAGACCATCAATATGGTGTAGCCGTCCGGCGGCGTCTTCGCGGTCAGCTCCGCCGCGACGTTGCCGCCCGCGCCGGGGCGATTGTCGATGACGAGGGGACGGCCGAGGCGCTCCGACATTTTCTGACCGAACAGGCGCGCCATCGTGTCGTTGCCGCCGCCGGGCGGAAAGCCCACGAGAAAACGGATCGGCTTGGACGGGTAGTCCGCAGCGGAGGCCGTCGCCGCAATGCCGGCAACCATCATGGCCACGGCGAGGCAGGCCGAATGCCTCATGCCGCCCGCCCGGCCAGCGCCTTCGTGGACAGCAGCACCCGGTCGCCGGCCGGCTGCATGACGGTGCCGAACTTTTCGGACTGCGCCTGCAGCCGCGCGATCTCCGCCGTTTCCTGCTCGACCGGGCACAGCACCGTCTCACTATCAGCGTTCTGCCGCACTAGCGAGTAGCCCGCCTGCAACACGCGGTTCTTCTCGACCTCGAGGCGCGCGATCATGCCGACCCAGCTGCGGTGCTGCTTCTTGTTGCTCTTGATGAAGCAAAAGCTGCCGAGGCCGTAGTAGACCGGTTTCCCCTTGTAGATCTCGACGGCGAGCGCGTAATGCGGGCCGTGCCCCATCACCGCGTCGGCGCCGGCATCGATGGCCGCATGCGCGATCTCGGTCTGGTAGTCGAGGATGTCCTGGCCGTAGCCCCAGTGGTGCGATGCGATCACGAAGTCTGCCTGCGCCTTGAGGGCCGCGATGTCCTTCTGGTAGTCCGCCAGGTAGTCGCGGTCGGTCCAGGTGATGATCTTCGCCGGCGCCCCGGGACGATTCGGCGGGATATTGTTGTCCTTGAAGTACGGCGGTTGATAGGCGGTGTAGGCCTTCATCGCCGCCACGCCCGGAAAAAATTCCTGCGCTTCGTGATGGTTCGGCCAGTACTGCGAGGTGCGCTGGAGAAAACCGAAGCGGATGCCCTTCTTCTCGACGACGATGGGCGCGCGCGCCTTTGCCTGGTTCTGGCCGGTGCCGGCGTGGGGTATGCCGAGCTGGTCGAGATTTTCGTTGGAGGCCAGGATTGCCTCGGTGCCGTAATTCTGGTTGTTGGCGTTGCCGATGCCGTGGATGCCCGCGAGCCGCAGCGCTTCGCCGGCAGCGGGAGCCGCGTAGAAACCCTCGTAGCCGGACTGGTCGTCGCGGGCCATGCCGCGGGTTTGCGCGGGCGCGTACAGGCAGCACTCCAGGTTGCTGAACACGACGTCTGTCGCGCGCAGCGTATCGGCAATGCGCCGGAATGGAACGGCGGGTTCCTCCACCCCCAGGAGGTTGATGTCCCCTGTCAGTATCATCGTTGCCGGCATCCGTTCACCCCTCCGCCGTGCCTAAGAATATCGTCGCGTTGATCACTATTTCGTCATGCCGGCGAAGGCCGGCATCCAGTAAAGGGTTAATTCGCATGATGCGCGTTTTCTGGACACCGGCTTTCGCCGGTGTGACGAGCTATTTTTCATCAAGCTGTTAACGAGCGCTCCGGCGCAATTTCGCGAGGTTCCCGCCTTTCATGACTGAGCCCGGCAGCGGGTGCCCGACGACGTCTTCCGCCAGGCGCGCGGCTTCGATCAGGGCATCCAGGTCGACGCCGGTGCGCACGCCCATCTCCTCGCACATGAACACCAGGTCCTCGGTGCAGACGTTGCCGGATGCACCCTTGTGCCCGGCGAACGGGCAGCCGCCCAGCCCGGCGACGCTGGAATCGAACATGTCCACGCCCATCTCGAGGCCGGCGTAGGCGTTCGCAATGCCCATGCCGCGCGTGTCGTGGAGATGCAGGTTGATGCGGATATCCGGGTACTGTTCCCGGATCGCGCCGATCGTGCGCTTCACCTGCAGCGGCGTCGCCCACGCCATGGTGTCGGCAAGGCTCAGTTCCTTGATATGCAGGCCGTGACGGGCCGCGATGTCGTAGATCTCGCCGACCATCGCCACCACCTTTGCCAGCGGAATATCCCCCTGGAAATTGCAGCCGAAGGCATTGGATATCGATCCGCGCTCGACCGGGATGCCGTGCTCCCGGTAACTATCCAGCACGCGGTGCACGTACTCGGTTTGCTGCTCGAGCGTGCGGTTGTTGTTCCGCATCAGGAATTTTTCGGACGGGTAGAGCGAGATCTTGCCCTCGAGCGTGAGCTTGCCGGTGGCGCGGGCGCGCTCGAGCCCCTTCTGGTTCAGCCACAGCCCGGTATATTCGATGCCGGGCTTCACCTGGATGCCCGCGACGACCGCTTCGGCATCCGCCATGCCCGGCACGCGCTTCGGGTCCACGAACGAAACGATCTGGATGCGCTTCAAGCCGGTTTGCGACAGTGCGTCGATGAGCTCGACCTTGCGCGCCGTGGCGATCATGGCCTGCTCGACCTGGAAGCCCTCGCGCGGGCCTTCTTCGGTGATGAGGATGGACTTCGGAAGATCGGACATGTGTTGCCTCTCGTGCCCCGGGGCTCGCGCTGGCATGCTTGCGGGATGTCTATAATACAGAACGAGCTGGAAATTTTCCCGCCTGAGTCACAGGATCTTCGATGTCCGCGCACGAACCCCTGCCGAACGATCCGTTGCTGGTCCAGATCGCGGACTACACGGCAGCGCCGGGCGCGTTTTCCGCGAACGCCTATGCAACCGCCCGCAGTTGCCTGCTCGATGCCATAGCCTGCGCGCTGGAAGCGGTGGCGCATGCCGATTGCCTGAAACTGCTGGGGCCTTACGTTCCCGGCACGGTGGTGCCCAACGGCTCGAGGGTGCCGGGCACGGACTTCCGGCTCGACCCGGTGAAGGCCGCGTTCGACACCGGCACCGCCATCCGCTGGCTCGATTACAACGATTCGTGGTTTGCCCTCGAGGCCGGCCATCCTTCTGACAACCTCGGCGCGATCCTGGCGGTTGCCGACCATCTCGGCCAGGGACGGCAGCCGGACCTCGACGTCAAAGCGGTGCTGGACGCGCTCATCAAGGCCTACGAAATCCAGTGCGTGCTGACGCTGGAGAACAGCTTCCTCGCTCCCGGCCTCGACGCGACGGTGCTGCTGGGTGTCTCATCGGCGGCGGTTTCAACACAGCTTCTTGGCGGCACGAAGCAGCAAATCGCAGCCGCGGTTTCGAATGCGTGGCTGGACGGCGCCAATCCCCGCACCTACCGGCTCGGCGCCAATACCGGGCCGCGCAAGTCATGGGCCTCGGGCGACGCAACTTCACGCGGCGTGCAGCATGCGCTGCTCGCGCTGCGCGGGGAGCCGGGCTATCCCGCCGCCCTGTCCGCGCCGAAATACGGGTTTGTGGACTCGATCATGCGCGGCAAGCCAATCCTCGCGCCGCGCCCATTCGGCTCCTACATCGTCGAGAACATCCTGTTCAAGGTCCCGTTTCCCACGGAGTTTCACGCGCAGACCGCCAGCGAGTGCGCGGTGCGCCTGCACCCGCTCCTCAAGGGCCGCCTGGACGACATCAAGGCAATCCCTATCCGCACGCACACGCGGACGATGCACACGATCGACAAGAAGGGGCCGCTGCGTAACGCCGCCGACCGCGATCACTGCCTGCAGTACATCCTCGCCGTGGTGCTGAAGCACGGGAAAATAACCGCCGGGGATTACGAGGACGAGGTTGCGCGGGACCCGCAGCTCGACCGCTTGCGGGAAAAAATGAGCGTGACCGAAGACGCCTCCTTCACCCGGGATTACTACGACCCCGAGAAGCGCGCTAATCCCAACGCCATCCGGGTGGAATTTAACGACGGATCGAGCCTGCCGGAAGTCCGTGTGGATTTTCCGCTGGGACACCCGCGCCGCCGCGCCGAGGGGCTGCCGCTCGTTGTGGACAAATTCCGGCGCGCCATCGGGCGCGCGTTCCCCGGCAACCGCGGCGATCAGATCCTCGCAGCGGTGGCCGACCCCAGGGTGTTCGAGACTATGAAATTCAGGGCGTTCATGGACCTGCTCGCCCGGTGACTCTCATCACTCAATTTTGATGTTGCCCTTCTGGATGACGTCGGCAAACCGCGCTTTCTGCAGCTTCAGGTATTGCGTGAAATCGTCGGTGCGGCGGTAATCCACCTCGACGCCGGCGACGATCAGTTTCTCGCGCACGTCGGCCGCCTGCATGGCCTTGTCCATTTCGGTTGCCAGGCGCTGGATGAGGGGCTTCGGCGTGCCCGCAGGCACCATCAAGCCGATCCACGCCGCAACGTCGTAGCCGGGTATGTTGGCCACCTTCGCCAGGGGCTGGAGTTCGGGGGCAAGAACGCTGACCCGCCCGATCGAGATCCCGTAGGCCCTCAACCGCCCCGCCCTGACGTGAGGCATGGTCCCGGCTGCGGTCTCGAGCGCATACGCAACCTGCCCGCCGACCAGCTCGGTCAACGCCGGCGCGCTGCCCTTGTACGGCACGTGCGTCGCTTTCAGCCCGCTCATGTTGTTGAACAGTTCCGCCACGAGATGCGCGGTGGCGCCGGTGCCCGAGGACGCGAACGTGTACTTGCCGGGATTGGCTTTCACCACGGCGACGAATTCCGCCGCGCTCTTCGCCGGGAACGACGGATGGCTCGCCAGCACGTACGGCACCAGCGCGATGTTGGCCACCGGGACGAGATCGCGCTCGGGATCGAACGGCACTTTCTGCAGCAGGGGACTGATCGTGACCGGGCCGGCCGAGCCGGCGAGGAGAGTGTAGCCATCCGGCGGGGCCTTCGCGGCGACGTCGGTGCCGATCATGCCGCCGGCGCCCGGGCGGTTGTCCGCCACCACCTGCTGCCCGAGCAATTCCGTCAGCTTCTGCGCGACGATGCGCCCGACCATGTCCGTCGCCTGCCCCGGCGGCCACGGGATCACCATCCGCATCGGCCGCGCGGGATAGTTCTGCTGGCCGAACGCGGCGCCGATCGTGCCGAGCACGAGCAGAACCAGGAGCGTGAATCGTGATTCGTGAATCGTGAATCGACCGGTTTTTTTCTTCACTGCGTCACCTCGCCACTTGTCACTCGCCACTCGTCACTCGTCTGTTGTCACTGCGCTTCCCGGTAGAACACCGTCGCCGCGGTATGAACCCGGATCGGTTGCGCCCAGTCCGGATACTTCGCCCGGAATTCCCCTCTCGCCTGCTCGGCCGTCTCGTCCGACGATTTCCCCTGCTTCTTCAATTCGACAACGCGCGCCTGCAGCGCTTTCAGATAGTCCCGGTATTCGCCGATGAGGGTTGCGTCAGCGACCGGATAGTGCGCGCCGATGACCGTGCGCGGCTGAAGTTTCTCCAGCTGGTCGAGGCTCGCAAGCCAGGCGCGCCCGCTGCCTTCCGGAGAGGAGAAGACCGGGAACAACCCTTTCATCGCCAGATCGCCGGAAAACAGCACACGATCGTCCTCCACGAACACCGCCGTGTCCCCTACCGTATGCGTCGGGCCCAGCCAGATGAGCCGCACGCGCACGCCGCCCAGGTCGAGCGTCTTCTCGCGCTCGAAGAGCTCGGTGGGCGCGCGAAACGACGTGATGCCTTCCAGGACTTCGGCAACCGCCGGGGAGACGCTTCTGAATCTCGCCACGTGCTTCATTCCCAGTTCCTCGACCTCCTTCTGCTGGGCGGCCGCGCGGATGATCCTGGTACCCGCTGGAAATGCCGCTTCGCCCGTGGTGTGCTCGGTATGGTAATGGGTAGTCACGATAATGACATCGGTGTTCTTACTCACCTTGGCCATTTCGCGCAACACCGCCTGCCCGCTGCGCAGGCCCATGCCCGGGTCGACGATCAGCGTCGCCTTCGAGCCGATGATGATGCCGACGTTGGGGACCATGCCCACCTTCTCGTCGGGTATCAGGTAGACGTGTTCCGAGAGCTTGACGGTCGTGCCTTCCTTGACGACCGGCGGCGCCGGCGCATGGGCCGGCGCCTGCGCCAGCACGGTCGAACTCATGGCCCCCAATAGAGCGCAACTGAAAAGGAATCGAAGATTGAGAACGTTCACGTCAGTCTCCCGATAGCAACGAGATGATGGACAGCGCGCAAAGCGGAAGTCCTATTGTAGGCCCGCCCGGCGCAGGTATTGCAGGTCGACGAAGCGTTCCGGGGCCGGCAGCGGCGCCTTTAGCTGGCCCGCCTCCCCCATGAAGGCGATGACCTGCGCGAGGCCCGCGAGGTCGATCTCGCCCTGCCGGGGCAGGACTTTCCTGCCGGGCTCGAAATAGAGCGCGAGTGTCCGCTCGGCGATGGCCGCGGGAACGCCGGTCGTCTCCACGATCGTCTTGACCACCGCACCGCGCCGCTCGGGGTCGCGAATGACCCGGAACGCGCCGGCCAGCGCGCGCACGTAGCGCACCACGGCGTCCTGATTGGCCGCCGCCCACGAGCGGCGCGCCGCCGTGACCGTGTAGAGGTATTCGGGCACCGCGTCGCTCGATAATCCCAGCAGGCGGTAGCCCTCGCTTTGCGCGAGCAGGTCCTGCGGCTGCCCGAGCGGCACCGCGGCACATTCCCCGCGGCGCAGGCAATTCAACCGGGCCGGCGTGCCCTCGATGGTCTTCACGCGGATTTCACCGTCGCGCACGCCATGCAGGGCGAAGAGCTTGCGCATCGAGAGCGTGATGCTGCCGGCCGGGTCGGCGAGACCCACCCACTTCCCTTTCAGGTCGGCGATATTTTTTATTTCGGGCCGCGCGATGAGCGAGTAGACGGGATTGTTGAACTCGGCGGCAATCGCCACGGCGTCCGAGCCGGCGAGCGCGGCACGCACCAGGAACGGCGTAGCGACGTGGGTCACATCCACGGTGTCGTCGTGGAGCGCGGCGATCATCTTGTCCGAGCCCCCGGGAATCGGAATGACGACGCGGAAGTCCAGTCCTTCGCGCCGGAACAGCCCCTCGCGCTCGGCCACCGCGACGGGGAGCGAGAAGATGCTCCGCGCCGCCGATGGAGCCTGGCCGTAGCGCAGGACGATCGCCTGCGCGCAGGCCGCGGAAGCGCCCACGGCCAGGAAAACCAACAGCACCTGCGCGACTTTACTGCCGCAGGTGTGACGGGACACCGGATTTATTTCTCGCGCTGCAGCCGGCACTCGGTCTCGACCGACTTGACCGGCTTGCCCTTGACGAGCGGGCGCCTGAAGACGCGGACCTGCTTATAGCCTTCCTTGGCGCACGAGATCGTGACGTCGTTGGGGCTGATTTCCTTATTGAAGCCGCGCACCTTGTATCCGCCGGTTGCATTGGTGCGGGTCACCAGCGTCAGGCTGGTCTTGTAGGCCGCGGACACTTTCGCGTCCCGGACGGGGACGCCGCGCTCATCCTTGACGAAACCGAAGTACGCCGGCCCCTCGTCCGGGGAATGATCGTCGGGCCCGAACGCATCACCCCCCGCCCGCGTGCCCGCCGACCAGACAGCGGCCAGCGTCAGGAAGGCAAGGAAGCGAAGGGATCGGACCGAGGGTCTCACGCCGGCATTACCGCAGGAAAAAATTTCTGAGGAGGTAACAGAAAACCACCATCACCACCGCCGGGACGACCCAGGTCCAGCCCGGCCACAGCCGGCGCGTCACACTTTCCGGAAGCCAGGCGGCGGCGATGCCCGCAATGAAGGCCGCGATACCGGACGTCGCCAGCCAGCCGTACCAGTACATGGCGGGACCGTCCTGCGGCTGCTGGACGCCCGCGCCGAATTCGCCGGTGGCGGGGTGATAGGTGAAGAGCGCGTAATTATTCTCGACGGCGATCACGTAGACCACGGAGAATACGACTGCGAACACGATGGCAAAGGCGGGAGACGGGCGCGGCGGCGTCATGACCCGAATCCGCGGATGTTGTTGAGGATGTGCCCGACCAGGAAATTCCACCAGACGATGAAAGCCAGCATGGCGGTCAACGCGGCACGGGTGCGGGCATGCTCCTCGGAGAGCGGCTGCCGCCAGTAGCACCAGTAGGCGGGCAGTATCGCCAGCCCGACCGCGGCGAAATGCTCCTTCAGCTCGAACGATCCGTTCTGCGCCCACAACCCCAGTTGCTCGACGACCGTCCTCACCTCGATCCGATAGTCCGCATAGATGATTCCGCCCACCAGGAACGCAAGCAGGTACAGGACGACGATGGCGTTCGCGTAGGGCGCGCCCGGCACCGCGCGGAACCGCGCGACGAAGCCGCCCGCAGGCTTGGGCGCCGGCAACCAGACGCTTGCCGCCTGGTGCGTGATCGCGCCCAGCAGCGCGACCGCGAGCAGCCCGTGAACGATCAGCAGTAAAGTCGTTGTGTTCATGCGGTTTCGCCGTGCACGTTCAGTCCAGAGGCTCGAGCTTGATGAAGTTATAGCGTTGCTGTTGCAGCCCCATCGTAGCACTGTGCCCGATGGGGCTTCAACGAGGCCCGCCGCTTACCTCGCCAGCGGGTCGGGCCGTAACTGGAACTTCACGACCCTCGGCCGGTTCTCCTTGCCGCCTTCGGAGTGAAACACCGTCCGGGTGGAATACGTCGCCCACAAAGCCCTGCCCTTCCAGCCCGCGTCCGGATCGTCGATGCGCCCATCCAACCATTTCGTGAAGAAGCCCATGGGGTACGGAACGCGCAGGTTGACGAACTTCCCGTCGACCAGGGCGATCAGCGAATCATTCATGTTGCCGGTCGCGATCGGCACGTCACGCCCCAGCCCGAATATATCGAACTGGTCCACCCAGGTGTAGTAACTCGACTCCACGCTGCCCGCATCCGGCACGTCCTTGAATTGCGGGCCCGGCAGGACATGGAGCACCCAGCCTTCGGGGCAGTGCTTACCGCTCGCCGCGGCCGGGCCGTTGAGCGGCCCCTTGCACTTGCGCCGGTCGAAGCTGGCGAGGTGCCCGCTGGAGAACGACGTCCAGAAGACCCCGTTGCGGTCGATGTCGCCGCCGCGAGCACCGTAGGCCGGGAACGGCGGCTCGTAGATTTCCGTGAGAGCCGTGTTCGTGGGGTCGGATCCGGGAGCGACGCGCACGATGTAGCTCGGGAACGGCAGCAGCGAAGTACCCCAGACCGAGCCATCACCCGGGTTTACGGCGACCGAGTACAGGTTAACCGCAACGCGCTTGTCCTTCGCCGGATCCACCGGCTGGTTCGGCTCGACCCACTCGTCGCGCTTGCCGTTGCCGTTGGTGTCGAGGATGAACGGCGTCCAGCCCTGCGACCTCACCTCGTCCCCGGTTTTCTCGAACATCCTCCGGTCGATCCAGCCAATGACGCCGTTGCCGCCGCCGCCGCTGCTGGTCCACAACGTGTTATTCGCATCTTCCGCGAAAGTCAGGTGGTGCGTCGGAAAGCAGGTGCTGATCAGAGCGAATTTCCCGCTCTTGGGATCGTACATGGAGAGATGCCGCGTGGCGCGTTCCATCGGGAACACTTTCGCCGAGGGATGGCTCGATCCTTTCTTGCAGAAGTCCGGGTTCTCGAAAGGACGGATGCGCACGGTAAACCACGGTCGCCCCTGTTCGTCCATCATCGGGTTGTGATTGCTGGTCTGAGCGTCCCAGATGGGTTCCTCTCCCCAGTACGGGGAGGCCGCCATCGTATCGGCGCGGTGGGACGGCGTCTTCGGATCGCGAACGGGATGCAGCACTTCCGTCGCGGCGTGACGTACCGGATCGAGGATCGGAACGTAATCCGTGCTGTTCTCTGCCGAGCCGTAGAACCTGCCGTTGGCGTTGACGGTGGGCTTGCGCCGGTCGGTGCCAATCAAATCGTGGAGGTAGGCGGTGGGCCGGTGCCAGTCCCACAGGGTGAGGACGATGTTGCGCTCGACGCCTTGCGGGCGCGCCGGCTGCGCGAACGGCAGCTCGCCGGCGGCGATGCGGTCGGTCCAGTCGGCCCAGAGTCCGAGAGATTTTTCGAAGCCGATCCGGTTCGCCGCGGTGATCATGTTATTCATGGCCTGCCCCGATGCGATGCGGCGCGCCCACGCTTCAGTCGAGGACTTGAAATGCGCGAAGTCCTTGGGCATGGTCCGGGTGCCCGGGGTGCCCATGGCGTGGCACGAGATGCAGCCGTTGGTCTTCACCGTATTCAGCCATTGGCCCTGGCTCTTGATGGCCTCCGGAATGCCGTTACCCTTTGCTCCCGTGCCGGGGAACTCGCTCTTCGGTGGAATCTTCAACATCGCATACCAGTAGATGGCCGGGTAATAATCCGCGGCCGCCGCCGCGCTTGGCGCCGGCACCGCCTTGAGGTCGAGAATCTTCCCGGGGGTCGCCGCGACTTTCGGTGAATCGACCAGGCCATAGCCGCGCACCCATACGTTGTATTTCGCTTTCGGCAGTTCGGGGATGACGTAGCGCCCGCGGTCGTCGGTGACCACGATCTTGGCGAACTTGGTGGGCAGATCGGTGGTTTCAGCGATCACCCACACGCCCGCTTCCGGCCCCTTGGCGCCGGTGACGATGCCGCCGAGGTCGCCCTCGCCGATGCGGATTGCCGGGTCGGCGCTCTGCTGCGCGCTCAGTTGGGCCTGCCCGGCCAGCAACGTAACGATGCCGGCTACTGCCATGGCCAGATAAATCATGCTTTTTTTCATGTCCCCTCTCCTTTCCATTCAACCAGAGTAAATCGTGATTCGTGAGTCGTGATTCGACCCCTGCTTTCCGTCACCTCGTCACCGGATCGCTGGCAGCCAGCAACGTAGCGCCGAGGGCCGGCGCGGGCAATAGCAATAGACGGACCAGCAAAATCATTCTTGTATCCCCCTTTGGGGCCCGTAACATTACCCCAAAAGCGCGGATGAGGGATGGATTTCCAGTGATTAAGCGAAGGGATTGTTTGCCGGTATTACCTCGCGTGATTTACCAATCACCAAATTACACAATCACTTAATTGCCAATTGCTAACAGCCAGTATGCGAGAATAACCGAATGGAACTGAAACGCCTTGGTCCCGGTTTCGCCGCGGAAGTGCGCGGTGTGGGGCTTGCCGACGTCGCGCGGAGCGACGAAGCTTATCAGGCAGTGCGCGCGGCGTTCGAGGAACATTCCGTGCTGCTGTTCCGCGGCCAGCCCATCACCGACGAACTGCAGCTTGCTTACTCGAGGCGCTTCGGTCCCCTTGAAGTCGCCAAGGCCGCCTCGCGCGGAGAAGGCACGCCGTTTTCCGTCCTCACCAACGTCGAGCCCGACGGCACCCTCGTCCCGCCCGACCACAAGGAAGCGCTGCGCGCCCGCGCCAACCAGCTCTGGCACACCGACAGCTGCTTCAAGGACCCGCCGGCGCTCGCGTCCGTCCTCTCAGTGCGGATACTCCCCCGCACCGGTGGAGAAACTGAATTTGCATCGAAGCGGCTCGGCTGGGAGCGGCTGCCGCAGGCGACGCGCGCGCGGCTCGCCGATGCCTGTGCCTGGCACGACTACGCCCATTCGCGCGGCAAGATCTCTGCGAAAATGATATCGGAGCGCGAGCGCTCCACGCTGCCGCCGGTGCGCTGGCGCATCCGCTGGCGCAATCCGGCGAACGGTCGCGATTCACTTTACCTCGCCTCGCACACCTATGCGATCGATGGCATGCCGCCGGACGAGGCGCAGGCGCTGCTTGCCGAGTTGATCGATCACACCACGGCGCCCGGCCACACCTATCTGCACCGCTGGCAGCCGGGCGACGTCATTATGTGGGACAACCGCTGCGTGCTGCACCGTGGCCGCCCCTGGCCCGATGGCGAGCCGCGCCACATCGTGCGCACCACCATCACCGCCACCGATGCCGACGGGCTGGCGGAAATGCGGCCGCTGACGCGGGCCGCCTGACGGCGGTGACGAAGTGACGAAGTGACGCAGTAACGAGCTAATCCCGCATCTCGCATCCCGCATCCCTCCGCCCTCATCCCTGCCTTCATGTTCAAACCCGAGAACGACCTGGAGATACTGTTAGTGGACGCCGCCACCGACGCGTCCAGGCGCCCGGCGTTCTACCGCAAGTTCCTGGAGGCCACGCTGCTGGTCGCTCACGACGACGAATCCCGGCCGGTCAGCCTGCCGGCGTCGCGCCGGCAGCCCAGCTTCCGGATGCTCGACATCGGCGGGGTTCCGCACTGCCCGGTTTACAGCTCGACCGCGCGCGCCGCTGAACAGGGCCACCGCGAGGGATATTTTCACCAGGTCAAGACCCGCGCGCTGCTCGAAAGCCTGCGCAACGTGCCGTTCATCCTGAATCCCGGATCTACTCCCAGCAAGGTCTTCAGCCGCGAAGAGATCGCGGGACTGCTCGACGGCAGCTTGCTGGCGGACGCCAGCTAAGGTTCAAGGTTCAAGGTTCAAGGTAGTCAGCGCGAGCTGCCGCTCGCGATTTTGAACCTGGAACCTGGAACTTGGAACTTTGAACTCGGAACCCGGAAGTCGGAACCCGGAACCCGGAACTACTTTTCGGCGACGAGCGCCGCAATCACCGGCTCGATCGAGTCCGGCACGCGCCCGTTCAACCGCTCCGGCAGGCCGCTCCGGGCAATTTCCAAAAACCAGGCTTTTGTGGCGCGCGTCATGCGCGTCGACGAACCGAGGGAATTCAACAGCTCCAGCGTGTCCTTCATCTCGTGCGCGCGCCGCCCGGCGTGCACCGCCGTGCTGCCCACGAAGCGCTTGATGACCTGGGCGAACGACATGCTGTCCATCCAGCGGATGAGTTCCGCCTCCACGGCGGCGCGGATGCCGCGGCGCTGCGCGGCCTCCATCGTCTCGAGCAGCAGCGCGGTAACGCCTTTCATAAAGACGGCGCGCAGCAGCTTCATCGCGCTCGCGGCGCCCGCGCCGCCTTCAACCACCTGGATGTTCATGCCGTAAGGGGCGAGCAGCTCGCGAAAGCGCCCCGCCTCGCCGCCGCTTGCGAGCAGCAGCACTTTGAGGCCCTCGACCGGCACCGGGCCCATGATCGAGGCATCCACGAAGGCCGCGCCTTCCCCCGCGAGGCCCGCGGCTTTTTCCATGGCCTTGACCGAGGCCGCGCTCAGGTCGGCGTAGATCTGCCCCGGCCGCAGGTGGCGGCGCGCAGCGCGCAGCGCCGCCAGCGCATTGCTTCCGGGCGTGACGGCAAGGATGACGTCCGCCCGACGGCACAACTCGCGCGGGCTCTTGACCAGCTCGACGCCAGCTTCCGCCGCCCGCGCCCGCAGCGGGTCGCCGGCAGCGGCCTTGGCGCCCGAGCGGCTGTAAGCGACCATACCCGCAAGCCCGTTACCCGATAGTCCTCTCGCGAAGTGATACCCGGCTTCGCCGAAGCCCATGAAACCCAGGCGCAACATCCGACCCTCCGAATTCTCAGAAAATAGCGATGGTTGACCGGCTCCGTGAACGCGGGCGCGCCGAGCACAGGTCATACTGCGCGGACGGATTGCCGTGAAGCGTGGTCAAATGCCAAACGATGAAACTACGAGAGAATACATGAGAACACCTGTGCTGCTTGCGCTATTGATCGCCGGGTGCGCCACCCTGGCCGACGTCGATAGAGCCAGGAATTCCTGGCACGGCGCCACCTATGATGAGGTGGTTTTGCGCTGGGGCGCGCCCTCGGGGAATACGACGCTCGATGATGGCCGGCAAGTCTTTTCGTGGGTCTCGGAGGGTTCTTCTGGCGGAGGCTACCCGGCGTCCGTCAGCGTCTTTGGCGGCACTGGTGGAGGGGGCATCGGCGCCACCATCGGGCTGCCTGGAATGAGCGGCGGGTGGGGCGAACCGCAGCGCTGCCAGCGCACGCTGACCTTCCGCGATGGGCGCGTCACGGAACAGTCCTGGATCGGGCAACCGTCGCTTTGCAGCGCGTTCGGGAGGTATTGAACGGCCTGTCGTACGAAAAATCGTGACTGGTGATGAGCGAAGAGCAACAAGAAGCAATGGCTTTACCAGCGCAACTCCTGCCACTCATCATTCATCATTCCTCATTCATCATTCAGCTTTGATGCCCGCCTCGCGGATCACTTTCCCCCAGCGCGCGTACTCGCCGCGGAGAAACGCCGCGGTCTGTTCAGGAGTGCGTGCCTCCGGCTCACCGCCCATCGCGCGCAGGCGCGACTGGACGTCCGGCGGCGACATCACCTTCACCGACTCGGCATGCAGCCGGTCGACGATCGCCCGCGGCGTGCCGGCGGGCGCCATCAGCGCGTACCAGTTCACCGCCTGCAGCTCCGGCATGCCTGCCTCGGCCGACGTGGGCACTTCCGGCATCGACTGCGAGCGTTTGGCGTCCATCACGACGATCCCGCGCATGCGCCCGTCCTTCACGTAGCTCACCCCGCTCGAGACAACGGTGATGACCATGTCGACGTCGCCGCTCATCGCGCCGACCAGGCCCTGGCTCGCGGTCTTGTAGGGAACGTGCGTGAACTTCACCTTCGCCAGGCTCTGCAGGAGTTCCGCGGCGATATGGTTGGCCGAGCCCATGCCGCCCGAGCCGTAGGCGATCTTGCCGGGGGCCTTGCGCGCGAGCTGAGTGAGTTCCCGCAGTGTCTTCGCCGGCACCGACGGGTGGAGGAACAGCCCGTTGGGGATGGTCGAGAGCAGCACGATCGGGGCGAAGTCCCTCATCGGATCGTAGGTCACCTTGGGATAGATGAGTTGGTTCGTGAGCAGCGGCACGGCACCCATCACCAGCGTGTAGCCGTCCGGCGCGGACCTGGCCGCGGCGTCGAACGCGATGTTGCCGGCGGCGCCCATGCGCGGCTCCACGAACACCTGCTGGCCTAGCACCGGGGAGAGCTGCTGCGCGACCATGCGCGCCATCAGCTCCGAGCCGCCCGCGAAGCCCACGATGATCCGAACCGGCTTGACCGGGTAGTTTTGCGCGGCCACCGTAGCACTCCATCCCGCCACAACGATTGCGAATGCCAGGGAAGCAACAATTTCCACCGCGCGCAAAACTAGAGAAAAATTATCACGCCTCATCACGTCACGCCCCACCACGTCACGCTTCATCATGTCACGCCTCATCCAGCCTCCGCATCTTCGGCTTCGACCAGCGCCCACACGCGCCGGAACGCGCCCTCGCCGGTGAACAGGTCGGCGGCGGTATCGGCCGCGGTACGCTCGTCGAGCCAGACCGGCTTGCCAAGCCCGGCGCTGATGCAGGCGCGGCGCGCATTTTCCTCGAACATGAACGCGCCGCCCACCGTTTGCCGCAGGTCCGGCCCGGTAATAGCCGCGCCGTGCGCGCGCAGCAATACCGCCCGGCGCGGGCCGAGCGCCTTCGCCAGAGCCGCGCCGCGTTGCGGAGTATTGATCAACCGGGGATCGGGATAGACCGGAATTCCGTCGTGAAACAGCGTGCCCAGGGAGTGTATCGGCCGCAACGTGTGTTCGCTGGTGGTGAACGCCGTGGAATACATCCCGTGGTAATGGACCACGCTGCCGACATCGGGCCGCGCCCTGTAGATTTCCAGGTGGATCGGGTACTCGCCGGGCGGATCGCCGTTGCCGGCGAGCGTCTTGCCGTCCAGGTTCATGAGCAGAAA
>CAZFRR010000317.1:0-18691 GCA_964521405.1 uncultured Streptomycetaceae bacterium | reverse complement strand
GATTGGGGCAAACCGCTGCCGGCCGGCGTCCATCGCGGCATTGCGCAGTTCATGGGTTACGGCAGCTACTCGGCGGCCGTCGCGGAGGTCTCGGTGAGCAGCCGGGGTGAGGTCAGGATCCACCGCATGGTGCTGGCGCTGAACTGCGGCCACGCGGTCAACCCGGCCACGATCGCAGCCCAGGTCGAAGGCTCGGTAGCTTACGCGTTCGATGCGCTGCAAAACGAGATCTCGGTGCAGAACGGGCGGGTCGTGGAACTGAACTTCGACACTTATCGGCCCGCGCGGCTCAGCCAGATGCCTAAGGTCGAGACGGTGATCGTGCCGACCTACGACTTCTGGGGCGGCGTGGGCGAGCCGACGATCTGCGTGGTGGCGCCTTCCGTCCTGAATGCCATCCATGCGGCCACCGGCAAGCCGGTCCGCACCCTGCCGCTGAAGAACCACGGCCTCACCCTCGTTTAGGCACGGGGAGGCCGGCGACAACGTGCGTTTGCTCGGCTGGCTTGCGGTGCTCGCCGCGGTTGCAGGTTGCGCCACCGCGGCGCCGGGTTTGACGCCTTACCGCGTGGAAGGGGACGCAATCCGGGAGCCACTGGCGCCGGCGCCGGGCGATGCGGCGCGCGGGCGCGACATACTGCTGGGACGCGACGGCAATTGCCTGCTGTGCCACGCCGTGCCCGAGACCGGGGCGCGCTTCATGGGCAATCTTGCGCTCCCGCTCTCCGGCGTCGGGGCGCGGTTTAGCGCGGGTCAGCTGCGGCTGCGCATCGTCGATTCCATGCGCCTGAACCGGGACACCATCATGCCGTCTTATTACCGACTGGACGGGCTCAACCAGGTGGCGGCAGCCTGGCGCGGCAAGCCGGTATTGACCGCGCAGCAGGTCGAGGACACCGTCGCTTACCTGCTCACTCTGCGATGATGGATACTCCCGCGCGCCGCCGCTTCATCTCCGTGCTGACCGGCCTTGCCGCTGCTCCGCTGCTGCCACGCGCGGCGCGTGCCCAGTCCGATCCGTTCGCCCCGCTCCTCCTGAAAGTCGCGGGCGGCGCGAAGGTCAGCCCCGGGCGCGTGACGGTGGACACCCCGCGGCTTGCCGACAACGGCCACTCGGTGCCGCTCAAGGTGAGCGTGGAGAGCCCGATGACTGCCGCCGATCACGTGCGCAGCATCACGCTGCTGTCCGGAAGGAACCCGCGCCCGGTCATGGCGACTTTTCACCTGGGTCCGATGGCGGGCCGGCCCGAGGTGGCGACACGCGTGCGGCTGAACGGCACGCAGCGCGTGCTCGCGGTCGCGCAACTCTCGGACGGCTCGTATTGGTCGGGGAGTGCCGAGGTCGAGGTCACCGAGTCCGCTTGCCTGGATGCCACCTGACATGGTTGCGCGAGTACAGCTGACGCAAGGGGCGAGGCGCGGCGGGATGGTCGAGGTCCGCATCGCGATCCAGCACCCGATGGAGACCGGCTTCCGCTTTGACCTCATGGGCAGGCCGTTCCCGAAGAACGTCATCAACCATCTCGTCGTGCGCTACAACGGAAACGAAATCTTCCGCGCCGAGCTGGGCTCGGGCATCGCGGCCAATCCCTACCTCCAGTTCTACACCGTGGCCAGGGACAGCGGGGGGATAGAGGTGTCGTGGGTCGACGATGCAGGGCAGCGCGGCAGCGAGCGCGCCGCCATTACAGTAACTGGATGATTTTATTAATAAATACGTAGTTTTCATAGCGCTCGCCCTGGCCTGCTCCGCCTATGCTGCGGAGCCGCAGAAACCCGCGCCGCTGAAATCCGGCATCGAGTTCGCGAGCGAGGACGTGCGCAAGCTCCAGGCCGACGATTTCGCCAACCCCGGCATGCTGTGGGTCGCGCGCGGGGAGAAGCTGTGGGGAGAGACGGCTGGGAAGGGCGGGAAATCGTGCGCGGCCTGCCACGGGGACGCGGCGAAAAGCATGAAGGGCGTTGCAGCACGCTATCCGCGGGTGGACCCGGGCGCCGCGCGGCTCGTCAACCTCGAGGGCCGCATCAACCTCTGCCGCAGCCGCAACCAGCAGGCGGAACCGCTCAAGCCCGAATCCGATGAATTGCTCGGGCTGACGGCCTACGTTGCCAAGCAGTCGCGCGGGATGCCGGTCGCGGTCACGCTGGACCTCCAGAACCGGAAAAACTTCGAGCGCGGGCGAGACCTCTACACGAGCCGCGGCGGGCAGATGAACCTCGCCTGCACGCATTGTCACGACCGCAACTGGGGCAAGCAATTGCTTGCCGAAACAGTGAGCCAGGGCCATGGCAACGCCTACCCGGCGTACCGCCTGGAATGGCAATCGGCCGGCTCGCTGGCGCGGCGGATCCGGGCCTGCTTCTTCGGATTGCGCGCAGAGATGCCGGCCTACGGCGCGCAGGAGCTGTTGGACCTGGAGTTGTATCTCGCGTGGCGGGGGAACGGCTTGCCGATCGAGACGCCCGGCGTGCGGCGTTAGCGATGTTCTGCGCATTGAGCGGCGGCATGGCGTCCGCTCCAATGCGCAGGGTTAAACCGGCGCGGCGCCAGGCGTCCGGTTTAACGCTTTTTGGGCAGGTAGAGATCGGTGATCGACCCCTCCGCGATTTCCGCGGCGAAGCAGATGGTCTCGGATAGGGTCGGGTGCGGGTGGATCGTGAGACCGAGATCGGTCGCGTCGGCGCCCATCTCGTAGGCAAGCACGGTTTCCGCGATCAGCTCGCCGGCGTTGACGCCGGTCATCGCCGCGCCGAGCAGGCGGCGGGTGCTCTTGTCGAACAGGAGCTTGGTCATGCCCTCGTCGCGGTCCATCGAGATCGCACGGCCGCTCGCCGCCCACGGGAATACCGCCTTCTCGTAATCAGCGCCGCGTGCCTTCAACTGGGCCTCGGTCTCTCCCATCCACGCGACCTCGGGATCGGTGTAGGCGACCGAGGGTATCGTGCGCGCGTCGAAGAACGCCTTGTGGCCGGCAGTCACTTCCGCCGCGATTTTGCCTTCGTGGCTGGCTTTATGCGCGAGCATCGGCTCGCCGCAGATGTCGCCGATGGCGTGGATGTGCGCCACGTTGGTGCGCAGCTGCCTGTCCACCGGGATGAACCCGCGCTCGTTGACGTTGATGCCAGCGGCCTGCGCGTTGATCTCGCGCCCGTTCGGCCTGCGGCCGACAGCCATGAGAATATAGTCGAATACTTCCGGTTTCGGGGCGGCGTTGCCCTCGTAGGTCACTTTCAGCCCGTCCTGCTGCGCCTCGACCTTCGCGACTTTGGTCTTCAACAGGATCTTCTCGTAGCGCTTCTCGATGCGTTTGGCGAGCGGGCGCACGACGTCCGGGTCCGCGCCGGGGATGATCGAATCCAGCAGCTCGACCACACTGACCTTCGCGCCCAGCGCGTCGTAGACGGTCGCCATCTCGAGCCCGATGATGCCGCCGCCGATGACCAGCAGCCGCTTCGGCACCTCGGGCAGCTCGAGCGCGCTGGTGGAGTCGATCATGCGCTTGTCGTCGTACGGAAAGCCCGGGATGCGCGCAATCGAGGAACCCGCGGCGATGATGCAGTGGTCGAACGAAACCGACTTCACGCCCTGCGCCGTCTCGACCTTCAGGGTATTTGGCGAGGTGAACTGGCCCTTGCCCTGCACGACCTCGATCCTGCGCTGCTTCGCCAAACCCGTCAGCCCCTTGGTAAGCCTGCCGACGACGCCCGCTTTCCAGGCGCGTAGTTTGGCCAGATCTATCTTCGGTCTTCCGAACTCGATGCCGGCGTGCGCGACGTCCTGCGATTCCGTCAGCACTTTCGCGACGTGAAGCAGCGCCTTGGACGGGATGCAGCCGACGTTCAGGCACACGCCGCCCAGCGTCGGAAAGCGCTCGACCAGCACCACCTTCCTGCCGAGGTCGGCGGCGCGAAAGGCCGCGGTATAGCCGCCGGGGCCGGCGCCCAGCACCAGCACTTCGGCATGGAGGTCGCCCTTGGGCCCGGCATAGGGCGTAACCGGCGCGGCGGCAGTCGGAGTCGCAGGTTTCGATTCGGCCGGGGCTTTGGCCGCAGGAGTCGCCGGCGCAGGGGCACTTGGCGCCTTCGCTGCGGGGGCGGGCGCGGCCGCCGCGTCGCTGGCTTCGAGAATCAGGATCAGCGAGCCCTGGGAGACCTTGTCCCCGGTTTTCAGCCTGAGTTCCTTCACCACCCCGGCTTGCGGGGCGGGCACTTCCATTGTCGCCTTGTCCGATTCGAGCGTGATGAGCGGGTCTTCCTTCTTCACGCTGTCGCCGGGCTTCACCAGCACCTCGATTACCGGCACGTCCTGGAAGCCGCCGATGTCGGGGATCTTGATTTCGATGAGTTTGCTCATGCTGGAAGGGGTGACTCGTTTCTCGTTGTTCGTTTCTGGTGCGCAGAGGCCTTAGCGGCTTCGCCGGATGTTTTCGATGTTACCAGTCACGAGTCACGAGTAACGAGTAACGAGTAACGAGCAACGAGTAACGAGTCACTTCTATTTCCTGATCTGCCCGCTGCCGTAGACCACCCACTTCAGCGAAGTGAGGCCTTCCAGTCCCACCGGGCCGCGCGCGTGCAGCTTGTCGGTGGAGATGCCGACTTCCGCGCCGAGCCCGTACTCGTAGCCGTCCGCGAAGCGGGTGGAGGCGTTTACCATCACCGAGCTCGAGTCCACCTCCCGCAGGAAGCGCTTCGCCCGCGCCTTGTCCCGGGTGACGATGGCGTCGGTGTGCTGGGAGCCGTAGTTCGCGATGTGCTCCATCGCTTCGTCCAGGTTCGCCACCACGCGCACCGAGAGGATGGCATCGAGGTACTCGGTGTACCAGTCGTCCTCAGTTGCGGCTTTTATCTGCGGCACGACCGAGCCGAAGGCCGAGCGTAAAATCTTTCGCGTTTCTTCGTCCACGCGCAGCTCGATGCCTTTCTCGACGTAGATCTTGCAGAGCGGCGGCAGGACTTCGCGGGCGATGCCGCGCGCGACCAGTAGCGTCTCCATCGTGTTGCAGGTGCCGAGGCGCTGCGTCTTGGCGTTGTCAGCGATGCGGATCGCCTGCTTCAGGTCCGCCTTGTCGTCGATGTAGGTGTGGCATACGCCGTGCAGGTGCTTGATCATCGGGATGCGCGATTCACGCATCAGCCGCGCGATCAGGCTTTTGCCCCCGCGCGGCACAACCACGTCAACGAAGTCCTGCATCGTGATCAACTCGCCCACCGCGGCGCGGTCGGTGGTCTCGATCACCTGCACCACGGTCTGCGGCAGCCCCGCGCGCTTCAGCCCGACGTGCACGCAGGCGGCGATCGCCTGGTTGGAGTGGATCGCCTCCGAGCCCCCGCGCAGGATGGCGGCGTTGCCGGATTTCACGCACAGGCCCGCCGCATCGGCGGTGACGTTGGGGCGGGACTCGTAGATGATCGCGACCACGCCGATCGGCACGCGCATCTTGGCGACCTTGATGCCCGAGGGCCGCTTCCTCGCCTCGCTGATCTCCCCGATGGGGTCGGGCAGCGCGGCGATCTGGCGCAGGCCGTCCGCCATCGCCACGATCCCCTTGGGCGTCAGCGTGAGCCGGTCGATCATGGCCGGGTCGAGCTTCTGCTTCTTCGCCGCGTCGAGGTCGCGCGCGTTGGCCTCGAGCAACTGCTTGGCCGCGCGCGTGATCGCGGCGGCCATTTCCTTCAAGGCGCGGTTCTTGGTCACGGTATCGGCGCGCGCAACGACGCGCGCGGCAGCGCGTGCCTGGCGGCCGACGTTGAGCATGTAGGTTCCGACGTCCATAGCAATCCTGCCGCGGCTGGCAGGGGAGCCGGTCCGGGACCACCAGGGCATTGCATGAGGGGATACATCCCTCATGCTCTCCTGTTCCAGGGTCCGTTTGGATCGTCCCGAAACGGACTCTTAGAAAAGGCCTGCCTGATCCCGTTCCTGCGCGCGCGCGGTGGCAGTCATTTTACTCGGTTTCGGCGCGGGCTTGACGGGAGCGGCGCTGGAAAAACGCAACCCGAGCTGCAGCAGCTCGTCCCACACGTCGCCGCGGATGAGCCCCTTGACGGCGCGATCCACTTTCGCCGCGTGCAGCAACGCGGCTTCCACCTGCTCCCGGGTGAAGCGCCGGCAGTTTTGCTGCATCAGGCTCTGGTGGGAGTTGCCCCACACCCGGGCGTCGCGCCACAACTGCGGCGGCGACTTGCCCGAGGCGATTGCGTCGATGACGCGCCCGATCGCCCGGATTTCCTCGGTGAGCGCCCACAGCACGAGCGGGGGCGCGACGCCTTCGCCCCGCAATCCGTCCATCATGCGTGCGAGGTGCAGCACGTCGCCATCGAGCAAAGCCTCGCCGAGGTTGAAGACGTCGTAGCGCGCGACGTCGAGCACCGCCTCGCGTGCCTGGTCGAAGGTTATTTTCCCCGCGGGGAACAGCAGCGCGAGTTTCTGCACTTCCTGGTGCGCGGCGAGGAGGTTGCCTTCCACGCGGTCGGCGATGAAATCGAGCGTTTCCCGGTCCGCATCCTGGTTCTGGGCCTTGAGCCGCCCGGCGAGCCATTCCGGCAGCGCCTTGCGGGTGACGGGTTTGGCTTCGACCGCCACGCCGGCGCGGTCGAGCGTCTCGAACCAGCCGGCCTTCTGCGCGCGCCAGTCCACGCCCGGCAGGAACAGCAGCGTAACGGTATCGGGCGGCAGGCTGGCGCAGTAACGCGCGAGCGCTTCGGAGCCTTCGGTTCCCGGTTTGCCGGTGGGTATGCGCAGCTCGAGAACGCGGCGCGCGGCAAACAGGGACTGCGAGTTGCCGGCGAAGGCGAGCTCGCTCCACTTGAAGCCGGAATCCACCGTGAGCACGCTGCGCTCGGTGTAACCCTCGGCGCGGGCCCTGGCGCGGATGCGGTCGGAGGCTTCGAGAGCGAGCAGGGTCTCGTCGCCGAAAACGGTGTAGAGGGGTTTCAGCTCCCGGGAGAGGTGCTGTTGCAGCTGCTCCGTGCCTATTTTCATTTCAGGATTGAAGCTTGGCCGTCTGCAGGCGGCGCATCAGCTGCTGCACCGCGTCGTCGCGCATGTCCCGGAACAACAGCGCTTCATCATAACTCGAGGACAGCGCCTGCGAGTCGCTGTAGGAATAGTCGCGCCTCAGGACGATCTCGCTCGCCGGGATGTGCTCGCGGTTTTTGGCGTCGGTCAGCCGGAAGAAGACGCGGTAGCGCAGCCGGTACTCGCTCACGCGCCCGCCGCCGGAGAGCGAAAGGATCTGCTTGTCCTGCAATTCGTTGACGATATGCAGGATCACCTCGGCCTCGCCCGGGCGGTCGGTGATCTGGGTGTCGCCCGAGCGCACCACGCGCCTTAATTGGGCTGCAAACTGCGAGGCCGGCGCCGCCTCGACATAGATCGATTTGAACGGCATCGACGCCGCGCCGCGGAGCTGGAAGCCGCATGCTGACAGCAGCAGTGCTGCCGTCAGCATAATGATGAATGAGGAATGATGAATGATGACCTGCAAACGGCCCTGGCGCATGCCGGCCATGTTACACCACCAGATTCAACAGGCGGCCCGGAACGATGATGATTTTCTTGACCGGGAGCCCGGCGATGACTTTCTGAACGAAAGGCAAGGCAAGCACAATCTGCTCGATTGCCGCCTTGTCCGCGTCGCGCGGCACGCGCACTTCGCCGCGCTTCTTGCCGTTCACCTGCACCACCAGCTCGATCTCGTCCTCGATCAGCGCGGCGGAGTCGGGCTCCGGCCAGGGCGCGGTGAGCACGTCCTCGCCGAATTTCAGCTCGCGCCACAGGTGGTGAGAGAGGTGCGGGGTGATGGGCGAGAGCAGCCGCAGCAGGATGCTGAGCCCTTCGTGCAGGAGCTGCTGGTAATAGTCCGCAAATTCCGCATCGGGTGGCGCATCCCGGGATGGCGGCAGCGCGTTCAGGATATTGCCAAACGCATTCAGGATCTTCATCCCGGCGGACGCCACCGTGTTGAACTGGAATTTCCCGAAGTCGTAATTGGCCTGCTTGAGATTGGCGTGAATTTCCCGGCGCAGGGCGGCCAGCTCCGGCGCAATTTTCGCGAAATTCGCCGGGTACGAATACGATGATTTCGTGATCTGGCGGCTTGACTCCGCCTCGATCCAGAGGCGCCGGTCGTAACTGAAGGTCCACAGCCGCCGGAGGTAACGCGCCGCTCCCTCGACCCCGGCGTCGCTCCACACCAGAGTGTCTTCCGGGGGCGAGGCGAACATCATGAAGAACCGCGCGATGTCCGCGCCGTAGTGGTCGATCAGCTCCTGCGGGTCCACGCCGTTGTTCTTGGACTTCGACATGGTGCCGATGCCGCCGCTCTCGACGGGTTTCCCGTCGCTCTTCAGAACGGCGCCGCCATCGGCCCGGGTCTCGACCTCGGCCGGGTTGTAATAAGCGATGCGCCCGGTATCGCCCTTGCGGAAGTAGATATCGTTCAGCACCATGCCCTGGGTCAGCAGGTTCGCGAACGGCTCGTCGAGCTTGACCAGCCCGAGGTCGCGCATCACTCTCGTCCAGAAGCGCGAGTAGAGGAGGTGCAGGATGGCGTGCTCGATGCCGCCGATGTACTGGTCCACCGGCAGCCAGTAATTCGCGCGCTCATCCACCATCGCCTTCGGGTGGTCCGGGCAGGCGAAACGGAGGTAGTACCAGGACGAGTCCACGAAGGTGTCCAGGGTGTCGGTTTCGCGGCGCGCCGGCTGGCCGCACTTCGGGCACCGGCAGTTCACGAAATCGGGGCGTTTCGCGAGCGGGTTGCCGGTGCCGTCCGGCACGCAGTCCTCGGGCAGCACCACCGGCAACTGGTCGTCCGGCACCGCCACGTCGCCGCAGCCGGCGCAGTGGATGATCGGGATCGGCGTGCCCCAGTAGCGCTGGCGCGAGATGCCCCAGTCGCGCAGGCGCCACAGCACCTGCTTCTCGCCGAGGCTCTTCGCCTTGAGGTCGGCGGCGATCGCGTCCACGGCCGCACCGTAGGCAAGTCCGTCGTACTTGCCGGAGCCGGTGCAGGCGCCGTCCTTGCTTTCGTACCAGGCCTGCCACCGGTCCGTCGTGAACGCGTCCGCGCCCGGCACCGCGATAACCTGCCGGATCGGCAGGTCGTATTTCTTCGCGAAATGAAAATCCCGCTCGTCGTGGGCGGGCACGGCCATGACGGCGCCCTCGCCGTAACCCATCAGCACGTAGTTGCCGACCCACACCGGCACCGGCTTTCCGGTGAGCGGATGGGTGACGCTGATGCCGGTCGGCATCCCCTTCTTTTCCATCGTCGCGATATCGGCTTCCATCACGGCCCCGCGCCGGCATTCCTCGACGAAGGCGGCGAGCGCGGGGTTGCCTTTCGCGGCGTGGGCCGCGAGCGGGTGCTCGGCTGCGACCGCGCAGAAAGTGACGCCCATGATGGTGTCGGCGCGCGTGGTGAAGACCCAGAGCTTCTCGGCCTTGCCGTCGAGCGTCCAGCTAAACGCAAAGCGCACGCCGTAGCTTTTCCCGATCCAGTTGGCCTGCATCGTCTTCACGCGCTCGGGCCAGCCGGGAAGCGTGTCGAGCGCGGCGAGCAGTTCGTCCGCGTAGCGGGTAATGGCGAGGTAATAGCCGGGAATCTCGCGCTTCTCGACGAGCGCGCCGGTGCGCCAGCCGCGCCCGTCGATCACCTGCTCGTTGGCGAGCACCGTCTGGTCCACCGGGTCCCAGTTCACCACCTGCGTTTTCTTGTAGGCGATGCCTTTTTCGAGCATGCGCAGGAACAGCCACTGGTTCCAGCGGTAGTAGTCGGGCTTGCAGGTGGCGAGCTCGCGCGACCAGTCGATGGCGAAGCCGAGCGACTTCAGCTGCCGCTTCATGTAGGCGATGTTGTCGTAGGTCCACTTCGCCGGCGGCACGCCGTTCGCCATCGCCGCGTTCTCGGCGGGCAGCCCGAACGCGTCCCAGCCCATGGGCTGCAGCACGTTGCAGCCCTTCATCCGGTGGTAGCGGGCGAGAACGTCGCCGATGGTGTAATTGCGCACGTGCCCCATGTGGAGCTTGCCCGAGGGGTACGGGAACATCGAGAGGCAGTAATACTTGGGCTTGCCGGGCGTCTCGGTTGCGCGGAAGGCGCCGGCGTTCTCCCAGTGCTCCTGGGCCTCGCGCTCGATGACTTGCGGATTGTATTTCTGCTGCATGGGAGCGCGCGAATAAAACCGCGATTATAAAGAAAACGGCGTGATGCCGCCGTTTTCTTAATTTAGAAGACACGGCATGCATTGTCGTTCAATCTGCCCAGAACGAAGAGGGCGTGGTCGATTTGTACTTTATAATCGACGCGATGAATCGCGTCGATCCTGATTTTCTCTCCGGCCTCAACGAACGCCAGCTCGAAGCGGTCACACTGCCCCACCAGTCCGCCCTGATCCTGGCCGGCGCCGGCAGCGGCAAGACGCGCGTGCTCACCACTCGCGTCGCGTGGCTGATCCAGACCGGGCAGGCGAGCCCGCACGGGCTCGTCGCCGTCACCTTCACCAACAAGGCGGCGAAGGAGATGCTTACGCGCATCTCCGCGATGCTGCCGATCAACACCCGCGGCATGTGGGTCGGCACCTTCCACGGCTTGTGCAACCGCCTGTTGCGGGCGCATCACCGCGAGGCCAGCTTGCCGCAGCAGTTCCAGATTCTCGACTCGCAGGACCAGCTCTCGCTCATCAAGCGGCTGCTGAAAAGCCTCAACGTGGACGAGGAACGCTTTCCCCCGCGCCAGGTGCAGTGGTTCGTGTCGGCGGCCAAGGACGAGGGCTTGCGCGCTCCCCGGGTCGAGGCGCACGACGAGTTCACGCGGCGCATGAAGGAGATTTATTTCGAGTACGACGCCCAGTGCAACCGCGAGGGCGTGGTGGATTTTGCCGAACTGCTGTTGCGCTCCTACGAGCTGCTCTCCTCCCATCCCGCGCTGCGCGACCATTACTGCGCGCGCTTCCGCCACGTGCTGGTGGACGAATTCCAGGACACCAACCGCCTGCAGTACGCCTGGTTGAAGCTGCTGGCCGGCGGCGAGAATGCCGTATTCGCCGTCGGGGACGACGACCAGTCGATATATAAATTCCGCGGGGCGTCCGCCGCCAACATGCAGGACCTGCAGAAGGACTTCGCCATCGAGCGCGTGATCAAGCTCGAGCAGAACTACCGCTCGCACGGCCACATACTCGATGCCGCCAACGCGCTGATCGGCCACAACCGCCGCCGGCTCGGCAAGAACCTGTGGACCGCGGAAGCGAAAGGCGAGCCGCTGCGCGTGTTCGAGGCGGCGACCGATTTCGAGGAGGCCGGTTTTGTCGTGGACGAGGCGCGGGCGTTGCGCGCGGAGGGCGTTGCGCTCGGCCAGATCGCCGTCCTTTATCGCTCCAACGCGCAGTCGCGCGTGCTCGAGCATGCCCTCTTCTCCGCCGGCGTGCCGTACCGGGTGTATGGCGGGCTGCGCTTTTTCGAGCGCCAGGAAGTGAAGCATGCGCTCGCCTACCTGCGGCTGGTCGCCGGCTTGGCTGACGACGGGGCGTTGATGCGCGTCATCAACTTTCCCGCGCGCGGCATCGGCGCCCGCTCGCTCGAGCAGCTTCAGGATGAAGCCAAGGCGCGCGGCGGCAGCCTCTGGGAAACCGCGCTCCTCAAGGCACAAGGCACAAGGCAGAAGGCAGAAGGAAAAGGCGGCGACACCGACAACTCATCACTTACCCCGTTAGAGGCACGGCCTCTAACGGGGCTCAGCACTCAGCACTCGGCAAGGGCATTCCCGCCTTCGTCGCCCTCGTCCTGCAAATGCGGGAGGCGACGAAGAACCTGCCATTGCCCGAAATCATCGAGCACGTGATCGAGGCGAGCGGGCTGAAAGCGCACTACCGCGCCGAGCGCGAGGGCGCCGACCGGCTGGAGAACCTTGCGGAACTGATCAATGCCGCCGCCACCTTCGTTGCGGAGCGCGACGTGCAGCCGGCGGGCGAGGCCGCGGGCGTGGATGAACCCGACGAATTGAGCGCGTTCCTCTCCCACGCCGCACTGGAAGCGGGCGAGCACCAGGCGCAGGCCGGAGCTGACGCACTGCAGTTGATGACCGTGCACTCGGCGAAGGGGCTCGAGTTCCACAGCGTGTTCGTGAGCGGGCTCGAAGAGGGGCTGTTCCCGCATGAGAACAGCCTGACGGAAGCTGACGGCATCGAGGAGGAGCGGCGTCTGATGTACGTGGCGTTGACGCGCGCGCGCCGCCGGCTCTACCTCTCGCTCGCGCAAAGCCGGATGCTGCACGGCCAGACGCGCTATGGGATCGCCTCGCGCTTCTTCCGCGAAATACCGGAGCGGTTAATGCGGCGCATTAACCGCCGTTCCGAGTTCCGAGTTCCGAGTTCCGAGCCAAGAAGAAAGAGCGTCGCCAGCGTCTTCAACCCGGAACCCGGAACCTTGAACCCGGAACCCGACGCGCAGTGGCGTGTCGGGCAGAGCGTGGTGCACGCCACCTTCGGCGCCGGGGTCATCGTCAATGCCGAGGGGCGCGGTCCCGACGCGCGCGTGCAGGTCAACTTCCGCGCGGGCGGGCTGAAGTGGCTCGCGCTGGAGTACGCGAAGCTGATCCCTGCCTGATCGTCGATTCCGGGTTCCGGGATTCGAGTTCCGGGTTCAATGTTCCGAGTTCCGAGTTCAAACTCGCGAGCGGCAGCTCGCGCTGACATTCTTGAACCTTGAACCTTGAACCTTGAACCTATCTGAGGAACGGGTTGCCGCCGGTGGTCGAGGCGCTGCGCGAGGGAGCGAAGACGTCCTTGTAGCTCGCGTAGATCGAGCAGATCAGCACCGGGATCGAAGTCAGCAGCAGGGCGAGCACCAGCAGTCCGCCGATGAAGCCCGCCGCGGCAGGCAGCGACAGGACGATCCACATGCCGAGGACCGCCACGCCGTAAACCAGGAAGGGAACCGTGTTCCTGAAGCAGGCGGAGAACGAAAGTTTCATTGCCGCAACCGGCGCCATCCCCTCGAACATCACCAAGAGCGGCGCGAACCAGATCAACATGATGAGAGGGATATAGAAGGCGGAGCCGACGAGGAGCGCGATCGCGAGGCTGCGTATCGCCGCCCGCAGCGTCTCGACGTCGACCCCCGCGCCCTTGGACAGCACGGTGGGCAGCATCGAGCCGCCGGCCGCGAGCAGCACGATGCCCATCACGACGATGGTGCCCACCAGATAGACGCCCCCGATCGTAACCAGCGGCGCGGACTGCTGCTTGAAGCCCGCGAACAGGTGCCGGATTTCCAGCGCCTCGCCGTTCTCGACCGCGCGGCAGCCGGTCATCAGTCCCGCCAGGAACAGGGGCGACAGCAGGTTGAACAGCAACGTTCCCAGCAGCGGCAGGACGAGCGATACCACCCAGATCAGGACGAGCAGGGTCGTGAGGGTAATCCACATCGCCGGGGTCTTTCTGAACAGCGTGAACCCGTCCACGATCCACTGCCAGCCCCTGCCCGCCGTGACTACCCGCACTTCCATGGGCATTGTTTCCTTTATTGGCGTTACCACGTGCTGCCGGCCGTTGAGGTGCGCCGCTTTAATGCGGCGTCACCTCGAACTGCCGCACGATGCTGCTGGTTCGCGCAGATGAATTATACGGCTCACGGGACGAGCTGCGGCAGGCGCTCGCCGGCGGCAACCTGAGCAGCGAGTATGGCTCGGAAGTGCCCCGGGTCCTTGGCGTGTGTCAGCTCGCCCGGGCGCGGCAGGTAGAAGTCGTAGAGGCGGGAAACCCAGAAGCGCAGCGCGCCCGCGCGCAGCATGGCCGGCCACGCCGCGCGTTCGGCCGCGGTAAACGGGCGCGCCCTGCCATAGGCCTCGATCAGCGCTCCGGCGCGCCCGCCGTCGAGCGCGCCGTCAGCCGCCACGCACCAGTCGTTGACGGTGATCGCGACGTCGTAGAGCAGCGCATCGGTGCAGGCAAAATAGAAATCGATCACGCCCGAGATGCGCCCATTCTCGAACAGCACGTTGTCGCGGAAGAAGTCGGCGTGTATCGCCCCGCGCGGCAGTTCCCGCGGGAGATTCCGGGACTGGTGGCGCACCTCGTCCTCGAGCAGCTTCACGTCTTCCGCTCCCATAAAGGGAACGATTCTCGGCATCACCGCCGTCCACCACTTCGGGCTGCGCGGATTGTCCATCCTGCCGGCATAGGAGCTGCCGGCCATGTGAATGCCGGCGAGCATCGCGCCGGCTTGCGCGCACAGTCCGGCGGCGGGGTTGGCGACGTCCTTGCCGGAAAGAAAGTGCACCAGCGCGGCCGGCCTGCCGTTCAACTCACCGAGAAACGAACCGGAGCGGTCGGGGACCGGCCTGGGGCAGGGCACGCCTTTCCCCGCCAGGTGGTCCTGCAGGTTGAGGTAGAAAGGCAGCTCGCGGGCGGTGAGCTTCTCGAACAGCGTGAGAACGAAGCGGCCCTGCGTGGTGGTGACGAAGTAGTTGGTGTTCTCGATCCCGGCGGCGATGCCCTCGAGGGTGACGAGGCTGCCGATGGAATAGTGATTGAGCCAGGCGCTGAGCTGTTCGCGGGTGACGGTGGTGAAAACTGACATGTACAGTTTTTAGCTGCCGCGGTCAGCCGACAGCTTAAACCATTGCGGCTGGCCGCCGGTAGCTAAAAACTGAAGATCACCCACATCGGCGGCCGGATGCCGCTGTCGAAATTGTCCTGGCGCACGAACGTGCCGTCGCCCCTGTGGTCGACCATGTAGTAAGGCTTGCCGTGCGGGGGCGTGACCTTGATCATGTAGAGCTTGCCGCCGATGCGGTATTCCTCGACGGTGTCGGTGCCGCGTTTCAGGATGGTCACCTGCGGCTCGACCGCGGAATCGAGCTCGAAACCCGGCGGCGGAGGCGGCGGCTCCGGCACCGGCTGCAACACGGGGGGCTTCGCCTGCTGGGCCGCCACCGGCAGCGCGGCGGCAAGCAGCAGGGCTGCCAGGAATGGAAATACTCGCGACAAACGCATGCTCATACGGGCTTGGACCACCCGATATTATCGGGGTTTCCCGTTGCAATTGAAAGGAAAGCAACCGTATTTCACGCCCGGCCGCCAACTAAGCCATAATGCCGGGCGATGAAAACGCTGCTGCTGGTCGACGGCTCGTCCTACCTCTACCGCGCGTTCCACGCGCTTGCGCGCGCCGATCTGCGCAACCCGAAGGGCGAGCCGACCGGCGCGGTCTACGGCGTCATCAACATGCTGCGCCGGCTGCTGAAGGACACGCCGGCCGATTACTGCGCCTGCGTATTCGACGCCAAGGGCAGGACCTTCCGCGACGACCTGTATCCCGAATACAAGGCCAACCGCCCGGCGATGCCGGACGAGCTCGTGGCGCAGCTTAAGCCGCTCAAGGAAACCATCGCCGCGATGGGCTGGCCGCAGCTCGAGATCGAGGGGGTGGAAGCGGACGACGTTATCGGCACGCTCGCCAGACAGGCCGAGCGCCAGGGCCTGCGCGTCATCATCGCCACTGGCGACAAGGACCTGATGCAGCTCGTGAACCCCGTCATTACCGTTGAAAATGCCGATCCCCGAACCGGCGGGCGCGAGATCCTGGACGAGGACCGGGTGGCGAAAAAATTCGGCGTCAGGCCCGAGCGCATCATCGACTATCTGACTTTGATCGGCGACACCGTGGACAACGTGCCGGGCGTGGCGGACGTTGGACCGGTGACCGCGGTGAAATGGCTCACCGAATACGGAACGCTCGATAACCTGGTGGCGCGCGCGGCCGAGATCGGGGGCAAACGGGGCGAGAACCTGCGCAAGGCGCTGCCGTGGCTGCCGCAGGCACGGGAGCTGCTGACCATCAAGTGCGATGTCGGGCTGCCGGTGAAGGTGCTGGACCTCGCCATGCAGCCGCGCGATACCGCGAAACTCGCCGAATTGTTCGACCGCATGGGATTCAAGAGCTGGAGGCGCGAGCTCGATGGCGCGGAAGGAGAGACGAAGGACGAGAAACCAGAGACGAGAGACGAGAGACGAGAGACGGATACGGCGCCCCAGCCGCTGATCGAGAGCGCCTCTCGTCTATCGCCCGGCGTCTCTCGCAATTATGAGACGGTGCTGACGGTGAAACAGCTGGATGACTGGTTAGACAAGATCGGCACCGCCGATCTTGTCTCGGTGGACACGGAAACCACCAGCCTCGATCCCGCCAAGGCTGAACTGGTGGGCGTTTCGTTCTCGGTCGAGGCGGGCGCCGCCGCCTACGTGCCGCTGGCGCACCGCTATACCGGCGCGCCGCATCAACTCGAGCGCAAAGCGGTGCTCGACCGGCTCAAGCCCTGGCTCGAGGACGCCAGCCGCGCCAAGCTCGGCCAGAACGCGAAATACGACATGCATGTGTTTGCGAACCACGGCGTGCGGTTCGCCGGCCTCGCGCACGATACGCTCATCGAGTCCTACCTGCTGGAGAGCCATCTTCCGCACGACATGGACAGCCTGGCCGAGCGCCACCTCGGCGTGAAGACCATCACCTACGACGAGGTGACCGGCAAGGGGGCAAGCCGCATCGGTTTCGAGCAGGTGGCGGTGGAGCGCGCCGCGGAGTACGCAGCCGAGGATGCCGACGTCACTCTGCAACTGCACCAGGCGCTGCATCCGCGCGTCGAGGCCGATCCCAAAATCGCGCGCATCTACCGCGAGGTGGAAATGCCGCTCGTCGGCGTGCTCTTCACCATGGAGCGCAACGGAGTGCTGCTGGATGCCGGGTTGATGAAGGAGCTCTCGCGCGAGTTCGGCGAGAAGATGGTGGAGCTCGAGGCGAGGGCGCACGGGGAGGCCGGGCAGCCGTTCAACCTCAACTCGCCGAAGCAGATCCAGGAGATCCTGTTCGAGAAGAAGGGGCTGACGCCGGTCAAGAAAACCCCCTCGGGCCAGCCCTCGACCGACGAGGAGTCGCTGGCCGAGCTCGCGCTCGACCATCCGCTGCCCAAGCTGATCCTGGAGTACCGCGGCCTCGCCAAGCTCAAATCCACCTACACGGACAAGCTGCCGGAGATGATCGATCCGGCGACGGGGCGCGTGCATACCAACTACGGGCAGGCGGTGGCGGTGACGGGGCGGCTCGCGAGCAACGAGCCCAACCTGCAGAACATCCCGATACGCACTGCCGAAGGGCGCCGCATCCGGGAGGCGTTCATCGCGCCCGGGGGCGGCCACATCGTGTCGGCCGACTATTCCCAGATCGAGCTGCGGATCATGGCGCACATCTCGCAGGACGCAAGCCTGCTCGCGGCGTTCGCCGCCGGCGAGGATATCCACCGCGCCACCGCCGCTGAAATATTCGGGATCGCGCCGCAGGCGCTGGATGCCGAGCAGCGCCGCTACGCCAAGGTCATCAACTTCGGGCTGATCTACGGCATGTCGGCGTTCGGGCTTGCGCGCCAGCTGGGGATCGAGCGCGTCGCCGCGCAGCAGTACATGGACCGCTACTTCATGCGCTACCCGGGCGTGGCCGCGTACATGAAGCGCACGCGCGAAGAGGCGCGGGACAAGGGTTACGTCGAGACGGTGTTCGGACGCAGGCTCTGGCTGCCCGAGATCCGCGGCGGCAACGGCCCGCGCCGCCAGGCCGCGGAGCGCGCTGCGATCAACGCGCCGATGCAGGGCACGGCGGCGGACCTCATCAAGATGGCGATGATCGCGGTGGATCGCTGGCTCGCGGGAAAACACATGAAGTCGCGGCTCATCATGCAGGTGCACGACGAGCTGGTGCTGGAGGTGCCGGATGGCGAGCTTGGGCACGTGAAGCACGAGCTGCCGAAGCTGATGAGCGGGGTTGCTGCGCTCGCCGTGCCGCTGGTGGTGGATGTCGGCGCCGGCCCGAACTGGGACAAGGCGCACTAGAGACAGTGCTGAGTGATGAGTAATGAGTGGCGAGTGTCGAGTGACGAGGTAAGGCGTGCGTAGCGGACGCTTTCCGGAACTGCCTTCCAGCCTGCCGCGGCGCGGCAACGCGTTGACCAAGGCCATCGCGCGCGGGCTGCTGCGCCTGCTCGGCTGGCGCGTGGATGGAGGGTTCCCGGACCGCCCCAAGCTCATCGCGATCGCTGCGCCGCATACTTCCAACTGGGATTTCGTCATCGGCATCCTGGTGGTGTTTGCGCTCGGGCTGCGCGTGCGATTTCTCGCCAAGCACACGCTGTTCAATCCCTGGCTGGGATGGCTGATGCGCTGGTGCGGCGGCATACCGGTGATCCGCGACACCCCGCAAGGCGCGGTCACCGATGCGGTGGAAATGATTGCGCGCGAGGAGCGGATTCTCCTCGGCATCGCCCCGGAAGGCACGCGCAAGCGCGGCACGCCGTGGCGCAGCGGCTTCTACAACATCGCGCTCGCGGCAAAGGTGCCGATCCTGCCCGCGGCTTTCGATTACGGGCGCAGGTCCCTGCGCCTCTACCCGGTGTTCGAGCCGACCGGCAACTACGAGGCCGACCTGGCAAGGCTGCAGGCCCTCTACGAAGGCGTGCGCGGACGGAACGACTGAATCAGTCCGGACGCCTGGCGGCCCGGGCGCGCCCGGCGGTTCCAAAATTCGTGATTCGTGATTCGTGATTCGTGATTCGTGATTCGTGATTCGTGATTCGTGATTCGTGATTCGTGATTCGTGATTCGTGATTCGTGATTCGTGATTCGTGATTCGTGATTC
>CAZFRR010000316.1:0-50598 GCA_964521405.1 uncultured Streptomycetaceae bacterium | reverse complement strand
CCTCGAGCCGGGCGACTGGAAAAAACTCGATGCGCGGCTCAGGACCACGCTCGCCCCGCTGCGCGACGCCTTGTCGGCGGCGCGCGATCTGGCGAAGGAAGGCCGCAGGAAGCTGATCGAGGAGGCCGGGGCGCTCGTATCCAAGGCGATGGAACGCGACACCCCTTCACAACTCAAGGCGATTCAGGCGAGATGGCAGGAGCAGGCGAAAGCGATGGCGATTGCGCCGCGCGACGAGCGCGTCCTTTGGAAGCAGTTCCGCTCAACCTGCGATTCGGTGTTCAATGCGCGCGATGCCGGGCGCAAGGACGAGGATGTCCGCAAACACGAATTCCGTCGCGCTCTGGAGGACCTCTGCCTGCAATTCGAGCAGTTGGCGCAGGAAACAGACAAGGACGATCAGACCCTGCGCCGGCTGCAGCGCGAGCTGCAGGAAAAGTGGAGCCAGCAGCCGCGAGAAGCCGGGTCCGGGTTGCGCGACCTGGAATCGCGCTTCGGCAAGGCGAAGACCGCGGTCGACGCTTTGGTATCGGCGCGCGCCCGCTCGCGCGAGGCGGCGGTCTGGGGGACGCTGGCGGCGAAGGAGCGCCTGTGCGATGAGCTCGACCGCCTGGTACAGGCTGGCGCGGGTTTAAACCAGGCTGCGGCCGAACCTGCAAATAAAGAGGCTTCGACACAGGAAAAGTGGGCTGCCATGCCAGTTCTGCCTGCGGCGTGGGAACAGAAGATTCTGGCGCGGCGCGATGCCGCATTGCGCGCCCTGGGCGATGCGGCTGCCGCGAGCGAACACGTCAAGCGCATGGCAAAAGAAGCAGAGCCGCGCCGCCAGGTTCTGCTCGCGCTCGAATTGTCGCTGGGTCTGGACAGCCCTGCCGAGGTTCAGGCGCAGCGGCTTGCGCTACAGGTGATGAAGTTGAAGGACCGGTTCCAGGGCGCCACAGCCGCGGCGGACAGCGCAGGCGAACAACTGCTCGGATGGTGCTCCCGGCCGGGTGTTGCCGGCGAGCTCGACCGGCAGCGTTGCGAACGGATTTTTTCGAGAATCGGGACTACCAAGGAATTTGCCGGTCTGAAATCCGACAAATTCCTTATGCAAAACCGCCCGCCCGATAACGGGAGGCAATGACAGTGAAGACCCCATTTCATGACCTAATTCCGACAAGCTGCTAGTCGGCGCGCACGCCGGCTTCCTTCACCACCGCGGCCCAGGTCTTGACGTCGGAGGCAATCTGCGCCGCCAACTCCTTCGGGGAGCTCCCCGCGAACTCGGCGCCCATCTCGCCCAACCGCGTCTGCACGTCGGGCCTCTTGAAGATCTTCACCATTTCGGCATTGAGCTTGTCCACGAGGGCCGGCGGTGTGCGGGCCGGCGCGAGCATGCCATACCACTCCCGCATTTCCAGCCCCGCGGGCAACGGCACGCCGGCTTCCGCTATCGTCGGCACCTCCGGCAGCGTCACCGAGCGCTTCAGGCTGGTCACGACCAGCGGCCGAATGCGTTTCGCCTGGATCATCGGCATCGCCGAGGGCACGGAAGCGAACGCAAACAACACTTCGTTGCCGGCGACCGCGACGATCATCGGGCCGCCGCCCTTGAAGGGCACGTGGATGATATTGGTGCCGGTGAGGCGCTTGAACACTTCCCCCGCCAGGTGGTGCAGCGAGCCGTTGCCCGACGAGCCATTGGTTAACTGGCCCGGCTTCTCCTTGGCCAGGCGGATCAGGTCCTGCAGCGATTGCACGGGAGAGTTCTGGTTGATGACGAGTGCATTGGTGACCCAGGCCAGCAACGACAACGCCGCGAAATCCCTGACCGCGTCGTACGGCAGGTTCGAGTAAGTGCTGACGCTGATCGTGAACGGCCCGCTCGGCACCATCATCAGGGTATAGCCGTCCGGCGTTGCCTTCGCCACGATGCTGGCGGCGAAGGTGCCGGCGGCGGCGCCGCGGTTGTCGATCACGACCTGCTGGCCCCACGACGTCGCCAGATGCGTGGCCAGTATCCGCGCGAGGATGTCGGTGGCGCCGCCGGGCGGAAAACCGACCAGGATGCGGATCGGCCGCTGCGGGTAATCCGCCGCCGCGCCCTGCGCCAGCGCGTGGGTCGCCGTGAAGCCCGCGCCCGCAAGCACCAGGGCGGCAATCGTCGCTTTTCTCATCTTCCTCCTCCTCGTCGGCTTAACCTGGGGACGACGCGGTGTCCCGGTCGGTGCGGGCGCTGCGCAGCGGCAGCGGCTGCTCCCCAAGCAGGTCTTTTTCGATGACAGCGCGCACTTCCTCGAGCCCGAGGCCGTGCGCCTCGACGAGGTCCATCACGTCGGCAAGGATCGCGTCGGCGTCCTGCATCTTCTTCAGGCGCTTGAAGCGGTCTTCGCGCCTGACCCCCATGCTCTCACCGATCAGCTCGAGGAAATTCACGACCTCGAACGGCCAGTCTTTTTCGTGGCTGCACAGCTCGCGGTGGCACGCGTGATAAACGCCGGCGAGCGTGTCGACACCGGCGCGCGCGGCGGCTTCCAGGATGTTCCGGTGCACGTCGCGCTTGAATGCGGGCAGCGGCTGCAGCGTGTTGCACATGTAGCCCACCTGCGGCTGCTCGAGCTCGACGTACTCCACGCCGGGTATCGCGCGCAGTATTCTGATGGCGGACTCGCACACCCCGGCCACGCCCGGGTGCTCGTGCAGGCCGACCCTTTTCTTCACCGGGTGGCGCATGAGCGGCTGCAGGCGCTCGAGCTGGCCGGCGAGGAAGACGACGAAAGCTTCGAGGTCGTACGCGGGCGGCTCCGCGGGTCCCGCGCGCCCCGGCAGGACGTTTTCCCCGATCTGGATCGTGCACGTCGGGCACCACGCCAGCACCTTGGGCGCGCCGGTGGCGGCGAAACGGTCGGTCGTGCGGTAAGCGATGCGGCCGGAAGCCTCGAGGTCACCACTGCGAAACTGCAGCACGCCGCAGCAATCGCCGGGGCCGCCCATCACCTGGTAGGTGACGCCGAGCGCGTCGAGGATGTCGAGGCAGAGAAGCACGATGTGCGGCGTCTTCAGCACGTTGCAGCCGGTGTAGAAAACGACCTGCGGCGGCCCGCCTTGCGCGCCCTCGCCGTGGAAGCGCTTCAGTATTTCAGGCGCGAGTTGCATGCGCGAGAGCACGCGCACGCCGCGGCCCATGCTGGAAAACGCGGCGCTCCCTTTCTGGTGCTGCTCTGCCGCGGTCGCGCGCTTCTGCATCGCGACGCGTGCTAAGGCGAGCATGAAGCGCGGGTTGACGGCTTCGGGACATGCCGGGATGCAGCTGCCGCTGCCCGAGCACACCTGCGCCCAGCGCTCGGCTTCGGGCGCGGCGGTCCCGCCCTGGATCAGGTTCAGCACGCCGCCGACGATGTCGGGGCCCTTGCGGTCCGCGATTCCCGCGGGCGCGGTCATCGGGCAAACCTCGAAGCACTTGCCGCAGCGCGTGCAGCGGTCCAGCACCTCCCGGGTGCGGGCTTCCAGGGCCTCTGCGAATGTTCCGGTCATAAGCAGCGGTAGTCTACTCCCGGCACCGTCTGCCCGGTGTAACCTCGCCCGCGGTCCGTGCTATTTCTTGCCTGCCGCTTCGGGATTCTGCACGTTGATGGGCTTGCCCGCGGCAAAAGCGAGCAATTGCTCCACGCCGCCGGCGTAAATTTCCTCGTAGCTGCCCTTTTCGGCGTAGCCCAGGTGCGGCGAGCACAGCGCGTTTTTCATCTTCAGCAGCGGGTGGTTGGCGCCAACGACCGGTTCCTCCTCGTAGACATCGACCGCGGCAAAGCCGGGGCGCCCCTTTTCCAGCGCCGCGACCAGGGCGCCTTCCTCGATGATGGGCGCGCGGCTGGTATTGACCAGGAGCGACGTCGGCTTCATGCGCCCAAGGTCCGCCGCCGTGATGATGCCGCGCGTGGCTTTATTGGACGGAATGTGCAGGCTGATGACGTCCGCCTGCTCGAAGAAAGCTTCGCGGCTCGCCGCGATTTCGAAGCCTTCGGCCCTGGCGCGCGCGAGCGAGCCTTCGCGGCCCCAGCACACCACGTTCATGCCGAACGCGCGCCCGACGCGCGCCACGCCGCCGCCGATGTGGCCGAAAGCGTAAATGCCCAGCGTGTGGCCGTAGAGCCGCGTGCCCGCGGTGGAATGCCAGTGGCCTTGCTTCAAGCGCTCCACTTCGTAGGGCAGATGACGCAGCGACGCGAGAATCAGCGCCCATGCCAGCTCGCCGGTGGCGGTGTACGGGCTCTTGCTGTCATGGCCGCCCGCGGACACCAGGATGCCGTGGTCGGTGCAGGCGGCAACATCGAGGTGGCTCACGTTGCGGCCGGTCTGGCTGATGAACTTCAACTGGGGCAGCTGCTCGATGATCTGGCGGGTAATTCTCACCCGCTGCTGCGTCAGCAGCAACGCGTCGCAACCCTTGACCTGTTGCACCACCCGCGCGGGGTCGATGTAGGCGTCGTTGTGAATCACGACCTCATGCCCCTGGAGACGGGGAAAAGCACGCGACTTGCGCAGCACGTCGGCGTAGTCGTGGATGACGGCGATTTTCATAGGGGCCTCTTGGAACAATCGGGGTCGGTCCTGACCCTCTAAGATATGAACTGGCTGGCCAATCGTAAAAACTGCAATTCAGCCACAGAGATCACAGAGAACACAGAGAGATTCAAGGGGTTCAATCAGGACGCAACACTCACCCGATGGGTGAGACTTGAAAATGACCTGTGTTCTTGATCTTCCTCTGTGAACTCTGTGTTCTCTGTGGCAAAAAGGTCTTTTCAAGTTCCAGCGGCGCGCTATTCCATCGTGATGCCGGCGGTCCGGATCACTTTGCCCCACTGGTCGATCTCGCGCACCACGTAGGCGTCCAGCGCCTTGGGGTCCATGGAGCGCGCGAAGGCGCCCTGCTCCTCGGCGCGGCGCTTGAAGTCCGGCGAGTCCACGATGCGTGTGACCTCCGCGCTCAACCGCTCCAGAATATCGCGCGGCTTACCCGCTGGCGCGAACACCGCAAACCAGGATTCCACTTCGTAACCCGGCATCCCGGATTCGGCCGAGGTCGGGATCTCGGGCAGGGTCGGGTGACGCTGCTTGCTGAGGTACGCGAGCGCCCGCAACCGCCCGGTGCGGACATGCTGGATGAGCGAGGGCGGCGTCGTATTGAAGACAGTGACCTGGCCGGACAGGAGATCGATCGTCGCCGGCCCCGCGCCCTTGTACGGCACGTGCACCATCTTCGCCTTGACGAACTGGAGGAAGAGCTCGGTGCCGATGTGCTGGATGGAGCCCACCCCCGAGGAAGCGTAGGGCAGCGCGCCGCGCTGATCGCGCGCCAGCTTGCCGAGGTCAGCCAGGTTCTTCACCGGCAGCGAGGGATGGGCCACGAAAACGTGCGGCGCCACCAGGGCCATGCCGATGCTGGCTAAATCGCGCGTCGGGCTCCATGCAAGTTCCTTGAACATCGACGGGTTCGCCACGTGGAAGCCCGAGTACTGCACCAGCAGCGTGTAGCCGTCCGGGCGCGCCTTGGCGGCGAGGCCGGTGCCGATATTGCCGCTGCCGCCGCCGCGGTTGTCCACGATCACGCTCTGCTTCAGGCTCCTGGTCAGGGGCTCGGCCAGCAGCCGCGCGGTGAAATCGGTGGTGCCGCCGGGAGCGGACGCCACGACCAGCGTGATCGCGCGCGACGGGTAGGCGGGGGTCTGCGCGTGAACAGGCCCGATACTGCCGGCTACGGCAAGAACGATGGCAACCAGGCGCATGGGATCTACTTGCGCAGCAGCCTCGCGCTCATCTTCACCGCTTTCACGATGTTGATGTAGCCGGTGCAGCGGCAGAGGTTGCCCTCGAGCCCCTTGTAGATATCGTCGTCGGTGGGATTGGGCTTGTCCTTCAAGAGGCCCGCGGTCGCCATGATCATCCCCGGCGTGCAGAAGCCGCATTGCAGGCCGTGGCACTCGGAGTAGGCGCGCTGGATCGGGTGCAGCTTGCCTTTCTTCGCCAGGCCTTCGATCGTCATCACGCTCGCCCCGTTCGCCTGGGCCGCGAGCAACGTGCAGGACTTTACCGCCCGCCCGTTGACATGCACGGTGCAGGCGCCGCACTGGCTGGTGTCGCAGCCGACGTGCGTGCCGGTCAATCCCAGCTCGTCGCGCAGGAAGTTGACGAGCAGCGTGCGGTCCTCGACCGACTTGGTGTGGTTCTTGCCGTTTACCTTGATTGTGACCTTGGCCATGTTCTTTTCCCGAAAGTGATTCGTGAGTCGAGAGTCGTGATTCGTGATTCGTGATTCGTGAGTCGTGAATCGTGAATCGAAAGAAAATCAATTTGTTCGTCCGCTTTCCCCCGCGTCCTCTGCGTCCTCCGCGGTAAGAGTCTTTCCGGCTATTTCTTGCCGGACAGCTTCGCAACCGCGCGCTTCGCCATCACCCGCACCAGGTTGGCGCGATATTCGCGGTCGGCGTGGATGTCATTGTTGAATTCGCGGAAGTCGAGCTTCAGGCCCTCGAGCGCGGCGGGCTTCAGGCTCTTCTCGAGCGCGGCTTCCGCCGCCTTCCAGCGGAACACGCCGGGGCCCGCGCCCGTCACCGCGACCCGCACGCCGCCGGCGGCCTGCGCGATGAAAACGCCGGCCATCGCGTAGCCCGACGCCGGGTGGTGGAACTTCGAGTAGGCGGCACGCTTGGGCAGCGGGAATTCGACGCGCACGACGATCTCGCCCTCCGCGAGCGCGGTCGTGAATAGCCCCTGGAAAAACTTGTCCGCGGGGATTTCCCGTTTGGTGGTCACCACCGTCGCTCCCAGGCCCAGGACCGCGGCGGGATAATCCGCGGCGGGATCGTTGTTCGCCACCGAGCCGCCGATCGTGCCCTGGTTGCGCACCTGGGGGTCGCCGATCGCCGAGGCCAGGCCCGCGAGCGCCGGGATCGCTTTCTTCACGACGGGAGAAGTCGCCACATCATGGTGCTTCGCTCCCGCGCCGATCACGAGCTTGCCCCCCTTCACTTCGATCTTGCGCAGTTCGGGCAGGCCCGCGATGTCGATGAGGTGCGTCGGCCGGGCGAGACGCTGCTTCAACGTCGGCAGCAGCGTCATGCCACCGGCAAGGAGCTTCGCTTCCGCGTTCTTGGCCAGGAGCTTGACGGCCTCCTGCAGCGACTTGGCTTTCACATAATTGAATTGGTACATTCGGCTATCCTTTCGTGATGGACCGGCAGCGGCGCCCCGGCCAGAAATACCCTTCCATGATCATTTCCGCGCCGCTTGCAGCGCGCCCCACACTTTCGAGGACGTCAGCGGCATGTCGATGTGCCGGATACCCAGCGGCCGCAGCGCGTCCATCACCGCGTTGGCGAGCGCCGGCAGCGACCCCGTGCAACCCGACTCGCCCACGCCCTTCACCCCGAGCGGGCTCACCTTGCTCGGCGTCGGATGCTCTTCCCCGCGCACGCTACGGACGAGCCCGGCGCGCGGCATGCAGTAATCCATGAAGCTACCCGTCAGGAGCTGCCCGGTGCCGCGGTCGTAGACCACGTGCTCGCCGAAAATCTGGCCCGCGCCCATGACGACGCCGCCATGCAGCTGGCCTTCGACGACTTCGTGGTTGATCACCGTGCCGACGTCGTCCACCGCGCAGTACGAGGCGATTTCGGTCGTGCCGGTTTGGGGATCGATCTCGACTTCCGCGATGTGGCAGCCGTTGGGAAAGGTGGACCCGAACTTGCCTTCCGCCGCGATGATTACCGGGCCGGATTTCGCAAGATCGCCCAGCCGGATTTTTCGTTTCGCTTCCCGTGTATGGAATACGCCGCCGGCGTATTCCACCTGCGAGGGCTCGACGCCCAGCTCGAGGGCGGCAGCGGAGCGGCCGTGCTCGATCAGCTTCTGCGCGGCGAGATGGCAGACGCTGCCCGCGCCCACGGTGCTGCGCGAGCCGCCGGTATGGTTCCCCAGCAGCTGGTGCTGCTTTTCCGGCGCGCCCTGGACGATTTTCACCCGCTCGAGCGGGATGCCGAGCGCGTTCGAGACGATCATCGCGAAGGTGGTCTCGTGCCCGTGCCCCTGCGATTTCGCCTGCGTATGGACGGTAACGTTGCCGCTTTTCTCCAGAATGATTTCGACATCGTCCTTCAGCGCCGCGCCGGCGCCGGTGTTCTCGATCACGGTCGCGACGCCGATGCCGCGCAATTTTCCCTGCTTCTCCGTTGCCGCGCGGCGCTTCGCGTAGCCTTTCCAGTCGGCGAGCTTGAGCGCTTTCTCGAGCATGCCGTGCAGATCCGCGTTCTCGTAGGTGGAGCCGGTCGGCGTCTTGTACGGGAACGCTTCGCGCGGGATGAAGTTGCGGCGGCGCAGCTCGGCCGCATCCAGCTTCAGCTCCGCCGCGGCCTGGTCGACCAGGCGCTCGACGGCATAGGCGATGTCGGGGCGACCCGCGCCGCGGTAGGAGGAGACCGGCGTGGTGCTGGTCAGCGCCACCCGGTAACTCGCGTAGAGCGCGGGGATGCGGTAGACGCCGGTCATGCAGGTGGAGGTGTTGCGGATGTGGCCCATCGACGCCGGCCCGAGGTAGGCGCCCATGTCGTTCACCCAGTCGAGCCGCATCGCCAGGAATTTGCCGTCGCGGTCGAGCGCCAGCGCGCCGTCGATGATGTTGGCGCGGCCGTGAGTATCGCAGGCGAGGCCTTCCGAGCGCGTGGAAACCCATTTCACCGGCTTGCCGAGGTCTTTCGCGGCGATCATCAGGGCGCAATGTTCCGGGTACGCGGGGGTGCGCTGTCCGAAACCGCCGCCTATGTCGCGCGCCACGAAATGGAGCTTGTCTTCCGCGACGCCGGTATACACCGACAGGCTCTTGCGCAGCGTGGTGACGCCCTGCATGCAGGTGTGGATCGTGTACGAGCCGTCGCGCGCGTCGTGGGCGACCGTGCAGGCGCGCGGCTCCATGGGATTGGGCGCAACGCGCGTCACCTCGACCTTGAGGCGCGTCACGTGCGCCGCCCCGGCGAAGGCCGCTTCGACGGCGGCCGCGTCGCCGGCTTCCGCCTCCAGGGACAAGTTGCCCGGAACGCTCTCGTGCAGCTGCGCCGCGCCGGGCGCGAGCGCTTCCTCGGGATGGATCGCGGGCGGCCGATCGCGGTAATCCACTTCGATCAGCTCCAGGGCGTCCTGCGCCGCGGCCGCGGAGTCCGCCACCACCAGTGCAACCGCCTCGCCCACGAAGCGCACGCGCCCGTGCGCGAGCACCGGACGCTCCGGCGCGCGGGTCTGCATGCCGCCCTTGCCGGGGAACGTCAGGGTATGCATCTGCTTGACGTAGCCGGCCTTGATCGCATCCTCGCCGGTATAGACCCGCTTCACGCCCGGATGCTTCGCCGCTTTCGCGGTGTTGACCGAGATGATGTCCGCATGCGCCCGGTCCGAGCGCAGGAAGCAGGCGTAGAGCTGGCCGGGAAGTTTCCAGTCGGCCGCATACTGGCCCGCGCCGGTCGTGAGCCGCGCGTCCTCGACCCGCCCGATCGGCCCGTGATGTTTATGTGTTGTCGCGCTCATTTCAATAGCCAAGATCAATTAGCCGCAGATAAACGCAGATAAACGCGGATCAAAAAAACTAGAATCGTTCTTCATTTCTTTTCTCTGTGAACTCTGTGTTCTCTGTGGCAAGGGTTCTTTGGGGTGTTCTTATCCGCGTGTATCTGCGTTTATCTGCGGCTCAATTAGATTTTCTTGGCCGTTTGAATCGCGTGCCACACCTTCGCCGGCGTCAGCGGCATGTCGAGATGCTGGATGCCGAGCGGGCGCAGCGCGTCGATCACCGCGTTGGTGAGCGAGGGCATCGAGGCGGTGCAGCCCGACTCGCCCACGCCTTTCACGCCGAGCGTGTTGTTGACGCTCGGCAGGGGCGCGTCCTGCATGCGGATGTCCGGCACCAGCCCCGCGCGCGGCATGCAGTAATCCATGAAGCTGCCGGTGAGAAGCTGTCCGGTGTCGCGGTCGTAGACCACGTGCTCGCTGAAAATCTGGCCCGCGCCCTGCGTCACCGCGCCGTGCACCTGCCCTTCCACCACGGCGTGATTGATGACGTTACCGCAGTCGTCCACCGCGTTGTAGGCGACAATGCTTGCCACGCCGGTCTCGGGGTCGATCTCCACTTCCGTGATGTGGCAGCCGTTGGGGAAGGTGGAGCCGAAGCTGCCTTCGCCCGTGACGTTGATCGGTTTTTTCTTCGCCAGGCCGAACAGGCTGATTTTTCTCTTCTCCCCGCGCACCTGGTAGACGCCCTTGGCGTAGTCGACCTGCGACGGCTCGACTTCCATGCTCTCCGCGGCAGCCGAGCGTCCCTGCTCGATCAGCTTCAGCGCGGCGAGTTTGCACACGCTGCCGGCGCCCACCGTGGAGCGCGAGCCGCCGGTATGGTTGCCGAAGAGCGGCTTTACGCCCTGCCGGATGCGCACTTTCTCGAGCGGCAAGCCCAGCGCATCCGCCACGATCATGCCGAAGGTGGTCTCGTGCCCCTGGCCCTGCGATTGCGATACCGTGAACACATCGACCTGGCCTGCGGTAGTGGCTTCGATCTCGACCGTGTCCTTGGGAAAGAGGCCCGCGCCCGTGTTCTCGATGACGGTGGCGATGCCCAGCCCGCGCAGCTTTCCCGCTTTTTCCGATTTTTTGCGGCGCGCCGCGAAACCTTTCCAGTCGCCGAATTTGAGCGCCCGCTCCAGCACGTTGTGGAGATCGGTGGCCTCGTAGGTGGAGCCGGTGGGCGTCTTGTAGGGAAACGCCTCTTTCGGGATGAAGTTCATCCGGCGCAGCTCGGCCGGGTCGATTTTCAGGTCGGCCGCCGCCTGGTTCACCAGGCGCTCGATGACGTAGGCCATGTCGGGGCGGCCCGCGCCGCGATAGGCGGCGACCGGCACCGTGTTGGTGAAGGCCAGCCGGAAACGGCCGTAGAGCGCGGGGATGCGGTAGACACCGGTCATGCAGGTGGAGGGGTTCCTGGTATGGCTCGCCGAGCCGGTCGCGGAGAGGTAGCCGCCCATGTCGGCGATCCAGTCGAGCCTCAAGGCCAGGAATTTCCCGTCGCGGTCGAGGGCGAGCTCGCCGGTCACCGTGTTGCCCCGGCCATGGGTGTCGCTCATGAAGCCTTCCGAGCGCGTGGAAATCCACCGCACCGGGCGCCCGAGCTCCTTCGAGGCCACCATCTGCATGCAATACTCGGGATAGGCGGCGCTTCTCTGGCCGAAGCTGCCGCCGATGTCCTGCGCGTGCACCACGATTTTGTCTTCCGGCACGTCGGTGATGGCGGCAAGCTGCTTGCGCATCATGTTGATGCCCTGGATGCAGACGTGCACGTGATAGGTGCCGTCTCTTGCGTCGTAGCGCACGGTGCAGCCGCGCAACTCCATCGGGTTGGGCGCGACGCGCGTGACTTCCAGCTTCAGCTTCGTTACGTGCGCCGCCTGTGCGAACGCCGCTGTCACGGCCTCTTCGCTGCCCGCCTCGTAATCGAAAGCCAGGTTGCCGGGAGCTTCCTCGTGCAGCTGCGGCGCGCCGGCGGCCAGCGCCGCTTCGGCCGACACCACCGCCGGAGAATCGCGGTATTCGACTTCCACCAGCTCGGCGGCGTCCTGCGCCGCCTGCGCCGAGTCCGCCACCACCATCGCCAGCGCGTCGCCGACGTGGCGCACCTTGCGCGCCGCCAGCACCGGGCGGGGCGGCTTGATGATGTGGTTGCCGCCGCGGCCGGGAAAGTTCACGATCACGAAATACTTGGTGTAGCCGGCTGCGATCGCGTCCTCGCCGGTGTAGACGCGCTTCACGCCGGGGTGCTTCGCCGCCTTTGCGGCATTCACCGAGACGATCTCGGCATGCGCGCGGTCGGAGCGCACGAACGAGGCGTAGAACTGGCCGGGCAGGTTCCAGTCTGCCGCGTACTTGCCGGCGCCGGTGACGAGCCTGCCGTCCTCGACTCTCTTTCCGTGATGCGACGCGTGCGTATCGGCCATGGCAGCCTTCCGGGAAAGTCCGATTATTGGAATTGGGAAGCGCGCTTCTTTTTTACATCTTGCACGCGGGGCGCTGAGCGATGATTATCCGGTATACGGGGCGCGCCAGCAATCGGCAAGTCCATATATTGAGGATTTTGCCGGGATGGGCCCCGGCAAAATCCTGAATGGAAAATCACCTGTAACCGGAACAAGGCTAGACCAATCAGGTCCCTTGGCTCACCATGGGCACTTTTCGGCGAGCGACTCTGAGTGATTAAGTGACTAAGTGATTGAGTGATGGGGCTCCCTCTTACCCCCCTCCTGCCGATTCGCCTAGTAGCATAGTCACCTAATCACTTGATCCCCCAATCACTTAATCACTTAGATGAAGAAAGACACCCTCCTCGCCCGCGCCGGGCGCGACCCCGCAGCCTACCAGGGCATGGTCAATACCCCGGTATTCCGCACCTCCACGGTGCTGTTCCCCGACCTCGAGTCCTACGAGGCGCGCGGCGGGGACGATTACAAGAAAGTGCGCTACGGGCAGCTCGGCACCCCGACCACCTTCGCGCTCGAGGAGGCCGTGGCGAAGATGGAGGGAGGGCACGCGGCGGTGGCGCTGCCCTCCGGCCTCGCCGCGATCGCAGCCGCGCTGTGCGCCTACGTGAAATCCGGCGACCACGTGCTCATCCCCGATTCGGTCTACGTGCCGACGCGCGCCTTCTGCGACAAGCACTTGAAACGAAATGGCGCCGAGGTCGAGTACTACGACCCCCTCATCGATGCGGCGATTGAGAAGCGCTTCAAAGCCAATACCAGGGCCGTGTTCTGCGAGGCGCCCGGCTCGCTCTCCTTCGAGATGCAGGACATCCCCGCCATCGCCGAAGCGGCGCACCGGCGCGGCATCCCGGTCCTCGCCGACACCACCTGGGGCACGCCCTACTTTTTCCGCTCCTTCGAGAAAGGGGTGGACGTCTCGATCCACGCCGTGACGAAATACATCGCCGGGCATTCGGACGTGGTGATGGGCATGATCGTCACCAACGAGCGGCACTGGCTCACCGTGCGCCACACCGTCGCCGAGTACGGCTACGGCGTGAGCCCTGATGACTGCTACCTCGCGTTGCGAGGCTTCCGCACGATCGGGGTGCGCATGCGCCAGCAAATGGAGAACGCGCTCAGGGTCGCGCGCTGGCTGCAATCGCACCAGCAAGTCAAACGCGTACTCTACCCGGCGCTCGAGGGCGATCCCGGCCATGCCGTATGGAAGCGCGACTTCACCGGCGCGGCATCGCTGTTCTCCTTCGTGCTCGCCCCCGCCACCGACAGGCAGGTTGCCGCCTTCGTGAACGCGCTGGAACTCTTCGGCATCGGCTCGAGCTGGGGCGGGTTCGAAAGCCTCGCGGTCGTCGCGCACATCGAGCGCTACCGCTCCGTCACGAAATGGAACCCGGGCGGCCCGACCGTGAGGCTCCACATCGGGCTCGAGGATCCGGACGATCTCATCAACGATCTGGAACGCGGCTTTTCTGCTTTGGCAAAGGCGTGACTCGTTTCTCGTTACTCGTTACTCGTGATTCGTTTTCCTTAGGACCAGCAACGAGAAACGAGTAACGAATCACTTCTTTTACTGGAGGCAACAATGAAAGTCGGCTTCATCGGAATAGGAACCATGGGCAGCCACATGGCGCTCAACGTTCGCAAGGGGGGCCACGACGTGGTGGTCCACGACGTACGGGAAGCCGCGGCGGGGCCGCATCTCCAGGCGGGCTGCACGTGGGCGAATTCGGCGCGGGAGGTGGCGGAGGCGTCCGACGTGGTGTTCACGTCGCTGCCGGGCCCGAAAGAAGTGCAGCAGGTGGCGGAGGAACTCTTCGCCGGCATGCGCAAGGGCACGGCGTGGTTCGATCTTTCCACCAACTCGCCGACCGTGGTGCGGCAGATCTCCGGGCGCTTCGCGGCCAGGGGCATCGCCATGCTGGACGCGCCGGTCTCCGGCGGGCCGGCGGGCGCGAAGAGCGGCAAGCTCGCGCTGTGGGTGAGCGGCGACAAGGCGGCATACGACAAGCACAAGGCTGTCCTCGACGCCATCGGCGACCAGGCCGCGTACATCGGGCCGACCGGCGCCGGCACCGTCGCCAAACTGGTGCACAACTGCGCGGGTTACTCGATCCTGGCGGTGCTTGCCGAAGTCATGACGCTCGGGGTCAAGGCCGGGGTCGAGCCGCTCGAGTTGTGGAAAGCGATACGCCAGGGCGCGTTCGGCCGTAAGCGGACGTTCGACCGCCTCGCCGAGCATTTCCTGCTCGGAAAATTCGACCCGCCCGCGTTCTCGCTCGAGCTCGCCCACAAGGACGTGACGCTGGCGACCGGGCTCGCGCGCGAGTTCAGCGTGCCGATGAAGCTCGCCAACACCGTGCTCCAGGAAATGACCGAGGCCATGAATCACGAAGGCTGGGCGAAGCGCGATTCGCGCATCTTCATGCTGCTGCAGGAAGGGCGCGCCGGCGTCGACATCAAGGTGCCGGAGGACAAGGTGCAGGAAGTCCTCAAGCGCGACTGACGCCGAAGGGCGTGATTCGTGAACCGTGATTCGGCTCCCACCACCCCGCCTGTTTTGCAGGCACCCCTCCTCGGGCAGGAGGGGAACTTGCTGTGTGCTACTCCCCGGACCGGGGAGCGAACCGAGTAACTCCCCTCCTGCCTGAGGAGGGGTGGCGCGGAGCGCCGGGGTGGTGGGAGAAACTCAGCACTCGTTACTGAAGGTTCTCCTCATCCCTCATCCTTAAAGATTCAGTGACCGGTCACTGAATCTTGATGGGCTTGCCCTTCGCCGCCGAGGCGACAATCGCTTCCAGCACCGCGATGCCGTTGACGGCCTCCTCGGGCGGCACCAGGAAAGCCTTTTTCGCCTCGACGGCATCGGCGAACGCCTCGAGCTCCGCCCTTTCCTTGTCGAGCGCGAGCAGCGTGATCTTCTCGGGGCCGCCCTGGAGGCCGCGGAAGGTGAGATCGGTGTCCCCGCGCAACTCGAGCCAGCCTTTCGAGCCAAAGACGTGCACGCGGTAGAGCTCCGCGGTCGTGAAGAGGGCGCTCAGGTAACCGGTGGCGCCGTTCGCGAACTTGAGCAGCATCGAAGTCGTGTCGTCCATGTCGACGCCGGCAGGCAGCTTGCGGTTGTCGCTGAAGGCGTAGACGCTCGCGACCAGCCCCGCGACCTGGATCATGGCATCGAGCGTGTGGATCCCGCGCGCCGTCATCCCGCCAGCCGGCGCCTCGGCCCGGGTAGAACGCCAGCTGTCGGGGGTGAGGCCGTAGCCGGTGGGCCCGGAATGCGCCGCTTCGACGTGCAGCACGTCGCCGATGGCCCCCGCGCGGATGCGGTTCATCATCTCGACGAACGAGGGCGCGTGGCGGCGGTTGAGACCGATGCCCAGGGTGATCCCCGCCGCGCGCGCCGCTTCGATCGCCTTCTCGGCGGTCTTGCGCGTCAGCGTGATCGGCTTCTCCACGAACACGTGCTTGCCGGCCTTCGCCGCCTGAATGATCTGCTTCACGTGCAGCGAGTGCGGCGTCGTCAGCACGACGGCGTTGATCTCGGGGTCTTTCAGCACCCTGCCATACGACGAGACGACCTTGATGCCGGTTTTCTGCGAGAACTCCTTCTGGCTCGCGGGATCGCGCGAGAGCGCCTTCACGAACTGGATCTTGCCGCTCCCCTGCACCGACTCGACCAATCGGTTGCCCCACCGCCCCAGACCGTATATCGCCGCTTTCAGCATGCCACCCCCCTTAGGTGATCAAGGCCGGAAAGATAGCACAAATGAAAACGCCGGCGGACGCCGGCGTTTTCAGTAAACGCGGGCGGGCGTCTTTTTTCTTCTTCTCGTACTTCACTTTGAGCACGTAACAGAATGATGGCTGGTAAAACCACCCCCATCCCAACCTTCCCCCTGAGGGGGAAGGAGAATTATTTCTTCGCCAACCTTCTCCCCCTGAGAGGGAAGGCCAGGCTGGGGGTGGTTCGTTTGCTCCGACTCGTCTTGTTATGCGCTATTAGGATGACTCTTTCAGGAATTAGTCGGCGCAGAGGCCGACTAATTCCTATTCGACCTTGATGCCCTGCTCCCGTACCAGCTTGCGCCAGACGAGAACTTCTGCGGCGAGGAATTGCCGGAATTCCTGGGGAGTGCTGCCGACCGGCTCGCCACCGTCGGCGGAGAGTCGGTCCGCGACGTCGGGGGACTTGACCACTTTCGAGAACTCCGCGCTCAACTGGTTCACGATCGCTGCCGGCGTGCCCGCGGGCACGGCATAACCGTGGAAAGTGGATGCGTCGTAGCCGGGCACGCCCTGCTCGGCGAGGGTCGGCAGGTCGGGCAGCACCCTGGAACGCTGAGTTGTGCTGATGCCCAGGGCGCGCAGTTTTCCCGACTTCACGTAAGGTCCGGTGCTGAGGACGTTGGCGAGCGTGGCGTGGATTCTTCCCGCCGCCAGATCGAGCATGGCGAGCCCGACGCTGCGGTAGGGCACGTACACGGCCTTGATGTTCGCCGCGGAAAAAAGCCAGGCGGTCACGAGGTGCGTGCCGCTGCCCATGTTACCGGCGCCGAAAAACAACTCCCCGGGTTGCGCCCTCGCCAGCGCGATGAATTCTTTCGCCGATTTTGCCGGGCTGGCGGCATTGACGACCAGCAGGTACGGCGCGCGGGTCAACAACGAGACCGGCGCAAAATCCCTGGCCGGATCGACCGGGTAATTCGGGTACAAGGCCGGGGAAAAGGTGAAGCTCGGCACCACCGCCAGCAGCGTATAGCCATCCGCCGCGGCCCTCGCGACCGTGGTCAGCGCAACGACACCCGCCGCGCCCCCGCCGACGCGATTATCGACGATGAACTGTTGTCCCAGGGACTGGCTCATCCTGGCCGCAAACAGGCGGGCCTGGATGTCGGTCGCGCCGCCGGTTGCCTGGGGAACCACCACGCGCACCGGCTTCACCGGGAAACTGGCGGCGGGCTGCGCGAAAACGGCGCCAGACAAAGCTATGGTCATGGCTGCGAACAGCACCACCGCGAGTGGACGGTCCAGTATCACAGGTTTGCTGCTCCAGATTGAACCAAAGAAACTGCAATTCAGCCACAGAGTTCACAGAGAACACAGAGAGATTCAAGGGGTCGAATCAGCACGCCCTACTCACCCGATGGGTGAAACTTGAAAATGATATCCGTTCTAGATTTTCCTCTGTGAACTCTGTGTTCTCTGTGGCAAATAGTGTTTTGTGGGTTCACTCAACCTTCAAGCCGGAGTCCTTGACGACTCTTCGCCAGCGGGTGATTTCCGAAGCGATAAGACGGCCGAACTGCTCCGGCGTGCTGCCGACTGGCTCGCCGCCATCCGGAGCGAGCCGCTCGACGACATCCGGCGACTGGCTGATCTTTACCAGTTCGGCATTCAACCTGCCGAGGACCGCCGCCGGCGTGCCGGCCGGCGCGAAAAAACCGAACCAAGTGCTGTTCTCGTATCCCGGCACGCCCGCTTCCACGAGGGTCGGCAGGTCGGGAAGCACCCTGGAGCGCTGCGCCGTGGTCACCGCCAGCGCCTTCAATCGGCCGCTCTTCACGGACGACATCGTGGAGAGCACGTTGCCGAAGATCATGTGCACCTGGCCCGCCATCACGTCGACCAGCGCGGGCCCCGTGCCCTTGTACGGGATGTGGGTGATCCTGACGCCCGCCAGGGACTTGAACAGCTCGAATGCCATGTGGGTGGAGCTGCCGTAGCCGGCCGAGCCGCAATCGAGCGTTCCGGGTTGGGTCCTCGCCAGCGCGATCAGGTCCTTGACCGACTTGACCGGCAGCGAGGGGTGCGTCAGCAGTAGGAAGGGCGCCTGGACGACGAGCGAAATCGGCGCGAAGTCCTTCACCGGATCGTACGGCAACTTGGCATAAACCGACGGCGTGATCGTGTAACCGCTCGTGACACCAAGCAGGGTGTAGCCGTCCGGCGCCGCTTTGGCGGCTTGCGCGTAGGCCACCGTGCCGCCCGCACCCGTGCGATTCTCGACGACGAACGTCCGCCCGAAGTTCTCGGAGAGTTTTTGGGCGAACAGGCGCGCCTGGATATCGGTCCCGCCGCCCGGCGCGAGCCCGATGACGATCCGCACCGGCTTCGCGGGATAGGCTTCTCCCGGTCCTTGTGCGAAGGCCGCAGCGCAGGACAACAACGCCGCCATGACAAGTAATGCGAATATATTTCGATCCGGATTCATCCTCTGTGTTCTCTGTGCTCTCTGCGGCCGATGGGTTATTAAATCACTTCAGCCCGCAGCGCGGGTAGTAACGCAGCGCATTGTCCCAGAACAGCTTGCGCTTGCGGCTCTCCGGCATGTCCCACGCCATCACCATCTCCACCGTGTGGGGAAAATGGCTTTCGCCGTGCGGGTAGTCGGAGGCGTACATCAGGACCTCCTCGCCGATGAGTTCGATCACCGCGTTGGTGAGTTTCGCGCCTTCCGGGGCCTCGATGCTCTGGAAGTAGCGCCCGCCCGTCACGTACTCGCCCGGCGTCATCTGCAGCTTAGGCAAAGCGGACGTGATCGTCTTCGCGTGCTCGTTCAGGCGCTCCATCCAGAACGGCAGCCAGCCGTGCCCCGCCTCGAGCGTGCCGATGCGCAGTTTCGGGTAGCGGTCCATCACGCCGGCGCCGATCAGCGCCGCCATGTTGCGCATGCCGCACCAGGGGTGCGCGGCGGAGCGCTGGATGAAGAGGTTGTCCCAGGTGTCGAGCCCGCCCGGCGCGTACGGCGGCATCACGGTGAAGGTGTGCAGCGCGACCGAGAGGTCGTACTCCTGGCAGGCGGCCCAGACCGGCTCCAGGTCGGGATGGTCGATCGGCATGCCGTAGGGCGCGTAGACCATCAGCCCCCAGGCCCAGCGCGATCTTCCCCAGCGCTTGATTTCCTCCAGGCTGCCCGGCACGTCGCGCGCGCAGGCGAGTATCACGCCGCCGATGCGATCGGGAAACGCGCCGCAGTAATCCTCCATCCAGCGGTGATAGGCGCGGTACATCCCCTGCTCGAGCGCGACGTCCTCGCCCGAGGTCCAGGTGCCGAACCATCCGGAGGGCAGCGTGAGGTTGACGTCCACGCCCTCGTAATCCATGTCGTTGATGCGTTCCGCGGGGTCGTAGTCCACGCGCGGGTGCGGCTTTCTGGCGCCGTGCGCGCCGGTGAACCCCGCCATGTACTTGCCGCGGGTGTCCTGGGGATCGGCAGCGCCCAGCCGGCGGCGATAGTGCCGCTGGCCTTTTGCATAAATCGCGTAGCCGCGGTTGGTCGCCGACTTGTATTGCTCCCACGCCGGCAGCTTGGCCTTCTCCGCCGCCGCCAGATACTTGTCAATCACGTCGAGGTAAGGACCGACGTGGGTGTCGGTGTCGAAAATCCTGAAGCCGTTCTTGGCCATCTGCTCTCCCTGGTTCAGCTTTTCACGAATCCGGTTGGTATAGCTGCAACGTTCTCAAGATGCTCCAGCGCCCACAGTTGATCGAGCGCTGCTTTCGCCCGCGCCGCGCCCAGAAATTCCCCGGTGGTGCCGAGGAATTTCTCAGCGATCTCCGCGTCGCTCTTGGGTTGCGAAAGGTCGCCCTTGTCGCCCCCCGCCTCGCCCACCAGGCGCTCGCCGCCGCGCGTGACGACATTGACCCGCGTGTGATGCTCGACCGGCAGTTTCTCGTAGGCCCGCGTGAATCCTTCGTCGGCCACCACCTCGATCTTGGCAAGCAGCGCGCGCAGCTCGGGGCTGCCGAGGTGCGCTGCGTCGAATTGCCGCGGCGTGACCGTGCCGTCCATCAGCGCCGCCGCGACCACGTAAGGAATGCTGTGATCGGCCGTCTCGCGCGAGTCCGGATGCCAGTGGTGCTCGCCGGTGCCCATGCCGATCTTCGCGCGCTCGTAGGTCTCGACCGTGACCCGCTCGACGTCGGCGAGGCGGCCCTTCAACGAGGGCGCGACCTTCTCCGCCGCGAGGATCGATGAAATGGTCGTGGCGCAGGACGAGCGCGGCTTGATCATCGTGTCCTGGATCTTGAACCCGACGCCGTTCCCGCCCATGACCTCCAGGGAAAAGCGCTTGCCCGCGATGTGCTCGCACCAGCCCGAGCTTCCCTCGAACGGCTGCGGCGGCCCGTCCATCCCCTCGCGCGCGAGGAGCGCGGCGAACACGCCCGCCTTGCCCGCGTGGCCGGCCGTCACCGCTTTCCACATGGACAGGTGGCCGGTGCGCACGCGCCGCAGGATGTTGTTCGGCACCGCGGCCATCGACATGGCGTTCGCGAGCTCAACCCGGGTGAGGCCCAGCAGCCTTCCCGCCCCCACCGCCACGCCGAGGCAGGCGAAGTTCGCGCAGTCGAAGTGCGTGCGCCCGATGGCATCGGAGAGCCGCAAGTAGATCTCGTAGCCAAGCACCACGGCCGCGATGAGATCGCGGCCGCTCGAGCGCGCATGCTCGGCGACGCCGAGGAGCGGCATCACCACGTCGCTGGGGTGGCCGCCGGCGCTGCCGGGAGAGTGATAAACATCGTTCAGCTCCACGTAGCGGGCGGCGGTCGCGTTGACGAACGCGGCCAGGTCCGGCGTCGTCTTGATCAAAGTGCCGACGACGGTGGCGCCATCGGCATCCGGCAGGCGCGCCGCCATCCTGCGGGCGACGCGGCACGCCTCGCCATCGAAGCCGCCCGCCAGCGCAGCGAGCGTGTCGATCACGCGCACCGTCGCGGCATGGGATGCCTCCGGCGTGAGGGCGTCGTAGCCGAGCCCCAACGCATAGTCCGTGAGACGCTGCTGGATGCCGTCAGTTTTTACCCGCGTCGCGCTCATGCGTCCTTTTCCCGGGTCAGCCCGTGACGACCACTTCGTCGCCGTTGACCGCGAACTTATGATCGAACCCTTCCGACGCCCACTCCATGTAGCGCACCATGTCCTCGAAGCGCGGGTCACTGTTGCGCAGCACCTCGGGCCGGTAAAGCTTGTCGATCATCATCGGCAGGAACGACACCTGCTTCACGCCCGATTTTGTGAAGATCGCCTTGGCGAGCAGGGTGCGCTTGGCGTCGCGCCCGTAGGGCAGCAGCGGCAGGTCGTAATCCTGGTCGGCGTGGTTGCGCAGCGCGCCGTGCTTCCACGGCTCCTCCGTCCACTTGGGCGAGGGAAACGGCTTGGTCATGCAGAAATTGCTGAGGCTGTAGAAGATCGCTTTGCCCTTGTACATCTCGATCGCTTTCGGCACGTGGGCGTGGTGCCCCATCACCAGGTCCGCGCCGGCGTCGATGCAGGCGTGCGCCACCTTGACCTGGTAGTCCGCGATCACCCGCGGCACCCAGATGACGCCCCAGTGGAACACCGGGATCACGATGTCCACTCTCTTCCGCAACGCGGCAACGTCCTCGAGGATCATCTTCAGGTCCTCTCCGTCCGGCTCGGTCAGGATCCGCACCCCCGCGTGCGGCCCGCGCAGCTCGTAATCGGTTTTCACGCGCAGCGGCGCGATGCCGATCTTGCCGGGCCCCGCCTCGCCGCCCTCCGGGATCACCGAGCAGTAGCCGAGGAAGCCGACCTTGACGCCTTTTTTCTCCACGATCGCCGGCTCGCGCGCCTCGTCGAGGTTTTTTCCGGCGCCCGTCACCTGGATGCCCTTCTCCAGGAGCAGCGCGCGGGTGTCGAGCAGCGCATCGGGGCCGAAGTCGTACATATGGTTGTTGGCGATGGTCACGGCGTCGAAACCGCAGTCGGTGAAGATCTTCGCCATCTCGGGCGGCTGGCGGCCGTGCGGCGCGCGCTCGCTGACCGTGCCGCGCGAGGAATACTGGCGCTCGCAATTGGCGAAGCGCAGGTCGACCTTCGCGAGCGTCGGGCGCACGAGTTCGGTGTAGCGCTCGACGGGAAAACCGTCCTTGGGCCCGTGCACCGGGCCGCAGTCCCCGGTGCCGATAAAAGACACTTCCGCTGATCCTTGTGACATCTGCCGCTCCTTGTCAAGCTACCTGGAAAAACTTTTTGCCACAGAGAACACAGAGTTCACTGAGGGAAAACCACCCCCACCCTAGCCCTCCCCCTCGAGGGGGAGGGAAGTGAAATTTTCTTCCGAGGAAGCCAAGCAATCTCCTTCCCCCTCAGGGGGAAGGTTGGGATGGGGGTGGTGTTCAAAGAGTAATCTCTGTGTGCTCTGTGACCTCTGTGGCTGGATTGCAGTTTAGTGGATCTACTACGCTGCCTGATTAGCTATGCCAGCAGGCGGACGATTTCCGTGGCATCGGCCGCCTGTTCCAGGTCCCAGATCATCCCGACGGCGCGCTCAACGTTCCTGCCGGGAATCGCTTGCGCCGAAAACGACACGCAGTCGCGGAATTTCGCCTCGAGAAATTCGCGCTGGACCGGCTGCTTCGGGTCGCCGGGAAGATGCCGGGCCTGGTGCGTGTGGAGTTTCCCGCCGCGGGTCCTGATCTCGACCGTTGGGCGCGACACCGACGAGTTGCCGCCCATCACTTCCGGAAAGCTCGCTTCCGCGCGGTAGCTCACGCGATCGGCCATGGCGAGCACGTCCGGGTCGCGCAGCCCCTCTTCGGTGTAGTCCGTCAGTGTGACGTTTCCCTTCACCATCATCACCGCGGTGGTGAACGGGATGCTGTACTTGCCGTCGATGCTTTGCTGCGGCCGGCGCTTCCTCTCGAGCGGCTCGGACAGGAGCTGGGTCGCGCGCGTGCCGCCGACGACGGTGATGGACTCGACGTCCTGCGGCTGGAGGCTGAATTCCCGGCGCAGCTGCAGCACCGCCGCGTTGACCGGGCGGGTGTAGCCGCAGGCGGGCCAGACCTTGAAGCCGTGCGTGTCCGTGAGCGGGAAGCGGACGCCGAGCGCGCCGACGATCGCGTTCCAGTCCGGAGAGTGGGTGCGGACGTAGGTCTTGAAGAGACCATAGCGTCCTTCGAGCACTTCCTTCGAGCCGATGATGCCGCGGCGCGCGAGCTCCGCCGCCAGCACCGCGCCCTGTCCCGAGAAACCGGCCTGCATCGAGCGCAGGTGCGTGGCGGCGCCGACCGCCATCTGGCGGCTGCCGCTCATCTGGTTGAAGCCGATGCCGAACGCGTTTTCCATCTTCTCTTCATCGAGCCCGAGCAGCCGGCCCGCCGTCGCCGCGCCGCCGATGTAACCGAGGAGCTGGGTGGCGAACCAGCCTTCGGTCATGGTCCAGTCCGGGATGCGGATGGCGAGCGCTAGCCGCGTCATCACGTCGGCCCCCGCGGCAATGGCGGCGATGAGTTCGCGGCCGCTGACGCCGCCCAGCTTTTCCGCGAGCGCCAGCGCGACCGGCACCGTGGTGATGCTGACGTGCCCGCCGCCGAGGTCGTCGTAGTCGAGCATGTGGCCGAGGCTGCCGTTCGCGAACACCGCCCACGGCGCGGGCGCTTTCCCGCCGAAGCCGAGCACCGTGCTCTCCGGCTTTCCGCCAAGATCGCGCACGTAATCGACAACGATCCTCGCTTCCGGCGAAAGGCTGCTCGCGCCGATGGTGACGCCGAGCGTGTCGAGCACGCACTGCTTGGTCAATTCCACCACCGCGGGCGGCAGCGCCTCGTAGCGCAACGTGGCCGCGTGCCGGGCGAGACGGCGGGTGGCGCCGTCGCCGGTCGGCGCGGGTGTCGTGGAACTCATTCTGGCCTTTTCACTCGCGCTCATTCGACCTTGATTCCGGAGGTTTTGATGAACTTCTCCCACATGTCGATCTGGGCGGCGAACCGGCCCTTGAACTCCGCGGGCGTGTTGGGCGGCGCGGGCTCGGCGCCGTCGGCGGTGATGCGCCCGCGCATGTCCGGCGCGTGGATGATCTGCACGATCTCGCGGTTGAGCGCGGACAGGATCGCGGGCGGCAGGCCGGCCGGCGCGTAGAGGCCATAGATATTGTCGAGTTCGAAGTCCGGAATGCCCGACTCGGAGACCGTCGGCACGTCGGGAAAAGCCGGCATTCGCTTCAGCGACGTCACGGCGATCGCCCGCGCCTTGCCGCTTTTGAAGTGCGGGGAGCCGGAGATCGAGCTGGCGAACACCATCTGGGTCTGCCCGGCGATGAGGTCGATCAGCGACTGGCCGGTACCCTTGTAGGGAATGTGCATGATGTCGATGCCGGCCCTCGACCGGAACAACTCGCCGCCGAGGTGCGACGCGGATCCCGTGCCGGCCGATCCGTAATTGAGCGTTCCCGGGCGCCGCTTCGCCAGCGCGATGAACTCCTTGACGGTTTTCACCGGCAGTGACGGATGCACCAGCATGAGGTACCACGACGCGGTCATCTGCGCGACCGGCTGGAGCACCACACGCGTGTCGAAGGGAACCTTCTTGAGCGGAGTCGCCGTGATCACCTGGCTGCCACCGCCATAAAGGGTGTAGCCGTCCGGCGCCGCCTGCGCGAGCAGCATCACCGCCAGCACGCCGCCACCACCGGTGCGGTTCTCGACCACGAAAGACTGTCCCCATTGCTCGGTGAGCTTCTGCGCCACGCCGCGGGTGATCGCGTCCACGCCGCCGCCGGGCGAGGTGCCCACAAAGACACGGACCGATTTCGCCGGATAGCCGCCGGGCAACGGCGCTGCGGGTTTTTGGGCGTGGGCCGCAGCGGCGGCGCAGCACAGTGCAACGCAGAGTCCCACGCCCAGCATGCGATTGTCGATTCGATTCATGTCGCGCGCCATCCGCTCACTGGGTCTTGATGACGCCGGCCTTGATCAGCTTGTCCCACTTCGCGATCTCGCGCGCGATCACGTCGCGGAACTGCGCCGGCGTGTTGGGCGCCGCCGCCTCCGCGCCGTCCCCCGCCAGCTTCTCCTTCACTTCCGGCGCATTCATGGTCTCGCTCACCTCGCGGTTGAGGTAGGCCAGCAGTGATGCCGGGGTCCGGTTCGGCGCAAGCAGGCCGTACCAGCTCCGCAGTTCGTAGCCCGGCACGCCGGCCTCCGCCACCGTCGGCAGGTCGGCGAACGCCTGCACGCGCCGGTCGCTGGTGATCGCGAGCGCTTTCAGCTTGCCGCCCCGCACCAGCGGCGTGGCCGTCAACACGTTGGTGATCGCGAGCTGCACGCGCCCGCTCATGACGTCCACCATCGACAGACCGCTGCCCTTGTACGGGATGTGCGTCATCTCCACTCCCGCCATGGACTTGAAGAGTTCCATGCCGAGGTGCACGACCGAGCCGGTGCCGCTGGAGGCGTAGGCGAGCGGCTTCGCTCTTGCCAGCGCGATCAGCTCCTTCACGGAATTGGCGGGGAGCGAGGGCGTCACTACCATCAGGTACGGCTGGCTAATCATCAGCACGACCGCAGTCAGTTCCTTCCGGATATCGGTGGTCACGGTGCCGAGCAGCATCGCGGTCACGTTCTGCGCGCTGAGAGTCGCCAGCGTGTGGCCGTCGGGCAGCGCCTGCGTCGCGAGCTGCAGCGAAATCGCGCCGGTGGCCCCCGGGCGGTTGTCCACGATGACCGACTGGCCCATGCGCTCAGTCAGCTTTTGCGCCACCGCCCGCATCATGACATCGCTGCCACTGCCGGCGGGCGAGCCCACCAGCACACGGATCGGCTTGGATGGATAGCCTCCCGGCGCGGGCGCCGCAGCGACCGCATTCCCCGCGACCGCGAGCGCGAGCGCGGCGATTGCCGACAGGGAGGTCCTCACATTTCCACCTTCAGCGTCTTGACCAGCTTTTCCCACGCGGCCACCTCGCGCACGTAGGCGCTCTTGAACTCATCGACGCTGATTGGCGGCGCCGGCTCGGCGCCGTCGGCGGCGAGCTTGTCCCGGACTTCACCGGCGTTGACGATCGCCGCCACCTCGCGGTTGATCACGGCGAGCACAGCCTTCGGAGTCTTCGCCGGCGCGAACAGGCAGTACATGTTCTTGAGATCGAAACCGGGGGCGACGGTTTCGGACAGCGTGGGCGTCTGGGGCGAAACCTGCGTGCGCGCGCTTCCCGTGAAAGCCACCGCCTTCAACCTGCCGCTGCGCAGGTGCGGCGCCGCCGACACGGTGCTGGTGAACATGAGCTGGATATTCCCCGACAGGAGATCGATCAACGCCGGGCCGCTGCCTTTGTAGGGCACGTGCAGCACGCGGATACCGACGATCGCGCTGAACCGCTCCATGCCGAAGAAATGCAGGCTGCCCTGCCCCGACGTCCCGTAGCTCAACGCGCCGGGCCGGCTCTTGGCGTAGGCGACAAACTCCTTCGGCGTGGCCACCGGCACCGATGGGTGCACCACCAGGAAGTACGGCTGGCTGGTCATCTGCACGACCGGCTCGTACGCCGTGCGCACGTCGTACGGCACTTTTTTCGTGACCCCCGTCAGTATCATGGTGGTGGCGCCGACGAGAAGCGTGTAGCCGTCGGGCGCCGCCTGCTTCGTGATGTCCATCGCGATCACGCCCGAGCCGCCGCCGCGATTGTCCACGATGACCGGCACGCCGAGGTTCTCGCCCAGCTTCTGCGCCACCGGGCGCGTGGTGACGTCCTGGCCCCCGCCGGGCGCGGAGCTGACGATGATGCGGATGGGCTTCACCGGAAACTTCTCCGCCGCGGGAGCCGCGCCGGACTGCGCATGGACGCCCGGGACCACGGAGGCGAATAAAACCGCCGCCAGCAACGAGGCGGCGCGGCGCCTGCGGTGTTTCAAATCCCCGCCCTCCTAAGCTCGACCGCTGACGACGACTTCGTCGCCCTCGACCGTGAAGCGGTGGTCGAAGTCTTCCGATGCCCAGTCCATGAAGCGCACCGCGTCGTCGAAGCGGGCATCGCTACTGCGCAGCACTTCGGGCCGCAGCTGCTTGTCGATCAGCACGGGGAGGAACGACACGCGCTTCACGCCTTCGCGCGACAGCACCGCCTTGGCGATCAGGCTGCGCTTGGCGTCGGCGCCGTAGGAAAGATGCGGGTAGTCGGGGTCCAGCGTGACCCCGTATTGCTTCATGAACTCGGCCCCCTTGGCGGGCGTCTTGGCGGTCGAGGACATCATGAAATTGCTGAGGCTGTAGAAACACGCCTTGCCCTGATGCACGCCGATCGCCTTCGGCGTATGCGCGTGGTGGCCGAGAATCAGGTCGGCGCCGGCCTTGAACGCGGCGTTGGCCGCGGTGACCTGGTAGTCCGCGATCATCTTGGGGATGAAATGGATGCCCCAGTGCAGAGACACCACCACCGAGTGGGCCGATTTCTTCGCCGCGGCGATGTCCTCCACCATGCCGGCGAGATCTTCCTCGTAGGGCACGCTGACGACCCGCGGCGGCACGCCGGCCTGGTAATCGAACGACTCATAGTAAGTATGCGCGCGCAGCGGCGCGATGCCGGTTTTGTCGGGCCCCGCCGCGTAACCCGTCTGCAGGACCGAGCAGTACGCGAGGAAGGCGGTCTTCACGCCGTTTTTTTCCACGATCGCCGGGCGCCGCGCTTCCGCGAGATTACGGCCCACGCCGACGGCCTGTATGCCCTTGTCCCGGAACAGCGCGACGGTATCGAGCAGGGCATCCGGGCCCCAGTCCATCGCGTGGTTGCTGGCGAGCGAGACGACGTTGAAGCCGCTGTCGGTGAAGATCGAGGCCATGTGCGGCTTGACGCGGCTGTGGGCGCCGCCGGAATGCACCTGCAGCGAGCCGCGTTCCGAGTAAACACGCTCGACCTGCGCGAAGCGGATGTCCGCGCCGGCCAGCGCCGGCTTCGCCAGCGCGGGGTAGCCGCTCATTGGCTCGTGGATCGGGCCGACGTCGCCGCAGGCCATCAGCACCACTGAATTGTCCGCCATTGCTTTTCTCCTCCAACGTGTTTGGTTTAACTGCGTGATAAGGGATATGGGGTAGGGCCCTGTCCCGGCGGCGCCGGAAAGACCTTATCCCGTATCCCGTATCCCGTATCACTTCTTGTACTTCGCCAGCATCGCTTGCGAAAAATAGCGCTCCTCGAGCTCGCGCTGCTTCTCGCCGCCCTCGCCCTCCGGGCCGACGTCGGGACGCGGGTAGGGGCGGTCCTTGCGGCTCGCCTGGAAATCCTCCCACGCCGCGATGCCGCGCTTCTGGAAATCCTGCATGAAATCGTGCAGCGCGGCCCACATGACCTGGTGCGTGAAGCCGGGGTACCACGCGATGTTGATGCCGAGCGCGAGATGCTCGTCCAGCCCCAGGAAGCGCGGCAATTTGCCTTTCATGAAGGACAGCGGGCCTGACACCGCCGCGCGCGCCTGCCTGATCTCCTCCACGGAATGCGGGGACTCGAGCTGCACCCAGTCAACGCCCGCCTCCTTGCGGTAGGCCTGCAGTCGCCTGATGCAATCTTCCAGGCTGCTGTTGGCGGCGTCGCGCGCGTAGCACTGCGCCATGATCACGAAGTCCGGGTCGAGCTCGTTCTTCATGTCCACCGCGGCGCGGAGCCGCGCGATCGCCTGCTCGAGCGGCACCACTTCCACGCCGGCGCTCTGCGTGCGGCGCTTGCCCTCGATCGGCTGGTCGTCGATGCGGATGCCGGCAATGCCCGCGCGGATGCACTCGCGCACCATGCGCCGCACCGCCATGATGCCGCCGTGGCCGGTATCGCCGTCGAGGATGATCGGGAAGTTCACACTCTGCGCGATCCACCCGGCGATCTGCACGCACTCGGTCATGGTCGCGGTGCCGACATCGGAGAGCCCGGTGTAGGAGCCGACCACGCCGCTGGTGCCGACGAAACCGCACTCGCAGCCTGCCATTTCCATGATCCGGCCGTGCGTGGCCGTCGGCGGATGCAGCACGACGAGCACCTTCCCCTGGCGATGGATGAGTTGCCGCAGCTTCGTCGATTTCTTCAGGGTGTCCATGATCAGGCCGCCTTGTCCTGGGCGCCGCTCGCATAGCCGGCCGCCTCGCGCCCCGCGATGCGCCCGAACACCGAGCCCGCCATCAGGCCCGAGCTGCCCGGATAGTTGAAGTAGAAGAGCCCGCCGACCAGCTCGCCCGCGGCGTAGAGCCCCGGCAGCGGTTCATCCGCGATGTCGAGCACGCGGGTGGTCGTGTCGATCTTGAGCCCGCCGAAGGTGAAGGTGATGCCGCAGGTGACGGCATAGGCGGAAAACGGCGGCCTCTCGATCGTGTTCGCCCAGTTCGACTTGTTGATCGCGAGCCCGGTCGTGCACTTGCCGTCCTTGGTGTTGGGATTGAACGCGATCTCGCGCTTTACCGCCGCGTTATATTCGCGCAGCGTCTCCAGGAACATTCCCGGGTGGACGTCTTCCATGCGCCCGACCAGCTCCTCAAGCGTGCCGGCCTGCACCTTCGTCGCCCCCTTCGAGCGGTACTCCTCGTGCAGCAGGTGCTCGACCTGCGCGTCGAACACGTGCCACGCGTAACCGCCCGGCTGCTCCAGCACCACACGGCCGTACTTGGCGTAGGTGTAATTGCGGAAATCCGCGCCTTCGTCCACGAAGCGCTTGCCGTCGGCGTTCACCATGATGCTGAACGGGTAGCCGTTGCGGCTCGCGACGATCGGCCGCTCGAGGTCGCCGTAATCCGGCGCGTAGCGCTCCCACGACACGGAATGACAGCCCGACCATTGGCCGTGCGCCTGCGCGCCGATGTCGAGCGCCATGCGGATGCCGTCGCCGGTGTTGTAGCGCGTGCCGCGCACCTTCGCCATGTCCCAGCCCGGGCCGAGGTAGCGCGTGCGCCACTCGCGGTTCGCCTCGAAGCCGCCGCATGCGAGCACGACCGCCCGCGCGCGCAGCTCCTCTTCGACGCCGCCGGCGACGATGCGCACGCCGTGCACGCCGCCGCGCCCGCGCGCGAGCGCATTGGCCTGCGCGCCGTAGCGGATTTCGACGCCGTGCTTCTCGGCCGCCACGTACTCGGCCTGCACCAGCCCGCGCCCGCCGCCCGCCGCCTCGACCACGGTGCCGCCGAAGAACTTGAACTTCCCCTCGTGCTTGAACGCGTAGCGGCCGAAGCGCGGCACGAAGCGCACGCCCCTGCCGTGCAGCCACTGCACGGTCTCGGTGCTACTCCGCACCACCATCTCGGCGAGATCGGGGTCGCAGTACCACTGCGTGACGCGCCCGAGGTCGTCGAGATAGGCTTCCGCGGTGTATTCGCCGAAATCGGTGTTGGCAATCTCGCCCTCGGAGAGGTCCGGAATCACCGAACGGATGGTGTCGAGCCCGTTGTGGACCATGCGGAAGCCGCCGCCGGTATAGGCGCTGTTGCCGCCGCGCTGCGCCTGCGGCGCGCGCTCGAGCATCAGCACGCTTGCGCCGCGTTCCCGCGCCGACAGCGCCGCGCACATCGCCGCGTTGCCGCCGCCCACCACGATCACGTCATGAGTTTTATCCATGCCTGCTCCCGCTATTTCGTCCGGCTGGCTAGCGCCGCTTCCCGCAGGTAGCGTTCGTACGCGAATTCGGGCAGTCCGCCGCACTCGAAGATCTGCTCGATCGCCGGCGGATACTTGCGGATGGCGACGCGGGCGCCGCTCTTCACATTGACGACCACGCCTTTCGGGTAGTCCACTTCCAGCGTCTCGCCGTCCTGCACCAGCCCGGTCACGCCGGGGGCCACGAAAATGGGGATCGCGCGGGAAATGCTGTTGCGCAGGAACAGGCGCGCCACGGACTCCGCGATGATGGCGGCAATGCCGACTTCGCGCAGCACCAGGCCCGGCCGGCTCGAGCCGCAGCCGAAGTTGCGGCCGGTCACCATGATGTCGCCCGGTTTCACCTCGCGCGCAAACTCCGGCCGGTACACCTCCAGGGTGTGGCTCTTCAGCTCTTCCATGGTGGGATAGCGGTAATAGGGGTTGATCGCGTCGGTCTCGATCGAGTCGCCGAATTTCCAGACGCGGCCGCGGATCTTCATGCTCCGGATATCAAATCCCACGGAACACCTCCTTCGGGTTCACGATCTCGCCGGCAACCGCCGCCGCCGTGACCGTCAGCGGCCCCCCGAGATAAATTTCGGCCTGGGTGCTGCCCTTGCGGCCCTTGAAGTTGCGGGTGGTTGCGGTGATGCAGACTTCGCCGTCGGAGAGAAAGCCGACGCGCGGCTGGCAGATGCCGCAGCCCGGCGTGATGACCTGGGCCCCGCCCTCGATCAGCTTCTCGATGAGCCCCGCCTTGAGGCACTGCAGGTAAACCTGCTGGGACGCCGGCGAGATGATGAAGCGCACGCCCTTCGCCACCTTGCGCCCTTCCAGCATGCGCGCCGCGATCTCGATGTCTTCAAAGCGGCCGTTGGCGCAGGAGCCGATCTGAGCCTGGTTGATGCGCCTGCCCTTCGCTTCGTCCACCGGCACGACATTGCCGAACTGGTGCGGTCTTGCGACCACGAACGGCATCGCGTCGACGTTCAACCGGATTTCCTTCTCGTAGTCGGCGCCGGGGTCGGCCGCGAGCGGCTCGTACGGCTTGTCGGTGCGCGCCTTCACGAAGCGGTCGGTGGCGTCGTCCGTCGCGAACATCGCGAACTTGGCGCCCACTTCAACGCCATGGGTGGACAGGCACATGCGGCTGTCGATGCTCAACTGGGGAACCAGCGAGCCCGAGTACTCGATGGACATGCTCTGCGCGAAGTCATCGCCGTATTTACCGGCGAGCGTCAGGATGATGTCCTTGGCGATGGGGTAATTGGGCTGCCGGCCGTCGAGCACGACCTTCACCGAGTGCGGCACCTGGAACCACAGCTCGCCGTAGAGCAGCACGTAGAACATGTCCGCGCGCGTGATGCCGGTCGCGCCCGCGTTGACCGATCCGTAACCCAGCGTGTGCGAATCGTTGCCGACCACGAGCTCGCCCGGGCGCACCAGGCCGTAATCGAGCATCATCTGGTGGGCGATGCCGGGCTCGGCATCGTGAAAGCACTGGATGCCCAGCCGCTCGACTTCCCGGCGGATCACCGCGTTCTCGTCCGCAAGCTTCTGGGAGAGCGCCGGCTGATGGTGGTCCAGCAGCACGTAGATCTTGTCGCGATCCCATACCCGCGGCAGCCCGTCCTTGAAGCCGGCCGCGATCGCCATGTCGTGCATCGGCTCGCCGGCGTGGTAATGGCACATTGCGCCGTCGATCCTCGCCTCGAGAAAGTCCCCGACCCGCACCGGCTGGCCGGCCAGGTTGTGCCGCGTGAGCAACTTTTCCGCCATTGTCTGTGCCATGAGTTCCTCGACAGGAGGTGAGCGGCCGGCACTACGGTCCCGGCCCGCGCGTGGGTAGTGTCTAGCTTTCGGTTTCGGGAAACAGCCGCTTGAGGCGCTCGCGCTGCGCCGCGCGCACGTGCGCGCGTGCAGCCTCCTCGGCGGCCGCGGGATCACGGCGCTGGATGGCTTCGACGAGCTGCGCATGCTCGGCCGCCGCCGTCTGGGCGCGATGCGGCAGCAGCATGAGCGGTGTCCCCAGGAGCCCCATCGAGTTATTGACGGTGGCCATGCTTTTTTCGAGATAGCGATTGTGGGCGCCGCGGTGGATCGCATCGTGGAAACGGCGGTTATGCCGCGCGAGCCCCTCGAAATCGCCCGCGAGCTGGCGCTCGCGCTCGACCAGCTCGAGAAAATCCAGCAATTCCATGTCCGAGGCGTGCCGCGCGCACAGGCGCGCCGCCGTGCCCTCCAGGGTTTCGCGCATGACGTAGAGCTCCATCACCGCCTGGCGGTCGAGACGCGCGACCACCAGCCCGTTGCGCGGTTCGTGCTCCAGCATGCCCTCGGATTCCAGGCGCCGGACCGCATCGCGCACCGGCGTGCGGCTGACGTTCAGCCACTTCGCCACTTCGATTTCCATGACGCGATGGCCGGATTTGAATTCCCCCCCCTGAATGGCATCGCGCAGCCGGCGATAGACATGCTCGCTGCGCGCGCCGTGGCGCGGGGCGTGTTGCTTCAAATTCGCGGCGGCGTTGCGGGCCATGTTCGGGAAGTCAGCTTGCTGGATACGCGGTTGACTGGTTGCTATTCCACTTGTATTCTAGTGTATACACGTGAATTCCACCTGTCCACCTGGCAAGCTGCCCCAGCCACCGTAGCAATCCAAGCTATCCAGACCCTGATGCAAGCCTTGCGAATTGCTGCGCTCGCCGCGGCCGCGCTCCTGCTGCCGCTGGCCGCGGTTGCCCAGGGCGGATCTTCAGCCTATCCGGTAAAGCCGGTTCGCCTCATCGTCGGGCAGGCGCCCGGCGGCGCCACCGATGTCGTCTCCCGCCTCATCGCCCCGAAGTTCGGCGAATCCCTCGGCCAGACGGTGGTGGTGGAGAACCGCACCGGCGCTGCCGGCTCCATCGGCGCGGCCTTCGTCGCGAAGAGCGCGCCGGACGGCTACAACCTGCTGGTGGTCTCGAGCAGCTACGCGATCAATCCCGGCCTCTACAAGGATTTGCCGTTCGACCCGGTCAGGGACCTGGCGCCGGTCTCGCTGCTCGCCGAAGCGCCCTTCCTGCTGGTGGTGCATCCCTCGATGCCGGTGCGATCGGTGAAAGAGCTGGTGGCGATGGCCAAGGCCAGGCCGGGCACACTCAACTTCGCTTCCGGCGGCAACGGCAGTTCGGGGCAGCTCGCCGGCGAGTTGTTCAAGTACCTGGCCGGCATCGATCTCGTCCATGTTCCCTACAAGGGCGCCGGCCCCGCGCTGATCGACGTCATCGCCGGGCAGGTCCACATGACTTTCGGCAGCGTGCTCTCGTCGCTCGGCCACGTGAAAAACGGGAGGCTGCGCGCGCTGGGAGTGACCGGCGCAAAACGCTCGGCCGCCGCACCGGAACTGCCGACGCTTGCCCAGGCAGGCGTCAAGGATTACCGGACCACGACCTGGTACGGCCTGCTCGCGCCGGCGAACACCCCCGCCCCCATCGTCAATCGCCTGGTCGCGGACCTGCAGAAGACCATCGAATCACCGGAAATCAGGAACCGCCTGCTCACCGACGGCGCCGAGCCCGCGGCCGGCACGCCGAAACAGTTCCAGGATTTCCTGGCATCCGAGATGGCCCGCGCGCGGGAAATCATCCTGCGTGCCGGCGTGCAGCCCTGATCAAGTCGCAGAATATCGAAAGTATGATCAGGGTCCGAGCGAACTCGTCCCGATTGACATCCATTTTGCGGCTCTGCGCGATCATCGGGCGCGGCGATTGGCGACGTTTTCCGGGACGATTTCGGCATTGAAGCGGAAGACTTGCGGGTCAGAAGGATCGACCGTCACCCGCACCCAATGGGTATCCGGATTGCCGAAGGTCTCCACCCGCGTGAAGTTCTCGAACATCCGGTTGGTCTTCGCACTGAAGAGGGGCTTATCGATGCGGTGGAGATGCGTGTCGCCGTGGAGGAATGCGACCGGCCTGTCGTAGCCCTCCAGTTCCTCGGCCAACGCCTTGACGTAGTCGTCATAGCCGGTTTCCTGCGGTGGGTTCAGCGGCTTCACGCCGAGAAAATTGCGGAAATAGCGCCCTTTGGGATTCGCTGGCCAATGGTTCTCAAAGCCCGGATTTGCCTGCGTCAGGAGAACGAGGCCGCGACTATTGTCGGCCTTGGCGCTTGCGAAGGCTTGCCTGATCCAGGCGATGTTGGCCGCCTTACGCTCAGCCTGCTCGGCGTCCATCTCTGGCGTGCGGCCAAAATTGTCGTTGCTGCCGACAGTATGGAGTGTTACGAAGGTCACCCCGCTAATCGACCAGCGCAGATTCTCGCGGAATTTGGCGTATCGCGAATCCTTGGCCTGACTTTCCACCGGGATGGTGCGCTGGCCGAGACTGCGTCCCTCCGGAAAGAACATGGCGCGAACTTTGGCGAGGCGCTCCAGTGGGTCAATCTTCGGTTCTTTCACCAAGTGGCAATCGGTCCAGTCGTTGTCGCCGGGCGTCAGGATGACAGGATGCCTGACGCTCTGGAATGAGTCGTAGATTGCCTTGTAATTGTCGTCGAGGCATGGCAGCAAACTGCTGGCCGGGTTTGGATAGTAACCTCGCGGGTCATTCTGGAAATCGCCAACATGGACGACGAGAGCGAGTTCCGCCTTGTTCACGGCAGCCAGGACCCGCTGGTATTCCAGCTCCGCCACCTTCGTGTAAGGCATGTCGCCAATGAGGGCGAACTGGAAGGCGCGTTCCTGGGCTTGCGTCGCGGTGCCCAGCGTGAACAAAAGACCTGCGAGAGCGGCGGTCCGCACGAAGTAGTGTGCGCGGCCGCAGCCTGATTGATGACGTGCCTCGGACATGGCAGAGTCTCCCCTGAATGGCTCGACGAGCCTTGTTGTTATCGACACAAAGCGTGCTGCTTTGCATGACCCTCGGTGGTTTCTTGAACATCCAGTGTGCAACGAAATGCACAATGAGTCCAACTCCCATGCCACCAAGAGCGCGGTTAGACTTCACGGACCAGACCCGGTGCATCATCCGGCGAGGGGCCGGGAGAATTGCCCCGCTTGCAAACGTTCGCAAGAATAGGCATGGTGGCGCGGATCAATAGACACTGAAGTCCAGGGAGACAGGAACGATGCCCGGCATGCATGCGCTTCACAAGATACTGCTCGACCACGCCCATCCGCGACCGGCGAGCGTGAAGCCGGGAGACTTCCTCGAGATCGAGCCCGACGTCTTTGCTTTCCAGATGTCGGGCAACGCCGAAGAAGTCGGGCGGGTCGAGGCCGACCTCGCCGAGCTCGGCGTGAAATCGCTGCCGTTGAAGGACAAGATGTTCGTCTTCATGGACCACGCATCCCCGGCGCCGAACGCGGCCATTGCCGCCGGCCAGAAACGCTGGCGCGACTTCTTTCGCTCTCACGGCGTGCCGATGCAGGACGGCGGCGCGGGCATTTCCCATCTCACCATGGCCGAGCAAGGCGTGGTCGGCCCCGGCACCGTCCTCGCGCTGCGCGACTCGCACACGCCGACCAGTGGCGCCGTCGGCGCTTTCGCCGCCTCGCTGGCCGGAGGCAGGCTGTCTCTGCTGGCCCTCGGCCGCTACGTGATCGACGCGCCCAGGGTGTTGCTCTTCCGGATCGAGGGCACGCTGAGGAAAGGCGTGTTCGGCCGCGACGTCTCGCTCTACATCAACGGGCGCGTCGGGCAGCGCGGCGCGCTCGGCGCCGCGGCGGAGTTCGCGGGATCCTATGTCCGCAGCCTCAGCATGGACATGCGCTACACCCTGTGCAACATGGGCACCGAGATGGGCGCCATGGCGACCTACATCCAGCCCGACGAGATCACCGCCGCCTGGATCCGCGGCCGCGGCGCGAAGACGTTCAAGGTCTACGAGACGGACCCCGGCTACCCGTACGACGAGGTGCACGAGTTCGACGTGTCGAACCTCGAGCCCCAGGTCGCCATTCCGCATGCGCCCAGCAACATCAAGCCGTTGAAGGAGGTCGAGGGCCAGCACGTCGACCAGGCCTACCTCGGCTCGTGCGCGAGCGGGCGCCTCGAAGACATCGCGGTGGCGGCCGCGATCATGAAGGGCCGCAAGGTCCACCCCAATGTCCGCTTCATCGTCACGGCCGGCTCGCGCGAAGTGCTGAAAACCGCCAGCCGGCTCGGCTACATCGAAACCCTGCACGAAGCGAACGCGATCGTCACCAGCGCGGGCTGCGGTGCGTGCCCCGGATCGGGAGGCGGCATCCTCGCGCCCGGAGAAATCGCGATCTCGTGCAACACGCGCAATTTCGAAGGCCGGATGGGAGCGAAGGCGAGCATCTATCTCGGCTCTCCGGCGACGGTGGCCGCCTCCGCGATCGAAGGGCGCATCACGAGCCCGGTCGGTTATCTCTAGGAGCACCTAATTGCACTGTGTCACAAAATAGATTCCCTCCCCCTCGACGGGGGAGGGTTAGGGTGGGGGTGAACCGCCTCATGATGCGCAACTTTTTCACCCCCATCCCAGCCTTCCCCCGTCAAGGGGGAAGGAGTTTCTCTGGTGTTTTGTGGCACAGTGCAACTAGCTATAAGCGAGGAATACAGATGAAAGTAACCGGCACGGCGTGGAAATTCCCGCAGGACGACATCAACACCGATCTCATACGGCTGGAGGCCTATGCCCACCTGCCGCTCGCGCAGCAGGCGACGCACTGTCTCGAGACCCTGGATCCCAAATTCGCTTCCGGGGCGCGCCCCGGGGACATCGTCGTCGGCGGCAGGAACTTCGGCTGCGGCTCTTCGCGGCCCGCTCATGCGGCCCTGAAAGCGCTGGGCATCGGCGCCGTCGTCGCGGAATCCTTCGGCCGCCTGTTCTTCCGCAGCAGCATCAGCGACAGCCTGCTCGTCACGGTATGTCCGGGGATCATCGATTTCGTCAACACCGGCGAGCGCATCGAAGTCGATGTCGTCGCCGGCGAAGTGCGCAACCTCACGAGCGGCAGGCTGCTCAAGTTCGAGCCCCTGCCCGGCGTTCTGCGCGAAATCGTCGAATGCGGCGGCGAAAAAGGCTGGATCAAGTCGCGGCTCGCGCGCCAAACGACGTGATAGAGAGGAGATACGGGTGATGGTGACACAAGGATGAAGGATGAGGGATGAAGGATGATCCCCCGCTTCGCGTGCAGGATTAAGAATCCCAACCTTTCACTATCGTCCGGTCGGAATACCGGCCCAAGGCAACGAAAGGCCGGATCTCTGTTAGCAATCACACGAAGGGTGAGCGTCATCCTTCCACGTTCATCCTTCATCCTTCGGGACCCCCTTCCGCTACATGAATTTTCCGCCGGCACAGAGGATGCGGTCGCCGGTGACGTAAGAGGACTGGTCGGAGGCCAGGAACAGCGCTGCATTGGCCACTTCCTGCGGCGTGCCGTTCCGACCCAGCGGGCTGCTGCCGGGGTCGCCCCCTCTCTTGTTCATGACCGCGTCACCCGTCCGTTTCTCGTACCACTCGGGATTGAGGCGCTGGTTCTCTATATTCGAAGGCGCCAGCAGATTTGCGCGGATGCCGTAGGGCCCCAGCTCCAGTGCCAGCGACTTGATGAGCCCGTAGAGGCCGTGCTTGGAGGCGACCACGGCCGACCCGATCGCCTCGGAAGTCAACGACGCCAGCCCGCCCAGGGCGATGATGCTTCCGGTTTTGCGCTTCATCATCGACGGGGCCAGCGCTCTCGCCAGGTAGAAGGTCGAGTGGAGATTCACGGCGAACACCTGCAGCCACTCCTCTTCGCTGAATTCCCAGAAGTTCTTGTGGGGTCGTATCGCCGCCACGCTGACCAGCACGTCGACTTTGCCGAACCGGGCGAGGCCCGCCTGCACGACACCGTTCACTTCCTGGGAATTGCCGACATCCGCCAGCACGGCAAGCGTCTTGACGCCCGCGGCTTTGCACTCGCGGGCGACCTGGTTCAGTTCGTCGCCCATTTTTCTTGAAACCAGGATGAGGTCGGCCCCTTCGCGCGCAAAGGTCAGGGCGATGGCTTTGCCATTATTGCGACCGGCGCCGGCGATCAGCGCCGTCTTGCCTTTCAGCAGCATAGGGTTCCTCCCGGGAGATTCCGCAACGGCGCCCGCGGCGCAGGTTCCGCTGAGTGAAACGGGGCGAAAATATCCACAGCCGATTCGCCGCCGGCAATGATAGCGGAATAATATGTCCGGTCAGGGTTATCGGGAGGGGCACATGCGGTTATCGAGTCTTGTGGCAACGATGGTATGGGCGGGTCTGCTCGTTCCTGGCGCGGGTCCGGCCCTCGGCCAGGCTTATCCCAACAAGCCGTTGCGCCTGGTGACGGTGGGCGCCGGGGGCGGCAGCGATCTAATGGCGCGGATCATCGTGCGGGACCTGGCGCCGGCCCTGGGCCAGCCGGTCGTCATCGAGAACCGCGCGGGGGGTGTGATCGCGATCGAAACGGTCGCCAGGGCGGCGCCCGACGGCTACACGATACTTTTTTACAGCAGCAGCGTCTGGGTGTTGCCGCTGCTGCAGCCGATGCCCTACGACCCGGTGCGGGATTTTTCACCGATCACGACGGCGGCGAGCTCGCCCACGGTCCTGGTCGTGCACCCTTCCGTGGCGGCGAAATCCGTCCCGGAACTGATCGCACTGGCCAGGGCCAGGCCCGGGGAACTGAATTACGCCACCGGCGCGTCGGGCTCGGCAACGCATCTGCCGGGCGAGTTGTTCAAGTCCATGGCCGGCGTTAACATCGTGCGCGTGCCGTACAAAGGCACGGCGCCGGCACTGAACGACGTGATTGGCGGCCATGTGCAGGTGATGTTCTGCACGCCCGAGGCGGTTTCAACGCACGTCAAGTCGGGCCGGGTGAGAGCGCTGGCGGTCACCAGCGCTCAGCCGTCGGCGCTGTTTCCCGGCCTGCCGACGGTCGCGGCCGCGGGGGAGCTGCCCGGTTATGAATCGACGGTGAGCTACAGTTTTTTTGCGCCGGCCAGGACACCCGCTGTGCTCATCGAACGCCTGAACCGGGAAGTCGCGCGCGTGCTCGAAAAGCCCGACGTGAAAGAAAGATTTCAAAGCGGCGGCGTCGAGGTTGCCAGCAGCTCGCCGGCACAAGTGACGGCTTTGATGAAAGCGGAGATTGCGCGTTGGACGAAGGTGATCAAAGCGGCGAGCATACGCGCTGACTGACGCCGCGCATCCCGAAGGATGAAGGATGAACGTGGAAGGATGACCCCCCGCTACGCGTGCAGGTTTAAGAGTCCCGGCCTTTCACTGTCGTACTGCCGGAAATTCGTTCCGACCGAAAGCCAATGAAGGGTCGGGGCATGTTGTTGTCGCGCAGGACGCGACGGTCATCCTTCCACGTTCATCCTTCATCCTTAGAATAATGGAGTCGCCATGAGAACCCTCTCCCTCGCACGCTACGCCCTGTTCCTCTCATCCCTCGTCTGCTCGGTGGCGTGGGCGCAGGAATATCCTGTGAAGCCGATACGCCTCGTGGTCCCGTTCGCGGCGGGCGGGGGCACCGACATGATCGCCCGCACCCTGGCCCAGAAGATGACCGAGGCCTGGGGCCAGCCCGTCGTGGTCGAGAATCGCGCCGGCGGCACCGGCGCGGTGGGCTCGACCCTCGTCGCGAAAGCGCCCGCTGACGGTTATCTCCTGCTGCTCGTCACCAGCAGCACCCATGCGATCTGGCCCAGCATCCAGACTGAACTTCCGTATCACCCGGTGCGGGATTTCGCGGCGGTTTCGCTCGCCGCGACGGGGCCACAGGTGATGGTGGTACACCCCTCGGTGCCGGTGGGCACGGTGAAGGAGCTCGTGGCCCTCGTCAAAGCCCGGCCGGGAACCCTTTTCTACGCCTCGCCCGGCACCGGCACGGCGGGTCACATGACGGGGGAACTCTTCAAGTCGGTCACCGGGACGAACATCGTGCACGTGCCCTACAAAGGCACGGCATCGGTGATGACCGATCTTCTGAGCGGTTACGTGCAGATGCTGTTCGGCGGGCCGGGCTCGGTGATTCCGCACGTCAACTCGCGCAAGCTGAAAGCGCTCGCGGTGGCGTATTCCCGGCGAACGGCGGGGCTCGAGCAGGTGCCGACGTTCGCCGAAGCGGGTTATCCCGGGGTCGACGCGACGCAGTGGTACGGCATGCTTACCACGGGCGGAACGCCTCAACCCGTTGTCGACAAGTTGAACCGCGAAATCGTGCGCATCCTCCAGCTCCCCGAGGTGAAGGAGCGGTTCCTCGCAAGCGGCTACGTCGCGGCGCCTTCGACGCCTCAGGAATTCACGCAGCTGCTCCGTGACGAGCTCGCCAAGTGGCAGAAGGTAGTGAAAGCGACCGGCGTGCGGCCGGATTGAGGGACGAATCCCCGCGAGCGCCGGCCGGCCGGTTTCTCACCGACTGCTATCGGAGAACTTGCGCTTCAAGTTCTTTCTGGCGAACTCCATCGGCACCGGCTCGAACGGCGGCGCGACGGTATCGTTCCAGCGGTTGAGGAAACCGTTGATCGACACCACGGCGGTGATCTCGACGATCTGCGTCTCCGTCCAGAATTTTTTCATCTTGTCGAAGAGCTCGTCGGTGACCGCGTTCGGCTGCGAAGCCGCGGCGACAGCGTAGTCCAGCGTCACGCGCTCCTTTTCGGTAAACAGCGGGCTCGTGCGGTATTCCTCCACCGCGTTGATCTTGGCCACATCAATGCCGGCGACGTGCGCGGATTCGGCGGCGTGCAGCATCGAGTATTGGCTGCCGTGCGTCTTGCCGCACATATAGGCGACCAGCCGTTTGAGACCGGCGTCGACTTCGCTCGCCGGATCCCATACCGCGGCCGCGAGCTGGTTCAGCCCCTTGACGAGCCTCGGTATCCGGCACATGACCAGGACGGTGCTCGGCATGTAGCCCAGTATCTTCTGGAAATGTTCCAGGTTCGCGCGCACCTCCGGCTTTGCATCCGCCGCCAACGGTTCGAGACGTGCCATGCCAGGTTTCCTCCATCCACTCGGTGATTTACGATTCCGGAACCACGTTTGCCAGCTTCACGACCCGGGTCCATTTTTCGACTTCCACCCTCACCCACGCAGCAAGTTCCTCCGGCGTCGAGGTGATCGCATCGATGCCGGTTTGCCCCAGGCGCGCCTTCATCTCCGGGGTCTCGAGCACTTTGACTATCACCGAGTTCAACCTGGCGATGATCGGTTTCGGCGTCGCGGCGGGCACGAACATCGCATACCAGATCGTCACCTCGTAACCCGGCACGCCGGCCTCGATGACGGTGGGCACGTCCGGCAGTTGCGGATTGCGCTTGCTCGATGTCACCGCCAGCGCGCGCAGCTTGCCGGACTTGATGTACAGCAACTGCGAAGTCAGGCTCGCCGACGTGACGTGCACCCGCCCGGCCAGGAGATCCGTCAGCACGGCGCCGGAGCCCTTGTACGGCACGTGCAGCATTTCCATACCGGTCATGGTCTTCAACAATTCCATGGCGAGATGAGGCGAGCCGCCGACGCCCGAAGACCCGTAGCTCAATTTGCCGGGGTTCGCTTTCACATAGGCAATGAGTTCCTTCAGCGTGCTGGCCGGGACCGAGGGATGAACCACCAGCACGTTGGGGGTCGTTCCAAAGAGCGACACCGGCGCGAAATCCTTGATCGGGTGGTACGGCAGATTCTTGAACAGCGCCGGGTTGATCCCGTGCGTCGAAATGTTGCCCATCAGCACCGTGTAGCCGTCGGGTGGTGCCTTCGCCACGATGTGCGTGCCCAGGGTGCCCCCGGCCCCGCCGCGGTTATCAATTACAACGGGCGTGTTGTTCAGGGCCTCGCTTAAGCCCGCCGCAAAGATGCGGGCGCTGATATCGCTGCCGCCGCCGGGCACGGAGGGGACAACGGCGCGCACGGGGCGATTCGGATAGTCCCGCGCCGCGCTTGCGGTAGACGCCGCTTTGCCGGCGCCGGCAGCCGGCTGGCCATGCGCGACGGCCGCAATCAACAACGATGACGCTGTGGCCAGGGTCAGCACGGTTGTTTTCATGTTGCCTGCTCCGGATTTCATTGCGGGCCAGCCAGTGTCCCGAGAAGTATAACTGCGCCGCTACTTGCGATGCAGATCGCTTTCCGGTATGCCGGCTTTGCGCAGCAGGAAACCGCTCGCGGCCAGGATCACGGTATTCGAAATGAACACCGTGGTGACGCCGAACGCCGCGCCCACGCTGCCGAAGACGATCGGCACCACCAGGTGCGTGGCGTTGCGCACCGTCTTTTGCAGCCCGAAGGCCTCCGCGATGCGCCCCGCCGGCGTCAACACGTAGAGCAGCGACATCGTCATCGGCTGGGCGCAGCCGACGCCAAGCCCGAGGAGAAACGCGATCGCCCCCAGCGCCCAGGGATTGGCGAAGAACGGCATCAGCGCGTAGGCAACGGCCGCGATGTACATGGCGCAGATCAGTATCGTGGGCTCCCTCAACTTTCTCACCAGCAGCGGCAGCATGCCCCGGATCACGAACGCGGCCAGGAACACCACGCCGAGTATCGTGCCGATGGCTGACGCCGACAGCCCGATCGAGCGGCCGTAGATGGGGAGATAGAACTGGAACAGGTCCTGCGCCGAACCGACGACGCCCGCGGCGATGATGGTCATGCGCACGGAAGGCATGCGCCACAGGTCGAGGACGCTGCCGCCGGCGGCGGCATCGGCATGTCTCGCCGCCGACTTGGGGAGAAGGTGCGACTTCAGCAGGAGGAGCGGAATCGGCGCCGCGGTCAGCGCCGCCAGCACCAGGTACACCTGCAGCTGGCCGACGTAGTCGATCGTGAAGCCGGTGATGAGCGGGCCGAGAAAATTGGCGCCGGACCAGCCCATGGTGATGAAGGCATAGTTGCGGGCGCGGTTTTTTGCGCCGTCGATGCCGCCGACGATGGCCTCCAGCGGGATGCTGAACACCTGGTGCGCCAGTCCCAGCACGAAGGCCGTCACGCACAGCACGCCCAGCCCGTGGAAAAAGGGCGGCAGGAGCAGCGCGGCGGTCATGGCGGCGGAGCCCAGGATCACCGGCAATCGCGGCGGCGCCCGGTCCGCAAACTTGCCGATGACGATCGACAGCAGCATGGGGCAGAGCGAATAGAGCGCGATGACCACGCCGATCGCGAAGTGATTGGCCGTCAACTCCAGGGCATGAAGCGACACCGCGACTCGGCTGCCGCTGAACCCCATCTGGCTCAGAACCGAGATCAACACCACCAGGTAAATCGTCATGCGCAGAAAAAAAGAGAATGGAGGACGGGCGGCTTTCCGGAGCTCATGCTACCACCGCCACGCATCGGCGCGACGAGCGATCTGACTTTCTACTTTAATTCGGCCAGCAACAATCTCGGCATCAAGGCGGCGCCGAAGATTTCCAGGGCGGCTGACTCCAGTATCTCGGCTTCCCAACTGAACCAGCGATCGACGCTGTCCGCGGAGTGCTTCTCCGTGTCGCACAGCGCCGGGTCCGATAACACTAGCAGCTTGCGGCAGGCGTTTGGCCGGGACTCGTAAACCCGGCACGCGCCATCGGCGCCGAGGAACACGCAGGTCCTGTCGGCCGCCGGCTGCTGGCGCCAGTTGTCCATGGTGTACTGGCTCTGGCGTTCGAGACGCGCCTGGTCCAATTCGATGCCAGCCTCGCGCGCGGCCTCGACGAGCAGCGCGGCCTCTTGCGGCCAGATCTCGACCGGCAAACGGCAGCAACGGTCGCATCCCTTGCGGCACTGGATGTCGCCGCTGGTTGCGCTCTTCTTCCGATCCTGTTCCAGCACCTGGTCGATCGTGACGTGCACTTCCCGCGCGACCGGCGGCGCATCCTGGATCCCGACCGCAAGGAATTGCTCTGCGTAGCGGCGATGCATCCTGTGCAGGTGCGCCTGCTTCCTCTCGTCGCGCGCCTCCCGGTTCGCGGTGGCCTTGAGGTCGTCAGTCATGTCAAAACTGTCTGGCGCGAACCTCTCAGCCGGGCACCAGGCCATGCTTCCTGATGACCGATGCGATTTTCATATTATTTCTCCCGTGATGGTTTTCGTTCTGGAAGCCGCCAGTTTATGCGGCTTTCATCCACGGTGTAAGGTGGTCCGGAGAGAATAGGGAATTCCATGCGCCCGTTGCCTGGAAGCCATGCCCTCCGGTATTACCGGCAATCACACCCCGGCGACCGCCACCATGCTGGTCTTCGCGACGCGGTGCCGGAGGGCTTTCAGCGGCTGGTAATTTCCTCCCTTCCGGGGCAAATCATAAGTCAGATCGGTTGATGCGGGATTTTCTTCAGGGGCAAAGTCCGTATCGCGAACCGTCGTGCACCTTTGTGCCGTTCTTTATTACATAATTGGACTCGATTCCATTACGGCCCCTCCTTATGCCCACGTCCTCGCAAATCCTGGGAAAGTTCGCCGCCGAGCTCGCGTTCGAAGATATTCCACCGGCCGCCATCAAGCGCGCCAAGGACTGCATCACCGACATGGTTGGAGTTTCCGCGTTCGGGTCGCAGTTTCCGTGGAGCCGCATGGTTGCGGATTACGCGCGCCGTTACGGCAGCGGCGGCCCCTGCTCGCTTATTGGCCTGAAAGGCGAGCGGGTGCACGCCCCCTATGCCGCGCTCGCCAACGGCACTTTCGCGAACGCGTTCGAGCAGGACAACTCCTACTATCCCCAGGCCGGCGCTCACAGCGGCTCGCCGTTGCTACCGCCGGTGCTGGCCGCCTGCGAGGAAACCGGAGCGAACGGCAAGACCGCCATCACCGCGTTCGTGGCGGGCTGCGAAGTGAACTATCGCATCGGCTCGGCTGCGCATCACGGCCGGGTTTCTCCCGAGCCGCTGGGATTTCACGCGCCGGGACTGGCCGGCCCCTACGGCGCCGCCGTGGCGGCAGGCCGGGTGCTGGGCCTGGATGCCGCGCAAATGACGCACGCGCTGGGCATCGCCGGCTCGATGTCGTCAGGAATACTCGCGCTCACCCAGTCCAAACAGGGAGGTATGGTGAAACGCCTGCACCTGGGGCGCGCAGCCGAATCCGGCGTGCTCGCGGCGCGGCTGGCGAGCGCAGGTTACACCGGACCCGAAACCGTGCTCGAGGGAAAATTCGGCTACCTGGAAGCCTATTGCCGCGAGGGCGATCCGGCGTTGCTCACCGCGGGCCTGCAGGAGGACTGGAAAACGCTGTGCATCTCCATGAAGCGTTACGCCGTGCACGGCTCGGCGCAGATCCCGGTGCAGTCGCTGCGCGAATTGATGGCGGAGCATTCATTCAGCGGGAACGATGTCGCCAGGGTCGTGGTGGAGGGGAGCAAAAAGCTCATCAGCCATCACAACATCATCGAACCGGGCGAAATCATGCATGCGCAGTACAGCGTGCCGTTCTGCGTCGCCCTCGCCCTGTTTCGCGACCCCGAGGATCCCCGGTCCATCGACGCCGGCGCGCTCGAGGACCCCGCCATACGCGCGGCTTGCCGCAATACGGTGGAATTGCGCGAGCGCCCGGAGGTCGGCAATACTTTCAATGCGCGCGTCGTCGTGCGGCTCAAGGACGGGCGGGAATTCATGCGCGACTCCGATACCTTCAAGGGCCGGCCGGAAAGCCCTCTCAGTCGCGCGGAACTGCGCCGCAAGTTCATCTTTTCCTTTGGCGGGGACGAGGACGCCGCCGTGCGGCTGTTCGAGCGATTGGAGAATCTGGAAGCGCAGCCGCGTTTCACCGTGGCATGAAGCTGGCGCCGCCCGCTTTCTGCCTTCCACCTCCCACCCCGGTCAATCTGGTGCCATATATTGGAATTTTGCTCGATTGCTGCATTGCGGCTGCCCTAAACTGATCGCTGGCGGTAAATGAACGAACGGGGCCTCCCGCCCGGTCTTCCACGGAATTACACCGCTCCATGGCCACGCAAGAAACTATTTTCTCCCGCCTCGTCCGCGCGATGTCTTCCGGACGCGGGAAGCTCTGGCTGGTGGCCGCCACTGCCCTGCTGCTCATCGCGTGGGGCGCTCACTGGATCTACTTCCGGTGGACGCACGTCTACCTCGACGACGCGCGCATCGACGGCGAGGTGATCACGATCTCGAGCCGCGTCTCGGGATGGATCACCGAGCTTCCCGTGATCGAGGGCGACCGGGTGAAGAAAGGACAGCTGCTCGCCCGGATCGACGACCGCGACATGGTGTTGCAGCGCGAAGTGCTCGTCGCCCGGTTGAAGGCGATCGAAAACCAGGCCGCGGCAACGCTGGCGCAGACCGGCCAGGTCGACCAGGAGACGCTCGGCAAGTACGAAAGCGAGACCAACCGCCTCAGCGCGGCGCAGGCGGAGGTCGCGTCACTCGCCTTGCAGGTCAAGCAGGCGCTCGACGACTATCAGCGGGCGAAGGATCTGGCCGAGGCGAAGTGGCTCTCGCCGCAGGCGATGGAGCGGGCGCGCACCACATACGAGCAGGCCCGCGAGAACCACCGCAAGGCGCAATCCGAGGTGGAGGCCGCGCGCGGCACGCTCTCCGCCGCCGGCGGCAGCCGCCGCCAGCTCCAGGTGATGGCGCGGCAGCTGCTCGTGCTCCAGCACCAGGCGGACGAAATCCGCGCGGAAATCCGCCGGCGCGATGTCGACATCGGCGACCGCACCATCACGAGCCCAACCGACGGCCTGGTCGTGATGACCTTCGCGCGCAAGGGCGAGCACGTGTCGCCGGGGCAGCGGATCCTCATGTTCCACGACCCGGACCAGATCTGGGTCGAGGCGAACGTGCGCGAGATCGAGGTGCGGATGTTGAAGCCGGGTATGAAGGCGGAGGTCCTCGTCGACGCCTATCCCGGGAAGGTTTTCGCGGGCGAGGTGTTCCGGATCGGGCAGGCGGCGACCAGCAAGTTTGCGCTCCTGCCCGATCCCAATCCAAGCGGCAACTTCACCAAAATCACGCAGCGCCTGCCGGTGCGCATCCGCCTCGCCGACAAGGACCCGGCGCTGCGCCCCGGGATGATGGTGGAGGTGTCGATTGCCATCCGAGACGACTGAGACGCTGTTCGGGCGCTACGGCCCGTCCTACCGCTGGCTTGCCACTGCCACCGTGATGCTGGGGGCGATCGCGGCCATGCTGACCACGACGTCGGTCAACGTCGCGATCCCGGACATCATGGGCGCCTTCGGCATCGGGCAGGATCGCGCACAGTGGCTGTCCACCGGCACGCTGGCGGCGATGACCGTCGGCATGCTGCTAAACGCCTGGATGATGTCGAGCTTCGGGCAGCGCAAGACCTTCATCGGGGCGTTGTCCATTTTCGCCGCTTCGCTGGTAGTCGCCGGCGCGAGCCCCAACGAGTCGGTGCTCATCTTCTGCCGCATCGTGCAGGGCGCCGTGGCGGGGCTGCTGCAGCCGCTCTCCATGTACACGCTGTTCCGGGTGTTCCCCCCCGAGCAGCGGGGAACCGCGATGGGGTTCTTCGGCATGAGCGTGATCCTCGGCCCGGCGCTGGGCCCGGCGCTGGGCGGCGTGATGATCGAGCATTTCAACTGGCGCTCGATCTTCTACGTCGCAGTCCCGGTGAGCGCGGTGGCGGTCCTGATGGGCAGCCTGTTCCTGCCGGAGCGCGAGGAAACCGGCGCGCGGGTGCGCTTCGACTGGCCCGGCTTCCTGCTGCTGGTGACGGCGCTCGCCTGCCTGCTCACCGGCCTCTCAAATGGCCAGCGCGAAGGCTGGCATTCCGACTTCATCCTCGCCCTGTTTGGAACCGCCATTCTCGGCGCGGCCGGCTTCGTCGCCTGGGAGCTTCGCGTGCCGCGGCCGCTGGTCAACCTGAGGGTGCTGGCCAACCCGCAATTCACCGGGGCGGCGGCCGTGGCCGCGCTCTTCGGCGTCGGGCTGTTCGGTTCCACTTACCTGGTGCCGCTGTTCGTGCAGACCGTGCAGCACCTGACGCCGTACGCGGCTGGTCTCATGTTGATGCCCGCGGGGCTGATCATGGGCATTCTGATGCCCGCCTCCGGCTACCTGAGCGACCGGTTTCCCGCCCGCAACCTGATCATCGCCGGGCTGCTGTGCTTCGCCGTGTCCTCGTGGTGGCTCGCCGGCGTCGATGCCAACCTGTCATTCTGGACCATTGCCTGGTGCGTCGTCGTCTCGCGCATCGGTCTGTGCCTGATCAAGCCCGCGCTCAACGTCACGGCGCTGAGGTCGCTGCGGCCGGAACTGCTCGGCCAGGGCGCGGGCATGATCAACTTCTCGCGCCAGTTGGGCGGCGCATTCGGGGTGAACCTGCTCTCGGTCATCCTCGACCGCCGCACGTCATTTCACGCCGACGCGTTGACCGCCTTGCAGACGGCGGGCAACAGCGCGACCGCCGAGCTGCTGAGGCAGGTGCAGAGCCTGCTGGCACAGGCCGGCTCGCCGCCGGAATTGCAGGCAGATGGCGCCTTGCATTACCTCGGGCGCGTCATCCATGCCCAAGCTTATACGATGGGCTTTCGTGACAGCTTCCTCATCGTCGCGATCATCTTCGTGCTGGGCCTCATCCCCGCGTGGATGATGGGCCGGGCCCGGACCGCCGTTCGCGGAAGCGCGTGATACCACTGCTTACGACTTCGGGGACGCCTTGTCGGGGTGATCGGCGCTCATCAGTCCGCGGAACGTCAGCACCGGGATCGATGCCCGGTGCAACACCCGGCTTGCCTCGCTACCCATGATCACCGATACCAGTCCCTTGCGATGGCGGGAAGTCATCACGATGAGGTCGCAACCGCGCTCATTGGCGGCATCAACGATCGCGTCGTAGGGATGCTGACCCTTCGCAATCAAGGTTTCGCATGGCACCCCGGCCGCGTCCGCAGTTCTTTGAACAAAGGCCAGGAAGCGCGTGGCCTGCTCCCGGGCTTGCTCGTCCATCTGCTCATTGATGCCCGAAGGCACCATGCTGTCGTCGGCCATCAGCATCCGATAATCCTGCATGACGTGAATACCAGTAACCTTCGCTCCGCAAAGTTTTGCCAGTTCGATGCCGCGCTGGACGGCTCGTTCGGAGTGCTCGGATCCATCGGTTGGCATGAGGATATGCTTGAACACAAAAACCTCCTTTGCAGCGGGTATGGATTCGCGCTGAACGCTTTGCGTGCGCGCTTATTGCCAAGTGGCGCGTGGAAGTAACCATAACATGTTGGCTGGTTGCCTGGCGTCCTCGGTTTCGCCACACTCCGGCTCGGGACCGCCGGGCCTCAAGTTGAAGCTAATTTCCTGGAAATAGTGGTCTTTCCCCGATTATTCTGGAGGAATGATGACCCAGCACCGTTTTGTGTTGATGATGTTGTCGGGCGGCATGATCCTGGCGGCGGATGTGGCATGCGGTCAGAATTTTCCGATCAAGCCGGTTCGCATCGTCACCGCTGAAGCCGGGGGTGGCAACGATTTCGCGGCGCGTCTCGTTGCGCCCGGTGTTTCCAGCGGCCTCGGCCAGCAGGTGGTCATCGAGAACCGGGGTCCCGGGACCATCCCGTCGGAAACCGTGGCGAGAGCGCCGGCCGACGGCTATACCCTGCTGCTCCACGGCAGCAGCATCTGGCTCTCGTCATTCTTGCAGGACAACGTGACTTACGATGCGTTGCGGGATTTTTCACCGATCACGATCGCAACCATCGCGCCCAACGTCCTGGTGGTGCATCCTTCATTGCCGGTGAACTCCGTCAAGGACCTCATCGCGCTGGCAAAATCCAAGCCGGGGGAACTCAACTACGGCGCGTCGGGAGCGGCCTCTTCACCCCGCCTCGCGGCGGAATTGTTCAAGTCCATGGCAGCGGTCAATATCGTGCGCATCAATTACCGGGGCAGCGGACCGGCGTTGATTGCCCTGGTCTCCGGTGAAGTGCAACTCGCGTTTATTTCTCCGGGCGGAGCGATTCCTCATATCGAGGCGCGCAGATTGAGGGCCCTGGCGGTTGCGAGCGGGCAGCCGACCCCGCTGTTTCCCGGCTTGCCTACGGTGGCGGCAACGGGGCTGCCCGGGTATGAATATTCGGCGGCCTACGGCGTGTTTGCGCCGGCGAGAACGCCCGAGGCGGTCATCCAACGATTGAACCGGGAGTTCGTGCGCGTGCTCAGCCGCGCGGACGTCAAGGAGCGGTTTTTCAAGGGCGGCGTGGAGCCCGTCGGCAGCTCGCCCGAGCAACTCACTGCCAAGATGAAATACGACATGGCCCAGCTGGGCAAGATGATCAGGGA
>CAZFRR010000315.1:0-15813 GCA_964521405.1 uncultured Streptomycetaceae bacterium | reverse complement strand
CGTGCTGGCCTTCCTGGTCGGTGGCGTGGCGCTGATGGGCGTGCTGCCCAGCGGCGCCTATCTGGCGAAGAAGCTGCTGCTGGCCTCGGCCGACGAATCGGGCCAGTGGTGGTGGACGCTCGTGCTGCAGGGCGGCGCGGCTTTCACTGCCGCTTACGTCGTGCTGATCGCGGTGCGTGTGTTGCGCCGGCCGGCCGCGCCCTTGAGCGGGCTGAAGCCGGTGTCGATGCTGTCGCAGTGCGCCGCGCTCGGCCTGGCGCTGGCCTCGCTGGCGCTGTCGCTGGCGGCGGTGTGGGGTCCGCTGCCAGCCGATCTGATATCGAACCCGCTGTCGCCCAGGGAACTGGGCAACACGCTGACGATGTTCGTGCTGGGCGCGCTGCTGGCCGCCGGGCTGTCGCGGCGCCCGCTGTTCGGTGCCGGCGCCGGCCCGCGCGGTGGCGTGGCGCTGTTGGGCCTGGCCTTCGAGCAGGGCGACCGTTTCGTGCGGCGCTGGCCGGTGGCGGGGCTGGCGATGCTGGGCATCACGCTCGCAATCGGCGCGGCGTTGATGCGATGACGGCACACCTACCCTAGGTCGCTGCGCCCGACTGGCCGGGCGGCTGAACGGCATGACCTCCGGATCGCTACTTCTTCGCCTGCTTCGCGATCCAAAGGTAGAAGTTCAGCGCAGCGATCACAAGCGCCACCGCTAAGCCAAGGCCGAGCAAGTCAGTCTCGCCGTTCCAGGAGACGATCTGTCCGAGAAACGTCACCGCCATGACCGCGATCACCACGGTGACCAGGTTGGTCTTGAGGTCCTCGAAGGTGCGGATCCCCAGCCGCGCCGGCAACTTGAGATCGGAATCCATGAACAGTTCGTAGAGCGAGAGCCCCATGATCAGCATCACAGTGCCGAGCAGGAAGAGATCGAAGACCTCGATAAAGTAGAGCATCAGCCGCTTTGCGCCCACGGTCGAGACCTCGCTGCTCGCGATCGTCTTCGCGATGACCACGACGACGTCGACCAGGCCATAGACGAACAGCGCTGCAGCACCGAGGAGCGAGCCGACGACGGCGGCGAGCACGAGATAGCGGCTCGCGTTCAGTGCCTACTTCAGCATGGCTGCACCATTTTCTGTCTCCTGGCCCGCCGGTCAGGGCGAGCGTTCATACTGCAACCCCGGCGGTCTGATCGACCACACCGGTCCGGCGAGCGCGGCCTTGCGGCCGACCTCGTACAGTTCGGCCATCTTCACCGGGTCGAAGGTCTCGGGGCCGGCGAGTTCGACGCTTTCGGCGATCGTCACCCAGTGAAAACTCGCCTGCTCACGCTGCGACACCGCATAGATGCGGATGAGATCCCCGACCAGCCCGGCCCGGCCGGAGGCTTCGATGACCCGCATGGCGATACCGCGCAACGTCCGCGGCGTAGGTGTCGGCGGTTCGCGCAACTGCCCGTTGTGAATTACGAAGATGTCCTCCCGCCCCACGCCGCGGCCGGCGCGCTCGCGGATGAGGGAAGGTCTGAACACGCCGCCGTGCAGGAAGACAGTCGCCCCGACCGCGCCGTCGACGTGCATCTCGTCATAGCGTCGTCCGCCGGCCTCGACCTCGACCTCGAAAAACACCGGCGGAAAGGCGATCGGTATGGACGCCGAGGCGAGCATGACCTTGCGGAAAAGTTCCAGCGACTCCGGGCGGTCGCTTCCCGCTATCAATCCCATGTTCCAGACCACGAACCTCTGGGAATCGAGATCGGTGGTGGCGATATACAACCGCCGGCCCCGGGCGTGCGCGCCGGCGATCTCGCGGAGAAACGGCTCGTCGACGTGGCGGGCGATCAGCGCCGCGAGCGGGCCGGTGTCCGCGAGCGACTCGCCGGCGAGCAGCGCCCCCAGAATCGATCCGAGCCTGAAGATGTCGCGCGTCGTCGTGGTCGTGTAGAACTCGCGCAGCGCGTCGTCGTACGACGCGCCGAGGAACGCGAACGGCGCCATCAGGGCCCCGGTCGACACGCCGGTCACGATCTTGAACTCCGGACGGGTTCCGGTTGCAGACCAGCCGTTCAGGAACCCCGCACCAAAAGCGCCGTTTGCGCCACCGCCGGAGATGGCGAGGTGGGGGTAGCGGACGATGCCGTCGGCGCCGCGCGGGAAGTCCACAGGCGATTCCTGCTCGAAGGAACGCTCGAAGTCGCGTTCCATCGCCGCATTAGGCCGGCCTGCCCACGCGCGCACCGTCGGCATGTCCGGGATCGTCGCCGTCGCCGTGAGTGCGGGCGGCACCGCGTTGCGCGTGAGCGTGCCGCACCCTGACAGCGATGCGGCCAGGCCGATCAGTGCAAGGCCTAGCGCGCGGGTGAAAATCGAATAATTCGATGGACGCATTTCATTGGCCCGGCGAGAACAGCGGTGGATTGAAATTCCTATCGCTCGCCAGAGCTGGCACTCATCGGCCGCGCCGCGCCCATGCCCTGGGGGCGGGTCGTGAGCGAATCCGCGATGTCCACCCAGCCGCCCCCCATGGCCTGATACACGCTGACGAGCTGGGTATAGCGATCCGCCAGCGTGCCCACCGATGCGAGCTCGGCCGCGAACAATTCGTTTTCGGCGACGAGAACATCGAGGTAGCTCACCAGGCCGCTGTCGAACTTGAGCCGCGAAAGTCGTGCAAACTCCCGCAGCGCCATCACGCGTTTCGCCTGCACCGTGGCTTCCTCCAGCTTGTTCCGCGAACCAACGAGCGCGTCGTTGGTCTCGCGGAAGGCATTCAGAATCGTCTGCTGGTAGAACAGGAGCGCCTGCCGTTCCTGCGCCTCTGCCGTTTGCACCTGTCCCGCGATGCCGCCGAAGGTGAAGATCGGACCGGCCAGGTTCGCCCCAATCAGCCACGCGGATGCCGGACCCGTGAGAAAACTGCCCGCCGCCGTGCTCGCGGTACCGAGAGCCCCGGTCAGGGAAATGGTCGGATAGTAGAGCGCGCGCGTCGCGCCGATGTTGGCATTGGCGGCAATGAGGTTCTGTTCGGCCTGCAGGATGTCCGGCCGGCGCTGCAGCAGCGACGACGGCAGATCCGCGGGAATCAAGGGCGCTGCGAGCTGGTCAAGTGACTTGCCACGTGGAATCAGGCCCGGGTTGCGTCCGAGCAGAATCGAGATCAGGTTCTCCTGCGCCGCAATCCGCTGCCCGATGGCGGGTATCGCGGCGAGCGCCTGCAGGTACTGCGATTCGATCTGCGCCACTTCCGTCCGCGAAACCATGCCGCGCTTGAAGCGCAGGTCGAAGATCCTCGCGGTCTCGGCAAAGTTCGCCGCGGTCGCCTGCGCGATCTCGAGCTGCCGGTCGAGAGCCCGCAACGCAATGTAGCTCGCCGCGACGCTCGTCACCACCGTCAGCACGACGCCGCGCTGCGCCTGCTCGCTCGCATAGACCTGCGCCTGCGCAGCTTCACTCAAGCGCCGCACCCGGCCGAAGAGATCGAGCTGCCAGGAAGCGCCGAGCGATGCCTGGTACAGCGTGAAATACGGATCGCCGCCGGGCGGGATCGGCGGCAGGCCCACGCGGCTCGACCGGAAGCGGGATGCGTCGGCGCCGTAGCCGATCTGCGGATAGAGCTGCGATTGCGTGGCCGCGAGAGCGCCGATGAACTGGTCGACACGGGCTGCGGCGATTCGCACGTCGTGATTCTCGCGCAGCGCAGTTTCGATCAGCTCGTTCAGTACCGGATCACCGAACTGCTCCCACCACTTCGTGTTCGCGACCTCGGCGGCCTTGGGGTAGTCGATCCGCCACGCAGTCGGCGCATCCACCCCGGGACGCACGTAGTCCGGTCCGACCATGCAACCGGCGACGGCGATGGCGACGAGCGCTGCGAGTGCGCGTATCCTCATTTCAGTTTCCTTCCCGTGTTTCGTGCTGCGCGCGCCGGCGAGACTGCCGGAACATGCCTCGTCGCGACGTCGCTCAGATATTATTATAGTCGCCTGCTTGCTGATCCTGCATCGGTTTGTCGTCGATCTATTCCGCGTCGGGCGATGGCGCCTCGCGCTTGCCCTGGCGCTCGTCGGCGCGAGTCGCCAATATCCGAAACGTGGCACGACGACCGTTCGTGTCGTACCCGCACCGACCTTGATGTTACTATTGAGGCATCATTTTCACGGCGGAAATAACGATGAACGCGCGCGCGACGGCGGCAACTTGAGGAGTCCATCATGAACATCCTTGGCCATCGGGCCGGAATGGCGAGCGTGCTTGCCGCGATCCTGGGCGCGCCCGGCCCGGTGTTCGCACAGGCAACGCCGTCGATCGCCGAGTGCGCGGCGATCGACGCGGACCGCGAGCGGCTCGCCTGCTACGACCGCGCGAGCGCGCGCACGACCGCCACTCCAGCGCCCGGCAAGGCGCCGGCCTCGGCATCGCCCCCGGCCTCGGCACCGCCGCCGGCCGTTGCCGTGAACCCCGCGCCCATCGCGCGCGCGCCGGGGTCGCTAATCGACGCGGCGTGGGGATTCGACCCGGCATCCTCTCGCTACTTCATCGATACCTACAACCCGAACTACCTGCTGTTCGCGCGCTACACCGACAACGTCAACACCGCTCCCTACGCGCCGCTGTTCCAGGCCGCCGGCCAGCAGGAGACGCTTGACAGCACCGAGGCGAAATACCAGCTCAGCTTCAAGGCGCGGTTGTGGACGACCGACGACCGGCGGTGGGGCGTGTGGGCCGCGTACACGCAGCAGAGCCACTGGCAGGTATTCAACGACGATATCTCACGCCCGTTCCGGGAGACGAATTACATGCCGGAAGTGTTCCTGAGCTACCGGCCCGGGATCGAGCTTGCGGGTTTTGACTGGCGCCTTCTCAATTTCGGCTATAACCATCAGTCGAATGGCAGGACCGACGTCCTTTCGCGGAGCTGGGACAGGGTTTTCGCGGAATTCGGCGTCGAGCGCGGCAACCTCGGCCTGATCGCCAAGACGTGGTATCGCATCAAGGAATCCGCCGATAAGGACGACAATCCGGATATCACCAACTACTACGGCTACGGCAGCCTCACCGCGATCTACAAGTGGCGCGACCACGATTTCTCCCTGATGGCCCGCGGAAACCTCAACAAGGGCAAGGGCGCCGCGCAATTCTCGTGGATGTCGCCCAAGCTCGTCGGCCCGATCCGCGGCTACGTGCAGGCTTTCACCGGCTACGGCGAGAGCATGATCGACTACAACTGGAACCAGAAGACGATTGGCATCGGCATCGCGATCAACGATGCGCTGTAGCAGCGGAATGCCGGGGCGAGCATCATCAGCGCATGGAGGGCGATGGGCTCTGAATGATGCCGCGAACGGTCAATTGACCGATGATGAGATCGGCAAATGCGGGGGTCTCCCGCGCCACGGACCCTGGATTCAATGTGGTCGTGGTGGCCGCCCACACCAGTTGCTTCGTATGCACGCCCAGGAGCTTGGTTTCCACGGTGACAAGGTCGTATTGGCTGACCTGTTGCACCGGAACCAGTGTAGTAGTACTGCCCAGGCCGCTCATTGTTCCCATGCCCCATCCCATGCCGCCCCGCACCATCGTCGTCGACACCCGGGTCCGGGTATCCACGCTCAGCAGTCTGACGAGGAGCAGGCCCTGTGCCCCGCTCTTCACGACGGCGGCGTCAATCAACGTATCCGACGCACGGGCATCGTCGGAAATGACGGCATGACCCGCGACACCCTCGACGCCAGCCGCGCGCAGCTTTGCTGAAAAGAGGTCCTCGAACACGCGGCCATCGGAGACATTGTCGGTGTGGCCAACGACGATAATCTTGCGAAACGGCGGTCCGGTGAAATCCGTGTCGTACCAGGCTGACCGGATCGACGTGCTGGGTTGGCAACCGGAAACCAGCGTAACCAGCGCGAACAACACGAATGTAGAACGGAAATTCATGCGGAATTTTCCTTTAGATTCGGGGCGGCAATACAATTCGTGACTGTCAGCGATTCTATCAGGTTACCAACCGCCTTGGCGCCGAAGGCAACGACATCCAGTAATCACCGCGGCAGACCTTCTGCAATGCCCCGCCAGATCGGCGGGGGTTTTGTACGGCGTGACCCGGGCGGGGCCGCCGTCGGACATGCAGCGAGCCGGCGGGCACGGATGCCCACCGGCTGCCGCATCAAGTTCTCAGTTTTTCCACTCGAAGTCGAGCTTGCGATGCTGGCCCTGCTCGACGCTCACGTTCCGCAGAATCGCCACCCCGTTGTAGGTGGCGCTCACGGAGTACTCGCCAACGGGCAGATTCGCGAGCAACAGGTCGCCCTCGGCCTTCGCCCGCAGCACGAGCTTGCCGTTAGGGGCCTTGATCATGACGTCGATGTCAGCCGGTTGCTGGGGGCGCTGTGTCGCCTTGCGCGCGAATACCAGCTCGAGCGGGTAGTAGCGGGCCACGTGTCGCAGGGCGGCCGTGTCCTCCTTGCTCTTGCCTGACGCGAGATACTCGACAGCGCCCTCTCTTTTGTCCGCCGTGCCCGTGGTGGCCGCGGCGGGAGTTGTAGCCGCGAGAGCGGCGGTGAACAACAGAATGCCAAACGTGGATGAGTTAATCATGGTCGGGTTCCTTTGATAGGGGTTGATGGGGTTTGGGCAATCGACGGGCGGCAGGCGTTTTGGAGGCGCCTGCCGCCCGTGCGGCCCGGCTCTTGTTCCCGGCGGCTCAGCCCAGTTCCACCGGGACAAAGATCTTGGCTTCGTTACGCTGCACCAGCAGCGCCACGGACTTGCCGGCATTCGTGATGAGGCCCCGCAGCTGCTCGACGTCCTTCACCGGCGCGCTGTTCACCGTGAGAATGATGTCGCCTGGCCGCACACCGGCCTTCGCCGCCGCCCCGCCGGCGCTTTCGACCAGCACGCCGGCATCGACCCCGGCCCGCCGCTGCTCATCCGGTGTGAGACCGCGCACCGCGACTCCGAGGCGGCCCTGCGGTTTCCCGTCCGTTGGAGCCTTGGCCGTCTTCGACGGCTGCAACTCGCTCACGGTGACCGCGAGCTCCCGCGTGGCCCCTTTACGCCACACTTCGAGTTTCGCGGTGGCGCCGGGCTTGATATCCGCGATCGCGACCGGCAATTCGCTGGAGTTGGTGATGGCCCGCCCATCCACCCTGAGGATCACGTCACCGGTCTCGACGCCCGCCCTGGCCGCGGGCCCGTCCTTGTCGACGGAGCTGACCAGCGCGCCGGCGGGTTGCTTCATCCCGAACGATTCCGCCAGCGACTGGCTCATTTCCTGGATCGTGACGCCGATGCGCCCGCGCGTGACCTTGCCGTGCTGCACCAGCTGGTCCATCACCTTGCCCACGACATCGACCGGGATCGCGAACGACAGGCCCTGGTAGCCGCCGGTGCCGCTGTAGATCTGGGAGTTGATGCCGATCACCTCGCCCTTGAGATTGAAGAGGGGCCCGCCGGAGTTTCCGGGATTGACCGCGACATCGGTCTGGATGAACGGAACGTAGGTGCCATCCGGCAGCGCGCGCGCAGTCGCGCTCACGATGCCCGCCGTCACGGTGTTCTCGAATCCGTACGGCGAGCCGATCGCCACCACCCACTCGCCGACGCGCACGTCCTTCGCGTCGCCGAGCTTGACGGTCGGCAGGTCTTTCGCGTCGATGCGCAGCACCGCGACGTCGGTCTGCGGATCGACGCCCACGACCTTCGCCCTGAATTCCCGCTTGTCGGTCAGCTTCACCGTCACTTCGGAGGCTTCCGCCACCACGTGGGCGTTGGTGAGAACCAGTCCGTCCGTGCTCACGATGAAGCCGGAGCCCAAGCCGCGTTGCGGCATCTGGCCGCGCGGAACCGGGATCTCGAAGCGGCGGAAGAATTCATGGAACGGGCTGTCCGGGCCGAATTGCGGCATCGCCCGGGATTCGTTCTCCGCCCCCGCTGTGCGCGTTACGCTGATGTTGACGACCGCCGGACCGTGGCGCTCGGCGAGCGCCGCGAAATCGGGCATCGTGCGCAGCGCGTAAGGCGCCGGGGCCGGCGCCTGGGTGGCGCCGGATGCGGTGCGCGCGTGCGCGGTCACCGGGTCGTAGAGCTTGATGTAGCCCGCGCCTGCCGTGATGACGCCGGCTGCGATGAGCGCAGCGGCCATAGACTTGATACGCATGAACGTCTCCTTTCGTAGTGGATCGGACCGAAGCTTTACGCTCCGGGTGACGAACATGCTAAGGAGCGCGCCTTAAACCAGACTTAAGGCACTTAAGGCATGCGGATGGGAGGCGTTCAGGCGGAGGGGGGCGGTGCGGCGAGCGGCAGCGTCACGCGGGCCGTCAGCCCGTGACCGCCGGGGCCGTCGGCGAGCGTGACGCGCCCGCGGTGACGCTCGACGACCGTCTTTACGATAGCGAGGCCGAGCCCGCTGCCGGTTACGCCGCTGCCGGCGCGCCGGTAGAACCGGTCGAATACCCGCTCACGTTCGCTGATCGGGATGCCCGGGCCGGTGTCCGTCACCTCGAGTGCCGCGCCGCCATCGGCGACGAACGTCGAGATGTCCACCCGGCCGCGCTCCGGCGTGTAGCGCACGGCGTTGTCCACGAGGTTCGCGAGCAGCACGCGCAGCGCTTCGCGATCGCCCATGACGCGGACCGGCTCGCTGCGGGTCATGCCGAGGTCGATCGCCTTTGATTCGGCGAGCGGCATGAGTTCAACGATGACCTGGCGAACGAGTTCGGAGAGGTCGATTTCCGCCGCCGGTCGGTCGGCCGCCTCGGGTTCCTGGCGCGCCAGGGTGAGCAGCTGCTCCACCACGCGCGTCGCACGCGCGAGGCCGGCCTTGGCGGCCGCGAGCGCCGCCGCTTGCTCGCCCCCGGCTGCCGCGCGCTCCGCCAGTTGCAGCTGCAGGCTCAGCGCAGTGAGCGGCGTCCTCAGCTCGTGCGCCGCATCGGCCACGAACCGCCGCTGGCCCTCCAGCGCGGCCGCGAGACGCCGCAGGAGATCGTTGATCGCCTCGACCAGCGGGCGAACTTCCTGCGGCAGGTCCCGGTCCGCCAGCGGCGCGAGCGCCGCCGGCGTGCGCGACTGCACCGCCGCGGCAACCGTCACGAGGGGACTCAGTCCGCGCCCGACGGTAAGCCAGATGAGGAGACCGAGCGCCGGCAGCAGCAGGAGAACCGGCGCGATCGTGCGCAGCGCGGCGGCGGCGGCGAACTTCTCGCGCACCCGCATCGGCTGGGCGACCTGAAAGACGAGCTCGCGCTGCTGCAGGCTGAACACCCGCCACGCCCCCTCGCTGGTTGCGACCGTCTCGAAGCCGAGCTGGGCGCGGGCGGGCAGCACCGCTTGCGGGCGCGAGAGGTAGAGCCGCACCCCATCGGCGCTCCATACCTGGATCGCGAAATCGAAGTCTTCGGCCGCCGGCGCCGGCGCGGCCGTCGCCGGCGCGCCAAAGGCCTGGTCGCGCAGCGAGAGCGCCATCTGCCGCAACTGGTAGTCGAACAGTTCGTCGAGCTCCGCGCGCGACTGGCGATAAACCGCGGCCGCGCCCAGGAACACGGCGGCGAGCACGAGTCCCAGCAGGCCGAACAGCAACTGCCGCTTGATGGAGTTCATGGCCCTTTCTGAACGCTGTAGCCGACGCCGCGAACGTTCCTGATGAATTCCGCGCCGAGCTTCTTGCGCAGCGAATGGATGTAAACCTCGACCGTGTTGCTCCCGATTTCCTCGTCCCAGCCGTAGAGCCGTTCCTCGAGCTGGGCGCGGGAGAGGATCGCCCCCGGCCGCTCTAGCAATGCCTCGATCACCGCGAACTCGCGGGCCGAGAGCGCGAGTGGCTGGCCGCGGAACGTCGCCTGGCGGGTGGAGGCGTTGATCGTCAGTTTCCCATGCTCGATGACGGGGTCCGCGCGGCCGGCGCGGCGCCGCAGCAGCGCGCGGATGCGCGCGCCGAGCTCGTCCAGGTCGAATGGCTTGATGAGGTAGTCATCGGCGCCGCTGTCGAGGCCCCTGACCCGGTCCGGGACCGCGTCGCGGGCGGTGAGTATCAGCACCGGGATGGCGTTTCCCTTGCGGCGCAGGCCCGCGAGCACCTCCAACCCGTCCTTGCGCGGCAGGCCGAGATCGAGGACGACGAGATCGTAGACGTCGTTCGCGACGGCGTGCTCCGCGGCCGGGCCGTCCCGCACCCAGTCCACCGCGAATCCGTCCTGGCGCAGGCCCTGGTGGATGCCTTCGCCGATCATCGGGTCGTCTTCAACCAGCAACAGCCGCATATAAACTCCTCTGCGATACGAGCTCGCCCGGGTTGCGCCCCTGACCCGTCCGTGGCGGGGCAGGGCGCCTCTCTATCCGGCAGTATCGCGGCCACGACTTAATCGAGGCTTAACAGTATGTTTGTTGAAAAACGACTCGTCACCCCGGAGAAAGCCGGGGTCCAGAAAACGCGCTTCATGCAAATCAATGCCTTACTGGATGCCGGCCCTCACCGGTATGACGAATTCATGGTCGCCACAGCGATTTTCAATAAACTGTTTAGTCGGCTTGTAGCGCGGGCTGAATGAGTCCCGTGATATCGAGCTAGTGATTGTCATCATGCAGCGAGTAAGCTTGCTGTAAGCGGCCCGCCCCGCAATTCAGCAGTGTATCCTGAATAATTCGACTGTAAAATTACGGCTCGGCTAGGAACATGATTACAAACCCGGCTTCCTGGGCGCGCCTGCGCCGTTACCTCCTGTCGGTTCCCGCCCTGATCGCCGCCGCGGCGCTGGTGCTGTACTCGATCCTCGGATTTTTCGTGGCGCCTTATTACCTGGAGCGCGAGATTCCGCGGCTCGCCAGCGAAAAACTGCAGGCCAGGGTCGAGGTCGGCGCCATCCGCATCAACCCGCTGCTGTTTACTTTCGAGATGCGCGGCTTCCGGTTGAGCGAGCGCGACGGCGAGGCGCTGGCCGCGCTCGACCGGCTGTTCGTGGACTTCGAGACGAGCAGCTTGCTGCGCTGGGCGTGGACCTTTGACGAGATAGCGCTCGAGCAGCCGGTGCTGAGCCTGCGCATCGACCCTCACGGCCAGCTCAATCTGGCCGCCCTGGTTTCCCGGCTCCTTGCGCTCGATGACGCGCCGGCGGCGCCGGCGGCGGCCGAGCCGAAGCTGCCGCGGGTGCTGTTGCACCGCTTCACGATCGCGCGGGGCAGGGTGTCGCTCTACGATCAAACGAACCCGAAGCTGGAGCGCGCCAACGTCGAGAACATCGCGCTCGAAGTCCGGGACGTGTCCACGCTGGCGGGCAGGGACGGCGGTTACTCCATTACCGCCAAGCTGCCCGGAGACGGATCGGTTGCCTGGCGCGGCCGGATTTCACTCTCGCCGATCGCATCCGATGGCGAGATCACGGTGAAGGCGTTGCGGGTTGCTCGCGTCGTACCATTTGTTCCACTCGATCTGCGCATCGAGGAGCCGGCGGGCACGCTCGACCTTGGCCTCAACTACCGCGTTGCCTACGGCGGCGGCCAGTTTCACGTCAGCGCCGATAACATGGTGCTGCAGGCGGCCGGGCTCGAAGTGCGGCCAGCGGGCGCCAGCGCGCCGATCCTGCAGCTCGCGGAAGCGAAACTGCAAGGCGGCAGCTTCGACCTCGGGGAGAGCCGGCTCGGGTTCAACGAGCTGGTGCTGCGCGGAGGGCGCGTGTCGGCCACGCTCGACGAATCCGGCACCAGCGATTGGCAGCGTATCGTGGCCGACAAGCCGCGAGCCACGGCGACTGCGCCGGCGCCGGCATCGAACGCGACCCCGGCAGGCGGAGGCGCGGGCGAGACCTGGAAGCTCGCGCTGAAGGCGGCGCGGATCGAGGATTTCGCGCTGCGCGTCACCGACGAGTCGCGCGTGCTGCCTCTGGCCGCGGAGATCGGGAGCGTCAACGTGGGTTTCTCGGCCACGGCCGCCGTGGGCAAGACGCTCGAGGCGGCGATCGAGGACCTGTCGGCGGACCTGGCGAAGATCGCCCTGGGAGCGCGTGGCGCGGGCGAGCCGCTGTTGAATCTCGAGCAGGCGAAGCTCGAAGGCGGCCGCGTGGATCTGGGCCAGCGTGCCGCGGCGATCGGCGCGCTCAAGCTGAGCGGAGGCGCGGTTCGAGTGGCGCGCGAGGCCGATGGCAGCATCGCGCTGCTGCAGCTCATCACGCCCAAGCGGCCGCAGCCGGAGAGCGGCGCCCCGTTCGCGGTGAGCGTGGAGCGAGCCGATCTCGAGCGATTCTCGGTGAGCGTCTCGGACAAGGGCACCGAGCCGGCGATCCAGTACGACCTCACTGAACTGCAGGTGCGGCTGTCGGGCCTCTCGACCGCGGAGAAAAAGCCGATGCGCTACGAGGTCGCGGCGAAAGTGAAGCAGGGCGGCGGTTTGCGGGCGGCTGGCAGCTTCGAGCTCGCCCGCCTGCGCGCGGAAGCCAAGGTTTCCGCGACGCGAATCGCGCTGGCGCCGCTCGAGCCCCTGCTGGCGAAGCACGCCACGCTCAAGCTGGCCTCCGGCAGCGCTTCCGCGGATGGCCGCGTCACGTGGGACGGAAAGGCGGCGGAGCTCGCTCTGACTTATGCGGGGACGGCGTCGATCGACGATTTGCAATTGAACGATCCCACTGGCAAGCGCTTCCTGGGGTTGAAGGCGCTTGCGGTGAGCGGCATAGCGCTCGACACGGCCGCGGCCCGCGTTCAGGTCGATGAAGTCCGGCTCTCCGAGCCGGCCGGAGCGGTGATCATCGACAAGGATCGCAGCACCAATTTTGCCGCCGTGATGCGCAAGCCCACGGCGCCGGCGGCAGGTGCTGCACCGGCGGAGCCGGCGAAAGCGGACGCCGCGAAGCCGTTCTCGGTCTCGGTGGATCGCGTGCGTGTGGACAAGGGCGAAATGGACTTCGCGGACCTCAGCCTGGCGCTGCCCTTCTCAACGCACATACACGAACTGGGCGGCACCATCACCGGCCTGTCCTCGGACCCTGCGTCGCGCGCGGGCGCAAAGCTGGAGGGGCGCGTGGACGAGTTCGGCCTGGCGCGGATCGAGGGCACGGTCAGCGCCTTTGCGCCCAAGTCGTTCACCGACCTGTCGGTGTCGTTCCGCAACGTCAGCCTCCCGCCGATGAGCCCCTACAGCGCGACGTTCGCGGGCCGGATGATCGCCTCGGGGCGTGTCTCGCTCGATCTCGAGTACAAGATCAACAACAGCGAGCTGCAAGGCGACAACAAGATCCTGCTCGAGCAGTTCGCGCTTGGCGAGCGCGTGGAAAGCCCGACGGCGCTCAACCTGCCGCTGGACCTTGCCATTGCGCTGCTGACCGACAGCAACGGCCGCATCAACCTCGCGGTGCCGGTGCGCGGCAACGTCGACAGCCCGGAGTTCGGCTACGGCCACCTGGTGTGGCAGGCGATCCGCACCGTGATCACCAACATCGTCACGGCGCCGTTTCGCGCGCTGGCTTCCCTGTTTGGCGGCGGGCCGCCGCCCGAGGAGATCACTTTCGATGCGGGAAGCGAGCGGCTGCTGCCGCCGGAGCGCGAGAAGCTCGTGCGCGTGGTAAAGACCCTGCAGCAACGGCCGCAACTGAAGCTGATGGTGCAGGGGAACTACAACGTCGAGCGCGACGGCCGCGCGCTGCGTGAGGCCGCGGTGCGAAGCGCACTCGCGCAGCGTCTCGACATCAAGCCCGCGCCGGGGGAAGTGCCCGGCCCGATACCTTTCGAGAACGCAAAGGTGCAGCGGGCACTGGAGGCGCTGCTGACCGAGCGTGCCGGAACCGAAGGCGTGAGCCAGTTTGTCGCCGCCTTCGAGAAGCAGGCCGGGCGCAAGGCCGAGCGCGTCAATCCCATGCTCGCGGTGGTGGGACGCGGCAGCGCCGACCGGCAGCTCTACGAAGGCATGTTCCAGCACCTGGTCGAATTGCAGCCGCTGCCGCCATCGGCGCTGCAGGACCTTGCGCGGCGGCGCAGCGATGTGATCCTGAAGGAACTGGTCGGCAACGCCGGCCTGCCCGCAGAGCGCGCGGGGCAGAGGGAACCGGAAGCGGTAACCGGGGGCGCCAGCGCCAGGCTTTCCCTGGACGTTCTGAAATTCGCTTCGTAACCGGATTCGTGCCCTTGCGTCCCGCTGTTCCCGCGTTGAGGCGACTCGCGGCGCGGGCATTGATGTCATGGCTGCTGTCGTGCCTCCCCGCGTATCTGCTCGCGGTCTTTTGTGGGCATGGACTTGCGCGCCGAACCGGTCGTGCTCACCGTGCCAGTGATCGAAAAGAACCGCTACTTCAGCATCCAACTCATTGACGCCTACATCTTCAATTTTGCCTACATCGGCAGCCGGACCACTGGCAATAATGGCGGCAGCTACCTCATCGCCGGACCGAATTGGAAGGGTGATGCTTCGCGCCCGGCCAACTGCCACCTGTCAATGCGTTCTGGTCGCTGTCGATGTATGAATTGCCGGCGAGCCTGCTCGTGGCCAATCCCATCAATCGTTACCTCATCAACTCGTCGATGCTGCGGCAGCTTCAGCGCGACGTCGATGGCGGGTTGACGCTGCTGATCCAGAACGACTCTCCCGGCAAGTGCAAGGATGCCAACTGGCTGCCGGCGCCGAATGGGCCGTTCAGCGTATACATGCGCCTCTACTGGCCGAAAGAAGATGCATTGAATGGAAAGTGGACCGGACCACCCCTGAAGCAGGTGGAGTAACATGACCAAACCAATCAATCCCTGGAAAGAAACAATCATGAAATCCACACGCAGACAAATCTTCATGCTCGCAGCGCTGTTATTCGGCATCCAGCCCGCCGCCGCGCAGGATTCTGAAAACCTGGCGAAGCAGTTGTCCAATCCGATCGCGGCGCTGATCAGCGTGCCGTTTCAGTTCAACTGAGACCGCGATATCGGCGCGACCCGCTGGAGGGCTGACTAGGTGACGACGAAGCAGCACACCGGCATGCAGCGATTCCTGGACATCGTCGAGCGGGTCGGCAACAAGGTGCCGCATCCGGTCGTGATCTTTCTCTTTCTGATCGCGGCCCTCATCGTGCTGTCGCACGTGTTTCATCTCACCGGCACCGCGGTCGCCTTCCAGGTCGTCAACCCGGAAACGCATGCCATCGAGTATGCGACGGCCAGCGTCAACAGCCTGCTGACGGCGGACGGCCTGCGCTTCATGTTGACGTCCGTGGTGCCGAACTTTCTCGGCTTCACGGCCCTCGGGGTAGTCATCGTCGCCATGGTCGGGGTGGGGCTCGCCGAGGAGGCGGGCCTGATCGGGGCGCTGATCCGGAAGCTGGTGATCGTGTCGCCGCCCGGGGCTTTGACCTGGATCCTGGTGTTTCTCGGCATCCTGTCGAGCGTGGCCGCGGATGCCGGTTATCTGGTGCTGATTCCGCTCGCGGCCGTGGCCTACCAGAGCGTGGGCCGGCACCCGCTCGCCGGCCTGGCCGCCGCCTTTGCCGCGGTGGGCGGCGCTTTCGGGGTGAACCTCCTGGTCAAGCCGGTGGACGGCGTGCTGACGGAGATCACCAACGATGCGATCCACATCCTGAATCCCGCGCTGTCGATCGATCTGACGGCGAACTACTTTTTTTCCGCCGCGTCCGTCGTGCTGCTGACCGTCGTCATCGCGCTGGTGAGCGACAAACTGGTGGAGCCGCGTCTCGGCCCGTATCAGGGCGCGAAGCCCGCGGGAGACAACGGCGGACTTGCAGCGGAGGAACGCCGCGGGCTGAAGTGGGCGCTGTGGGGGTTCCTCGCCGTGTCCGCGGTGTTCGCGCTGCTGGCGCTGCCGTCCGGCGCGCCCTTGCGCAACCCCGACACGGGCGCCCTGATCGGCGACTGC
>CAZFRR010000314.1:0-3771 GCA_964521405.1 uncultured Streptomycetaceae bacterium | reverse complement strand
TGCTCGAGCAAGTACCACGCGGGCCGCGATAACGCTTACGTGGCGCAGCACGCTTTCGAGCAGCTCTCGCCCGGCTTCGCGAAACGTTTCGCCAAGGGCGGGGTGATCGTGGCCGGGAAAAATTTCGGCAACAACTCCTCCCGCGAGCAGGCCGTTCATATCCTGCGGCTGATGGGGGTAGCGGGGATCGTTGCGGTTTCCTTCGGGCGGCAGTTTTTCCGCAACTGCATCAACAACGGCATGTCGGCGGCGGAATGCGATCTGGCCGGCGTCACGGACGGGGAAGAGATCGAAATGGACCTGGCCGGGGGCCGCGTGGCGGTTGCCTCGCGCGGCATCGTGCGCGAGGTGCCGCCTTTGCCGGCGGCGGTGCAGAGAATCATCGCGGCGGGCGGGTTGATACCGTTCCTGAAGGCGCATCCGGACTGGAAAGTCGCCTGAAAAAAACTCTCACCGCGGAGGACGCAGAGGACGCGGGGGAAAACAGGTCGAATCACTATTCACTATTCACTATTCACTATTCACTATTCACGAATCACGAGCGAGCCATGAAAATCGAGCGAGTTGAGGTTTTTGGTGTGGCGGTGCCGCTCATTGGCACGTTTACGAGCGCCGGCATCTCCAAGCAGGCGACGAAGTGCGTGGTGGTGCGCCTCACCGCATCGGATGGCACGGTGGGTATCAGCAGCATCGAGCCATCGGCCGCCGTCAAATCACCCGGAACGGCCGCAGAGCTGGCGGTCGCTATTCGCGAACGTATTGCGCCGGCAATCGTTGGGCAGGATCCGGCCAATATCACCCGCTTGATTGAACTGCTGGATGGGCTGACGCCGACGCAGCCCGGCGCCGGGGCCGCGGTGGAGATGGCGTGCGTCGAGCTCGTGTCGCGAATACAGGGGGTTCCGCTCTACGCCTACCTCGGCGGTGCGGCGCAGGCCAGCGTGCAATTCAACGGCTGGATCGGCGAGCTTCCGCCCGAGGAAGCCGCGGCGGAAGGGCTGCGATGGCTCAGAGCGGGGTTCCGCTCGGCCAAGATAAAAGTCGGCAGCGGCGTCGAAGCGGACTGCAACCGCGTCGCCGCTGTTCGCGAAGCGGTGGGCAGCGCCATGAAGCTTCGCATCGACGCCAATATGCAGTACGACGCCGACACGTCGTTGAGACTGGCCCGCAGGGTCAGGCAGTTCGACTTGCAGCTTTTCGAGCAGCCGACACCACAACGCGATCTTGCGGGAATGGCCCGGGTTCGCCGGGAAGGCGGCATTCCCGTGATGGCGGACGAATCCGTGAGCGATCATGCCAGTCTCATCGCGGTCATCAAGGCTGATGCGGCCGACTTCGTCAAGTTCGGCGTCATGCAAGCCGGGGGCATTCTGCACGCGGCGCGTATGCTGGCCACCGCGGAAGCCGCGGGCCTGCCGGTCGTTATCGGCCATGGTTTCGGACTCGGTCCCAGCACGTTCGCCGAGATCATGCTCGCCGCTTCGTCCCGCAATGTGCTGCCCGGGCTCGAATGCGTGGGGCCGTTGAAGACCACCGACGATATCGTCACGCGCAAGCTCGATCTGAGTTCGGGCAGCATCCCGCTGCCGGGTGGTCCGGGGCTGGGTGTCACGCTCGACGACGCGAAGATAGCGAAGTTCCGTTTCGAAAAGTCACAAGCGGCGGCCTAGCACCGCGGCTGCAGAGGGGGGGGTGTGAAGCAAGCATTGAGGCTCGTCATTGCGGGCGTGCTCTGGATAGTCGCCGCGAGCACGCCGGCGCAGCAGTACCCGGCAAAAACGATCACGATGTTGTGCTGGTCGGCTGCCGGGTCTCCGGTCGATCTCTACTCGCGCATGATGGCGAAGCTGCTCGCCGTCGAGCTGGGACAGAACGTGGTGGTGGACAATCGCACCGGCGGTTCCGGCATCGTCATGGTCAACCTGTTGCTGCGGGCAGCAGCCGACGGCCACACCATTGCCGCTAATACCATCACGCTCGCGGCCCTGTTCGGCGAGACGGGCGCAACGTTCAAGCCGGAAGACCTCCAGATGGTCGCGCGCTCGCAGGTCGATCCGTACGGACTGATCGTTCATACGTCAACGCCGTTCAAGACCATAGACGAATTCGTCAGTTTTGCGCGCAAGAAGCCGAATTTCCTGAACGTCGGCGGCCCATTCGCCATGAGCGGCCACCGGGTTGCGTGGGAGGTGTTCGCGGACATGGCCAAGTTCAAGACCACGTGGGTGCCGTACCAGGGCGGGGGGCCGGCGCTGACCGCTATCGCCGGCGGGCACGTTGATGCGGCCGCGACCAATCCCGGCAACGTAAAGCCGTTTATCGCCGCCGGCAAGGTGCGAGTGCTGGCGGTGTCGTCGGACCAGCGAATCGAGGATTTTCCGGATGTCCCGACTTACAAGGAGCGCGGCTGGAATCTCGTGCGCTACCAGTGGCGGGGGATCATGGTGAAAGCGGGGACGCCCAGGCCGGTGCTCGACCGGCTCGTTGCCGCGATACAGAAAGCGCAGCAAACAGCAGAGTGGAAAACCTACTTGCGACAGGTGACCCAGCTCGACGGCTTCCAGGGCCCGGACGCGTTCCGCATGCAACTCGTGCAGGACATACAGGAGATGGAGGCGGTTAAGAAGAAGCTGGGCCTCTAGCCGGAACCCCGTGATGAGCGATGAGTGATGGGTGATGAGTAATGAGTGAAAAGACGGTTCGTCAGAAATTTCGCGAGCGCCTCGCGGTCAAGAAGCTGATCGTGGCGCCGGGCATCTACGATGCCTACGGCGCGCGCATGGTGGAGCAGGCCGGCTTCGAGGCCGCCTACATGACGGGCAATGGTGTTTCGGCGAGCGTCCTCGGACGGCCGGACGTCGGGCTGGTGGACCTCACGCTGCTCTCCCGTCACGCGCATTACGCGGCGGCCTGCATCGACATCCCGCTGATCTGCGACGCCGATACCGGGTACGGCAATGCGGTGAACGTGCGCCACACGGTACGCGAATTCGAGGCGGCGGGTGTCGCGGCTATCCATATGGAAGACCAGATGACTCCCAAGCGCTGCGGGCACCTGCCGGGCGCGCGGCCCGTGATCGAGTTGCCCGAGGCGGTGGGCAAGATCGAAGCCGCCGTCGCGGCGCGCCGCGACCCGGATTTCGTGATCATCGCGCGCACCGACGCGGCCACCGGCCAGGGCATAGATGCGGCGATCAAGCGGGTGCTGGCCTTCCATAAGGCCGGCGCAGATGTGCTGTTCGTCGAGTTGAAGACCAGCCCCACCATTCTTGAAGACATGAAACGGGTCACCGACTCGGTGGATGCGCCGTTCCTCGTCAATATCGACGGCGGCGGCAGGCTGGGCGAGTTGACCGCGCCCGAAATCGAGCGGCTGGGCTTCCGCATCGCGATCTATCCCGGCCTCGAGCGTTACGCCGCGGGCTTCGCGATGCGCGAGGCGCTGGGCGCGTTGAAGCGCGACGGGTGCACGCAGGCCGTAAAAGACCGCATGTTCACCATGCAGCAGTACAACGAGGTGCTCGAGATCTCCGATATCGAGGCGTGGGAATCCAAGTACCTGAAATAACCGTCAAGAAAAGCTGAGACACAGAGGACACAGAGGACACGAAGGAAAAGCGGGAATACAAATTGAACCGCCAAATCGCCAAGACGCCAAAAATCTAATCTCGGAACTCGGAACTCGGAACTCGGAACTCGGAACTCGGAACTCGGAACTCGGAACTCGGAACTCCGAAATCGAAACTCGGAACTAGAAACACGAAACAGGGA
>CAZFRR010000313.1:0-10876 GCA_964521405.1 uncultured Streptomycetaceae bacterium | reverse complement strand
TCTCGTCGAGCTGATCGCCACGGCCGATACCGATGCCGCGATCCTCGACGACCTCGAGAAGTTCCTCGTCACCACGCTCGGCAAGGGCGTGATCCGCGCCAAGGACACGCCCAACTTCATCGCCAACCGCGTCGGCGTGTTTTCGATGCTGGCCACCGTGCACCACGCGGAGCGTCTCGGCATCGGCTTCGATGTCGTGGACGCGTTGACCGGCACGCTGATCGGGCGCCCGCGCAGCGCGACTTTCCGCACCGCCGACGTGGTCGGGCTCGACACCTTCGCGCACGTCGTCAATACCATGAAGGACACGCTGCCGCAGGATCCCTGGCATCGCTACTACGACGTGCCGGCGTGGCTGAAGCGGCTGATCGAGGAGGGCGCGCTGGGCCAGAAGACGCGCAAGGGCGTCTACCAGAAGATCGGCCCCGACATCCACGTGCTCGATCTCAAGGCGCGGCAATACCGTCCCTCGGACGGGAAGGCGGACGAAGGCGTGGTCGAGATTCTCAAGAATAAGGATGTCGCGGCGCGCTTTGAGCAGTTGCACGCCTCGAGCCACCCGCAGGCGCAGTTCCTGTGGTCCATTTACCGCGACGCGTTTCATTACTGCGCCGTGCATCTCGCCGAAATCGCCGACAACGCGCGCGATCTCGATTTCGCGATCCGCTGGGGCTTCGGCTGGACGCAGGGTCCGTTCGAGATCTGGCAGGCCGCGGGCTGGCACACGCTTGCCAGGTGGATTTCCGAGGATATTGCAGCCGGGAAAGGCATGACCGGCACGCCGCTGCCGGCCTGGGCGATGGAAACGAGCCGCACCGGCGTGCACGGGGCCCAGGGCTCTTTCGCGCCCGCAACGAAGGCTTACCAGCCGCGCTCCGTGCTGCCAGTCTATCGCCGCCAGCCGTTTCCCGACCGCCTGCTGGGCGAGCCGGTGAAATACGGCGAGACCGTATTCGAGAACGAAGGCGCGCGGTGCTGGCACACGGGCGACGATATCGCGATCGTCAGCTTCAAGAGCCGCATGCATGCCATCGGGGATGACGTGCTCGACGGCGTGCAGCAGGCGCTGGAGGAAGCCGAGCGCAATTACCTGGGCCTCATCATCTGGCAGACCGAGCCGCCGTTCTCGGTCGGCGCGAATCTCAAGAAGACCCCGGCCGGCGGCTCGAGGCCTGCGAAGCCGTCGGCGCTCGGCAGGCTCTTCCGGCAGGTCAGGCGCGAGGCCGAATCGCTGGCGCTGAAGGCGGCGCGCAGCATCGGCGTCGCCGACCAGTTGATGGCGGGCAAGCTCGCCGAGGTGGAGAAGCTGGTCGAGCAGTTCCAGGACACGACGCAGGCCCTGAAGTACTCCATGGTGCCGACGGTCGCCGCGGTCGACGGGCTCGCGCTGGGTGGCGGTTGCGAGTTCCTCATGCACTGCGACCGCGCGGTGGCGACGCTCGAGAGCTACATCGGGCTGGTCGAAGCCGGCGTGGGCCTGCTGCCGGCGGGCGGCGGCTGCAAGGAGTTCGCGATGCGCGCAGCGGCCGACGCCAAGGGCGGCGAGATGTCCCCGTTCCTGCAGAAATACTTCAAGGCGGTCGCGATGGCGGAAGTGGCGCGCAGCGCCGAGAACGCCCGCGAGCTGGGCTACCTGCGCGCGACCGACCGCGTCGTGATGAACCGCTTCGAGCTGCTCGATGTCGCCAAGGCGGAACTGCGCGCGCTTGCCGCCGGCTACCGGCCGCCGCTGCGCCAGGTCGCGATACCGGCCGGGGGCCGCAGCGCGATCGCGACGATCCGCGCTTTCATGGAGAACCTGCTGGCCGGCGGCCACATCTCGGAGCACGACTACCTGATCGGCCACAAAGTCGCGATCGTGATGTGCGGCGGCGAGATCGAGGGCGGCAGCCTGGTGGACGAGCAGTGGTTCCTCGACCTCGAGCGCAGGCACTTCATGGAACTGATTGCGACCGAGAAGACCCAGGCCCGGATCGAGCACACGCTGAAGACGGGCAAACCGCTCAGAAACTAATGATGAATGATGAATGATGAATGATGAATTAATGCAAGAGGCGCAAGCGGGTCATCATTCCTCATTCCGCATTCATCATTTGTCTGGAGATTGTGTATGACTAAGCAAGTCCAGGACGCATTTATAGTCGCAGCGGTTCGCACCCCCGTGGGCAAGGCCCCGCGCGGAATGTTCAGGAACGTGCGGCCCGACGACCTGCTGGCGCACGCGCTGAAGAGCGCGCTCGCGAAGTGCCCGGGCCTCGACCCCGCGGTCATCGAGGATGTGATCGTCGGCTGCGCGATGCCGGAAGCGGAGCAGGGCATGAACGTCGCCCGCATCGGACTCTTGTTGGCGGGTTTTCCCAATACCGTTTCGGGCATGACCATCAACCGCTTTTGTTCCTCGGGGACGCAGGCGGTCGCGCTGGCCGCCGACCGCATCCGGCTGGGCGAGGCGGACGTGATGGTGGCCGCCGGCACCGAGAGCATGAGCATGGTCCCGATGGGCGGCCAGAAGCCGTCCTTCAGTCCCGCGGTCTTCGAGTCGAACGAGAACGTCGCCATCGCCTACGGCATGGGCATCACGGCGGAGAAAGTGGCCGCCCAGTGGAAGGTGAGCCGCGAGGACCAGGACCTGTTCGCGGCGGAAAGCCACCGCCGGGCTGTGCGCGCAACCGACAGCGGCGAATTCAAGGACGAGATCACGCCTTATTCCATCCACGAGCACTTGCCCGACCTGGCAACGCGTGAGGTGCGCGTGAATGCCCGCGAGGCCGTGCACGACGAAGGCCCGCGCCGGGACACTTCACCGGAGGCGCTCGCCAAGCTGCGGCCGGCGTTCTCGCTTAAGGGTAGCGTCACGGCGGGCAACAGCTCGCAGATGTCGGACGGGGCGGCCGCGGTCGTGCTGATGAGTGAGGCCGCGCTGGCGCGCTACAACCTGCGCCCGCTGGGCCGTTTCATGGGCTATGCGGTGGCGGGCGTGCCGCCGGACATCATGGGTATCGGCCCGGTGAAGGCGATCCCGAAAGTGCTGAAGAGCGTGGGGCTCAGGCAGGACGATATCGACTGGATCGAGCTGAACGAGGCGTTTGCCGCGCAATCGCTCGCGGTGATCAAGGACCTGGATCTCGACCGCGCCCGCGTCAACCCGCTCGGCGGCGCCATCGCGCTCGGGCACCCCCTCGGCGCAACCGGCGCGGTGCGGGTGGCGACACTGCTGCACGGCCTGCGCCGCCACCAGAAGAAGTACGGCATGGTCACCATGTGCATCGGCACGGGCATGGGAGCCGCCGGAGTTTTTGAAGCGCTGTGAGCGCTTCAAAAACTGAAAATAGAAACCATATGGTTTACGAATTCGGCGCGCCGGGAAGCGGAATGGGGTCAATTGGCGTGTCATTGCGCTGCGGTGGCGGGATGAGGAATTGCACATGAGATCGATTGTTGAGACGCTGTTGGTGTTTGTACTAAGTGCGTTCATTCCAATTTCCGCCGTTGCGGCGGAAATTGAAGGCGTCAAACTCGCCGACAAGGTGCGAGTGAGCGACGCCGGTCCCGATCTGCTGCTGAACGGCGCCGGTGTGCGCACCCGGGCGTTCTTCAAGGTCTACGTCGGCGCGCTCTACCTGCGGCAGAAGGCGGGCGGCACGCCGGCCGTGCTCTCGGATACCGGCCCGAAGCGGATCGCCATGCACATGCTGCGCGATCTCGCGGCTGAACAGCTGTTCTCCGCGCTGAACGACGGCCTCAAGAACAACCATGCGCCGGGCGAGCTCGCGAAGCTCGAGCCGCAGGTGAAGCAGCTCGAGGGCATATTCACCGCGTTGAAGGCCGCGAAGAACGGCGACGTGATCCTGCTCGACTTCCTGCCGGGCACCGGCACCCGCGTCATCGTGAACGGGGAGGCCAAGGGCACGATCCCCGGCGAGGAGTTCTACCGCGCGCTCCTCAGGATCTGGCTCGGCGAGCAGCCGGCCGATGGCGCCCTCAAGAAGGCAATGCTGGGTGGCCAGTGAAGCGTGACGTGGTGAATCGTGACAGGGTGGGGCGTGACGTGGTGAATCGTGACAGGGTAAAGCGTGACTTCGTGTGCTGACTATGCACGCCTTACCACGTCACGCCTGATCACGTCACGCGGTAAAACGTCACGCAGCATCTGGTCACGCCTCACCGGCTCTCGTAAGCCTTCATGATTTTTTCGTGGCTGCCGTCCTTCTTCATGCTGTCCAGCGCGTCGGCCAGCGCCTTCAGGGTCGCCGGCAGGGTGCGCGGGCTGCAAGCCAGGAAGGATTCGGCATCGCGCACCACGTAGACCAGCTTGACGTCGGTTACCTTGGCTTGCGCCGCGACCCGCTTGGCGCCGGCGACGCTGGTGATCCAGAGGTCTGTCTTCTGCCCTTCCTTGCGGTTTAACGTGAGCTTCGCGGGATTCAACTTGTCGTCTTTCTCTTCGACGATGTTGGTGACCCCGTTCTGCTTCAGGAATTCGGTCTTGGCGTCGCGCTCGACGCCGGCCACGCGGAACGGCTTCACGTCCGCCAGGGACTTGATCTCCGGCTTGAAACCGCCCAGTGCGTAAAGGCCCCACTTGTTGGTTGCGATCGGGCCCACCCACTTGAACGCGTTTTCCCGGTTCGACAGGCGCGCGGTGGAGTAGAGGCAGGTTTCCTTGTCGGCCTGGGCCTTTTCATAGGCCTTGTCCCAGGCCATGACCTCGAACTCGAGCTTGAGATTGGCGCGCTTGCCCATTTCCTGCACGACCTCGGTCGCCATGCCGGTCAGCTTTTTCCCCTCGGTGTAGTTGAGCGGCGGGTTTTCCTCGGTGAGGAGCTTCAGCGCCAGCGCGGGCTGGGATGCGAGCAGCAATCCCGCCAGCAGGCCGGAATAACGGGTTAACGCGGTCGGCAATCGCATGGTTCCTCCAGTTGAAGGCGTTGCAGTCGTCAAGGATGCCACAGCAGAACACATCAGGAAAGCATGCCGATCGGCTCCGGCCGCGCAATGCCGAAGCCCTGCACGTAATCGACGCCGGATTCGAGCAATTTGTCCAGTATCGGCTGGGTTTCAACGAAGGTCGCGATGCTGCGCATGCCGAGCTTCTGGCAGGCTTCGGTGATGATTTGCAAGCGGGCGAACTCGAGCGGGTTGTGTACGATGCGCTCGGTGATGGCGCCTTCGATTTTCACGAAATCGATGGCGAGCCCCTTGAGGTGAGAGAACGAGCTCCTGACGCTGCCGAATCCCTCCACCGTGAAGCGGCAGCCGAGCGGCTTCAACTCCGCGTTGAATCGTTGCATGCCCGTGGCCTGCTCGATGATGTCGCGCTCATTGATCTCGAAACACAGGGCGCTGGGAGAGACGCCGGCGCGTCGCAACTCCTCGCGTACCGCGCCCAGGAACGAGACGCTCTTCAGGGCCGGCGCCGAAATGTTGATGCACATCACGGGCAGCGGTTTCTCCGGGCTTGCTTTCCGCCTGGCGGCGCACCAGGCGAGCACGGCCCGCACCACCCAGCGGTCGATTTTTGCCATCAGGCCGAGGCTTTCGGCAATGTCGAAGAACCCGCCCGGGGGCAACAGGCTGTCTTCTTCCTGCTTCAGCCGGAGCAGTACCTCGTAGCACAGCGGGTCCGTGCTCCCTGGCTTGAGAGGCAGGATCTTCTGGGCGAGCAGCAGGAAGTGGTTTTCCCTGAGCGCGTGCTCCAGCATGGCGCGAGGGTTGTCCCAACCCGTCAACTGCTCGGTCAGCGGGTGCAAGTACTGCGCCTGACCGCCCGCCAGCCATGGCGCGTCGGTGCCGGCGTCCTGGGCCGTCGCGGGTGTGGCCGCATGAATGTCCGGCGCCGAGCCCGGCGGAAGGGTGTTGACGCCCTGCGGCCTCTCGGGCGGGATCGCGCCGCTATCTGGCGGCGGATTCTTGCTCTGATCCTCGGGCGTTGTCATGCTGGATCAACTACATGTTGGGATAGTTCGGCCCGCCGCCGCCTTCCGGCGCGACCCACACGATGTTCTGGGTCGGGTCCTTGATGTCGCAGGCCTTGCAATGGACGCAGTTCTGCGAGTTGATTTGCAGTCGGGGATTTTTGCCATCGGCATCGCGCACGATCTCGTATACCCCGGCGGGGCAGTAGCGACTTTCAGGAGAGTCGTAGCGCTCGAGATTGACCTTGATGGGGACGGCCGCGTCCTTGAGCGTAAGGTGAGCCGGCTGGTCTTCCGCGTGGTTGGTGTTGGAGACGAAGACCGAGGACAGGCGGTCGAAGGTGATCACGCCGTCGGGCTTGGGGTAGGCGATCGGCTCGGCTTCCAACCTGGCCTTGAGCGTCTCGTGGTCGGCGTGCTGGTGGTGCAGCGTCCACGGCGCCTGGCCGCGCAGCACGACCTGGTCCACGCCCACCATCAGGGTGCCGAGCACGAGCCCCTTCGCCATCCAGGGCTTGAAGTTGCGCGCGCGGTGGAGCTCGTCGTGGAGCCAACTCGCGCGAAATGACTCGGGATAGGTGCCGAGCTCGTCGTGCGAGCGTCCCGCGCGCAGCGCAATGAACGCGGCCTCGGCGGCCAGCATTCCCGATTTCATCGCCGCGTGGCTGCCCTTGATGCGCGAGGCATTGAGGAAGCCCGCGTCATCTCCAATCAGGCAGCCGCCGCGAAACGTGAGCTTGGGCAGCGACTGCAGGCCGCCGGCGGCAATCGCCCGCGCGCCATAGGCAATGCGCTTGCCGCCCTCGAGGAAGCGACGGATCGCCGGGTGCGTCTTGTAGCGCTGGAATTCCTCGTAGGGGCTGAGATAAGGGTTGCTGTAACCCAGCCCCACCACGAAGCCGATCGAGATCTGGTTGTTCTCGAGGTGGTATAAAAACGATCCGCCGTAGGTGTCGGTCGCGAGCGGCCAGCCCGCGGTGTGGATGACCAATCCCTGCTGGTGCTGCTCGGGCTTCACCTCCCACAGTTCTTTCAGGCCGAGACCGTAGACCTGCGGGTCGGCGCCGGCGCGCAGGTTGTGGCGCTCCTGCAGTTGCTTGCCGAGATGGCCGCGGCAGCCCTCGGCGAAGAAGGTGTAACGGGCGTTCAGCGCCATGCCCAGTTGATGGTTTGCGGTCGGCTTGCCGTCGCGCCCGATGCCCATGTCCCCGGTGGCGACGCCCAGCACCGCGCCGTTCTCGCCCGCCAGGACTTCCGCGGCGGCGAAACCAGCGAAGATTTCAACACCCATCCCTTCGGCCTGCTGCGCGAGCCAGCGGCAGACGCTGGCGAGGCTCACCACGTAGTTGCCGTGGTTGCGGAAGCACCCCGGCAGCATGAAGTCCGGCACCCGGTACGAGCCGCCCTCCGTGAGGAACAGGAAGCGGTCCTCGGCAACCGGCGCATTGAGGGGCGCGTTTAACTGCTGCCATTCGGGGAAAAGCTCGTTGATCGCGCGCGGGTCCATTACTGCGCCTGACAGGATATGCGCGCCGACCTCGGAGCCTTTTTCCAGCACGCAGACGCTGACTTCGTGCTGGTGCTGCGCGGCGAGCTGCTTCAGTCGAATCGCCGCGGCAAGGCCCGCGGGGCCCGCCCCCACGATCACGACGTCGTACTGCATCGATTCGCGTTCGGCCACTTTTTGTCCTCAATGGGAATTTTTCGACATTATAGAGCCCGTCACGCCCTCACGCTCTTGACTCAAGGATCATGCGGGCGGCATCGACCCCGCTGCGCACGGCGGCTTCGATGGTTCCGGGATAATCGCTCGCCACGTAGTCGCCCGCGAGGAAGAAATGCCTGAGCGGGGTGCGCGATTCCGGCCGCCTGAGGCCGGGCGTGCAGGCAAAAGTGCCGCGTTTCTCGGCGATGACCCGGCACCAGGAGGGATCGGGCAGCATCCCGAGCTGTTGCTGCAATTCCTGGTGCACGAGACGCCCCAGCTCGTCCTGCGGCAGGTCCTGGTGGGCGCCCTCCGCGCTGATGACCGCGCCGATCATGCCGTGCTGTCCCCCCAGCGCGCCGCGGTCGAATGCCCACTGCAGCAGCGCGCTCTCGAATCCCAGCATCGGAACCGGCAGGCGCACGGCTTGCGGATACTGGAGGTAGACCGAGTAGATCGGCTGGTAAGCGAGCTGCCCGATCGCTTCGGCCACTTCGGCGAGCGCCGAGATACCGATCAGAAACGCGCCCGCATGGTACGGGGGCAGGGCGCAGACGACGTGACTGTAACTTCGAGATCCCTCGGCGCTGTGAACGGTAAAGCTGCCAGCGGCCTCATCGATGCCGGCGACGCGTTGCCCGGTCATCACCTCCCCGCCGCTCGCCAGGATGTAATCAGCCGCAGGCTCGGGGAACAGCCGCGACAGATCCACGCGCGGCAGCAGGAGGTCGCTTGCCGCGCGATCGGAGTCCAGGCTGTCGCGCAGGACGTTGAGAAACACCTGGGCCGAGGCCGTCTCGATCGGGGTGTTGAGCGCCGAGACGCACAGCGGCCGCCACAACATCCGTGTCAGGCTGGCGCCCTGCGCCTCGCACTCCAGCAGTATGGAAACGGTGGTGTCGTGCGGCAGGACATAACCTTTTCGCCGCATGCTCATCATGAAGCGCGCCGCAGCCAGGCGCTCCAGGATGGGCGCCCCGCGCGCGGCGAGGAGTCCCGCAAGGAGATGCAGCGGCGCCGGGAGCCTTGCCGCTTTCAGGGAAAAGCGCTCGTGAACCTGCCAGGTGAGCGGCATTCGCAACAGCAGCTCATCGGGATCAGCGCCAACCTGGCGCATCAGGCGCAGCGTCTCGCTGTAGGCGCCGACCAGGATGTGCAGGCCATTGTCGAGCGCGGTGTCGCGGTACTCGACCCGGCGCGCGCGCCCGCCGAGGATTTTTGCCGCCTCGAATACCGTGACCGGCACCCGCCGCTCGGCGAGCGTGACGGCCGCCGCCATGCCGGCGTAGCCACCGCCGATGACGGCTACGTTCATGAAAAACTAATAGACAGGATTAACAAGGCAAACCAGAAGATCAAAAACTAATAGACAGGATTAACAGGATTAGACCGAAACAAAATCAAGAACAATAATGGACTGGACTGACAAGATTAAACCGGAACAAAACAAAAAGCGGTAGCTCCCTGTTTGAGTCTTGTCGATATTATCGTTTTGGGTCTTGGATTTGATCTAATCTTGTATATCCCCTTCCCCCGCGTGCGGGGGAAGGTAGGATGGGGGGGGGCGATCAGGGCCTGTTAATCCTGTCCATTTCTTGTCTTTGATCTTACGCCGCGGCTGTGGCGGGCTGCGCGGCGCGCTGGTTGCCCGCCCAAACCTGTTCCGGCACGCAAACGCTACCCTCGAAAATGCGGCGGGCGGTGCGGATCAGGGCGGCGCGGCGCAACTCCTGCTTGCCACCGGAGAAATCGACGTCGAGATCGATGACGATCATGCCTTGCGGGTGCTCGATCCTGATCATCCCCTGGGGCGCCGGCGGCAGGGGGGCGATCTGCGAGGCCACCGTGCCGGGTATGGCGCAGGCCGAAGCGATGCATACCGTCCCGGTTACCGGGTGCGCCTTGTGGCAGGTCTCGGGCACGAAGAAGCGCGACGTGATAACGCCGCCCTTGCGCGGCCGCGACAGCAGCGCCATCTTCGGCACCACCGACTTCGTGATGTCGCCCATGCCCATCAGCACACCGGCCTTGACGCGAATCGCCTCCATGCGCTCTATCAGTTTCCGATCCGCATCGAGCTCAACGGCGGTCTCGTGGCCAGTTTTGCCGAATGCATCCGCTCGCATCAGGACGATCGGCATCGCAACGTCCACGCAGCTTACTTCCACGCCATCGATCACGTTGATCGGTCTTCCTGTGGGCAGCAGCTTTCGGGTGACCGATCCGATCGCGCTCTTGAAATTGATGCCGACGGGCGCCGCGGTTCCGGGAACCCCGTCGATCGCGGCGTCGCCTTCATAGCTTACCTGGCCGCCCGGCGTCTGAACGATCGCTTCGACCAGCGATTGTGTGTTGACGTTGAAGATGCGCACCGGCGTCTCGCCGTTCCTTGCTGCCACCAGCCCCGCCTCGATCGCGAACGGGCCCACTGCCACCAGCATGTTGCCGCAGTTGGGCCTGGTGTCGACGATGCTCTCGTTGATCTGCACCTGCGCGAACAGGTAATCCACGTCGGCGTCCGGGCGCTTTGACTTGCTGATCATTGCCACCTTGCTCGTCACCGAGTGCGAGCCGCCGATGCCGTCCACCTGGATCTGGTGCGGCGAGCCCATGACCGAGAGCAGCACCGCGTCGCGCGTGGGGATATCCGTGGGAAGATCGGAGAGCTTGAAGAATGGGCCGCGCGACGTGCCGCCGCGCATGATCACGCAGGGGATCTTGGTCTGCATATTACGCGCTCCTGCTTTTTCCCGGACAAATTATACGGTCAAAGGCGTGAGTAGTGAGTAGTGAGTGGTGGGTGGAAGATGTGGGGAGCCATTGTTTTCGAGAAGTTCAGTCCACTCACCAATCACCACTCACGCAGTTAGAAAGCGTAGCGCCTAAGCCCGCCATCCACCGGCAGCACCGCGCCCGTGATGTAGCTCGCGACGGGGGAAGCGAGGAACACCGCGAGGGCCGCCAGTTCCTCCGGTTCGCCGTAGCGGCCGACCGGGATGTCCTCGGCGGACTGCTTGGCACGAAATTCCTCCGAGTATTTTCTGCGGATCTGCTCGCTCATGATGCGTCCGGGCGGGATGCAGTTCACCGTGATGCCGTGTTTCCCGACCTCGCGCGACAGCCCCTTGGACCAGGCGTGGATCGCGGCCTTGGCCGGGTGCGCGGCGATCATGCGCTCCGGCTCCGACTTGCCGCTGATGTTGATGACGCGCCCCCATTTCTTCCCGATCATGCCGGGCAGGACGGCATGGGTAAG
>CAZFRR010000312.1:0-16079 GCA_964521405.1 uncultured Streptomycetaceae bacterium | reverse complement strand
GGGGGACAACATCTCGATCACGGTGGCGCTGATCCAGCCGATCGCGATGGAGGAGGGGCTGCGCTTCGCCATCCGCGAGGGCGGCAAGACGGTCGGCGCCGGCGTCGTCGCCAAGGTTATTGAATAACGCGTTCCGGGTTCCGGGTTCAAGGTTCCGGGCTAAAAACTCGAAACACCGAACACCGAACTCGGAACACGAAACTGATTCATAGGCCAGTAGCTCAATTGGCAGAGCGTCGGTCTCCAAAACCGAAGGTTGGGGGTTCGAGACCCTCCTGGCCTGCCAGCCGCTGGCGCGGAGTGATGAATTATGAGTGCTGAATTTTGAGTTGAGCGTTGCCGTTTAACACTCAACATTCAACACTCCGAAGGAAAGATGGCGGACAAGATCAAGATAGCCGTGGCGGTATTGCTGGCCGTGGCGGGCGTGGGCGGATTTTATTACCTGGATCAGAGCCCGATGATCCTGCGCGTCGCGGCGGTGCTGGCGGGTCTGGTCGCCGGCGCCGTGACGTTCTGGACCTCGGGGCCGGGCAAGCAGTTCTACGGTTATTCGCAGGAATCGGTGGCGGAAACGAAGAAGGTGGTGTGGCCGACCCGCAAGGAGACGCTGCAGACCACCGGCATCGTGTTTGTCTTCATGGTGGTGATGGCGCTGTTTCTTTGGATGGTCGATGCGAGCCTGCTATGGGTAGTCAAGAAGCTGTTAGGCCAGAGCTGATGACGGGCAAGAAATGGTATGTCGTGCACGCCTACTCGGGCTTCGAGAAGAGCGTGCAGCGCACCCTGCAGGACCGCATCCGGCGCGCCGGCATGGAGGACAAGTTCGGCCAGATCCTGGTGCCGGTCGAGGAAGTGGTCGAGATGAAGGCCGGCCAGAAGGCGATCAGCGAGCGAAAGTTTTTCCCGGGCTACGTGCTGGTCGAGATGGAGATGACCGACGACACCTGGCATCTCGTCAAGAACACGGCGAAGGTGACCGGTTTCGTCGGCGGGACCGCGACCAAGCCGACGCCGATTTCGGAGAAGGAAGTGCAGAACATCCTGCACCAGATCCAGGAGGGCGTGGAGAAGCCGCGCCCGAAGGTGCTGTTCGAGGTCGGCGAGGCGGTGCGGGTCAAGGAAGGGCCGTTTGCGGACTTCCACGGCAACGTCGAGGACGTCAATTACGACAAGAGCAAGCTGCGCGTGTCGGTGACGATCTTCGGGCGCTCGACCCCGGTGGAACTGGATTTCAGCCAGGTCGAGAAGGCGTAGTTGAAGTAAAGAGGTTCGGCGGGTCGAATCACGACTCGCGAATCACGATTCACGGCAGTCAGTTATTTGGGGAGGGCGTCGCATCTTTCGAGATTCGCGCCCGTTTGAACCCGCAAGGAGAGAAGCATGGCGAAGAAAGTAGTCGGCCTCATCAAGCTGCAGGTGCCGGCGGGGAAAGCGAACCCCAGCCCACCGATCGGCCCGGCGCTGGGCCAGCGCGGCTTGAACATCATGGAGTTCTGCAAGGCGTTCAACGCCCAGACGCAGAAGCTGGAGCCGGGACTGCCGGTGCCGGTGGTGATCACCGCGTACCAGGACAAGAGCTTCACCTTCGTGATGAAGACGTCACCGGCGAGCGTGCTGATTCGCAAGGCGGCGAAGATCGAGAAGGGCAGCCCCCGCCCCAATACCGACAAGGTCGGGAAAATCACGCGCGCCCAGGCCGAGGAGATTGCCAAGACGAAAATGCCCGACCTCACGGCAGCGAACCTCGATGCGGCGGTGCGAACCATTGCCGGCAGCGCGCGCAGCATGGGCGTCGACGTGGAGGGCCTGTAAATGGCTTCCAAACGTTATAACGCGATTCGCGCCAAGGTGGACCGCGCCAAGGCCTACCCGGTGCAGGATGCGCTGAAGCTGGTGAAGGATGGCGCCACCGCCAAGTTCAACGAGTCGGTGGACGTTTCCATCAACCTTGGCATCGATGCTTCGAAATCCGACCAGACGGTGCGCGGCGCGGTGGTGTTGCCGCAGGGTACCGGCAAGAGCGTGCGGGTCGCGGTGTTCGCGCAGGGCGACAAGGCCAGCCAGGCCAGGGACGCCGGGGCCGATATCGTGGGATTCGAAGATCTTGCCACCGAAGTGAAGGGCGGCAAGATGGATTTCGACGTGGTCATCGCCACGCCCGATGCAATGCGTGTCGTGGGCCAGCTGGGCCAGATCCTGGGCCCGCGGGGACTCATGCCGAACCCCAAGGTGGGCACGGTCACGCAGGACGTGGTGGGAGCGGTCAAGAATGCGAAGGCCGGCCAGATCCAGTACCGCGCCGACAAGACGGGCATCGTCCAATGCACGATCGGCCGCGCGTCGTTCACGGTCGATGCGCTGTCCGAGAACCTGAAAGCCCTGGTGGACGCAGTCAACAAGTCCAGGCCCACGGGCGTGAAAGGGATTTACCTCAAGAAGGTATCGGTCTCGAGCACGATGGGCGCGGGCGTGCGCGTGGATCAGGCGAGCCTGCAATAGCAGGAGCAGGAACAAGGCCCCCGGACCTGAGTCCGGGGAAGAACAGAACTTTGGGCTGCCGGAGGCGCATCGCCGGCGGGTTGTCAAAGACCGTAGGAACCTTTTAATGCGGGTTTAATTTTTGGGGAACGGAACGCGGGCAACAGGGTCAGAAACTGCCTCCAAAACAGTGATCGATCCCGGCCAGTGGCCTCAGTACCGGAAATCCTACGCAGACGGTGTGCCCGAAACAGGTATTGCAGTTGACTCCTGGATCACCGGTCGCCGTAACTCGGGTTCAAGGTTCAAAGTTTCAAGTTCAGGGTTTTTAACCCGGAACATGGAACCCGGAACCCGGAACCATGATAGGAGATAGACCTTGAGTCTGAATCTGGAGCAGAAGCAGGCGGTAGTGACCGAGGTGAGCAACCAGCTCGCCAAGGCGCAGGCCGTGATACTGGCCGAGTACCGCAGCATCCCGGTGAAGGGCATGACCGAATTGCGCAAGAAGGCGCGCGGCTCGGGCGTGTACCTGCGGGTGCTGAAGAACACCCTGGTGCGACGCGCGGTGGCCGATACGCCGTTCAAGGGGCTCGCCGAGAAGATGGTGGGGCCTCTCGCTTATGGCATTTCGAGCGATCCCGTGGCTGTCGCCAAGGTGCTGCAGGAGTTTGCCAAGGACAACGAGAAGTTCGTGATCAGGGCCGGCGCCATGCCGAACCTGGTGATGACAGCCAGGGAAGTGGCGGAGCTCGCGCGCATGCCGAGCCGCCAGGAACTGCTCTCGAAGCTCGTGGCGACACTGCAGGCGCCCATTGCGAAGTTCGTCCGCACCTTGAACGAGGTGCCGGGCAAGTTCGTGCGGACGCTCGCGGCGGTCAGGGACCAGAAAGAGAAGCAGGCGGCTTAGCGGCATCAGCGCCTGTTCGGACCGGGATTTCGGATAACGCAACCTTATTAGATCTAGGAGCAAGCAACATGGTTATTGCCAAAGCAGAAATACTCGACACGATTGCAAACATGACGGTGCTGGAGCTCTCCCAGCTCATTAAAGACATGGAAGAAAAGTTTGGCGTCTCCGCCGCCGCAGCGACAGTGGCGGTAGCGGCGCCAGCTGCCGGTGGTGGCGCCGCCGCGGTCGAGGAGAAGACCGAGTTTACGGTGAATCTCACCACGATCGGGGCCAACAAGGTCAACGTCATCAAGGTGGTGCGCGCCGTGACCGGGCTTGGCCTCAAGGAAGCCAAGGACCTGGTGGATGGCGCTCCCAAGCCGGTCAAGGAAGGCGTTTCCAAGGCCGACGCGGAGAGCATTCTCAAGCAGCTCGTCGAAGCCGGCGCAAGCGGCGATATCAAGTAATCGCGATGTGGAGATCGGGTTGGCGGACTGCCGCCAGCCCGTATCCTTTTTTTTGAACGGTCTGCGACTTTCCCTGCACGCCTTGCGGCACGCGCCGCAGGGAGCGTTGCGGCCGCTGACGTTTGCTGATTGATTATTACCTGGAGCTGACATGGCGTACTCCTTCACCGAGAAGAAACGCATCCGCAAGAGCTTCGCCAAGCGTGAGACCGTGTTGCCGGTGCCGTTCCTGCTGGCCACGCAACTCGACTCCTACGCGGGTTTCCTGCAAGCGGGCGTCGTGGCTGATGGCCGCAAGACCGAGGGCCTGCAGGCGGCGTTCAGGAGCATCTTCCCGATCGAGAGCCATTCGAAGAACGCCCGGCTGGAGTTCGTGAGCTATGCGCTCGGCGAGCCGCCCTTCGATGTCAAGGAATGCCAGCAGCGCGGGCTGACCTACGCCGCACCGCTGCGCGCCAAGGTGCGCCTCGTGATCATAGACAAGGAAGCCGCCAAGCCCACGACGAAGGAAGTGAAGGAGCAGGAAGTCTACATGGGCGAGATCCCGCTCATGACCACGACCGGCTCGTTCGTGATCAACGGCACCGAGCGCGTGATCGTGTCGCAGTTGCACCGCTCGCCGGGGGTATTCTTCGAGCACGACCGGGGCAAGACGCACTCCTCGGGCAAGCTGCTGTTCTCCGCGCGCGTCATTCCTTACCGCGGCTCCTGGCTCGATTTCGAGTACGACCCCAAGGACTATCTCTATTTCCGGGTCGATCGCCGCCGCAAGATGCCGGTGACCATCCTGCTGAAGGCCCTCGGCTACACGCCGGAGAAGATTCTCGCCGAGTTCTTCGCGTTCGACGGCTTCCAGATCGGCAAGGACGGCGTGGAGTTCGAGCTCGTACCCGAACGCATGCGCGGGGAAATCGCCCGCTTCGACATCACGACCAAGGGCGGCAAGGCCATCGTCGCCAAGGACAAGCGCATCACGGTCAAGCATGTCCGCGAGATGGAGCAGGCTGGCCTGCACAAGATCGCGGTGCCGGAAGAGTTCGTGATCGGGCGGGTGCTCGCGTTGAACGTCGTGGACAAGGGCACCGGCGAGATCCTGGCCAACGCCAACGACGAGATCACCGAGGAGCTGCTCGCCAAGCTGAAAGAGGCGGGCGTCAACAAGATCCAGACCATCTACACCAACGATCTCGACCAGGGGCCGTATATCTCGCAGACCCTGCGCATCGACGAGACCGCGGACCAGCTGGCGGCGCAAGTGGCGATCTACCGCATGATGCGCCCCGGCGAGCCGCCGACGGAAGAGGCGGTGAAAACGCTGTTCCACCGCCTGTTCTTCGCCGACGAGACCTACGATCTTTCCCGCGTCGGCCGCATGAAGTTCAACCGCCGCGTCGGGCGCACCGAGTTGGTGGGGGCGGCCAAGCTGTCGGCCGAAGACATCGTCGCCGTGATCAAGATCCTCGTGGAGTTGCGCAACGGCAGGGGCGAGATCGACGACATCGATCACCTCGGCAACCGCCGGGTGCGCTCGGTGGGCGAATTGGCGGAAAACCAGTTTCGCGCGGGCCTGGTGCGGGTGGAGCGGGCGGTGAGGGAGCGGTTGTCCCAGGCCGAGTCCGAGAACCTGATGCCGCACGATCTCATCAATGCTAAGCCGGTATCGGCCGCGATTCGCGAGTTCTTCGGTTCCTCGCAACTCTCGCAGTTCATGGACCAGACCAACCCGCTCTCCGAGATCACCCACAAGCGGCGCGTTTCCGCCCTGGGGCCGGGCGGGCTCACGCGCGAGCGCGCGGGCTTCGAGGTCCGCGACGTGCACCCGACGCACTACGGCCGCGTGTGCCCGATCGAGACACCGGAAGGCCCGAACATCGGCCTCATCAACTCACTCGCGCTCTATGCGCGCACCAACGAGTACGGCTTCCTCGAAACCCCTTACCGCAAGGTGAAGGACAGCCGCGTCGGCGACGAGATCCATTACCTGTCCGCGATCGAGGAAGGCCAGTTCATGATCGCGCAGGCGAACGCGGCGCTCGACAAGCAGAACCGCTTCACCGACGAGCTGGTGTCGTGCCGCAACCGCAACGAATTCACGCTGTCCGCGCCCGACCGCATCGAGTACATGGACGTGGCGCCCTCGCAGGCGGTGTCGGTGGCCGCTTCTCTGATCCCGTTCCTCGAGCACGACGACGCCAACCGCGCGCTGATGGGCTCCAACATGCAGCGCCAGGCGGTGCCGTGCCTGCGGCCGGAAAAGCCGCTGGTGGGCACCGGGCTGGAGCGCACCGTGGCGGTGGATTCCGGCACCGCGGTGCAGGCGCACCGCGGCGGCGTGGTGGATTACGTGGACGCCTCGCGCATCGTGGTCCGCGTGAACGACGAGGAAACCGCGCCGGGAGAAGTCGGCGTGGACATCTACAACCTGGTCAAGTACCAGCGCTCCAACCAGAACACCAACATCAACCAGAGCCCGCTGGTCAAGGTGGGCGACCGCCTGGCCAAGGGCGATGTGGTGGCGGACGGCGCTTCCACCGACATGGGCGAGCTCGCGCTGGGGCAGAACATGCTGGTCGCGTTCATGCCCTGGAACGGCTACAACTTCGAGGACTCGATCCTGATCTCGGAGCGGGTCGTTGCCGACGAGCGCTTCACCTCGATCCACATCGAGGAGCTCTCGGTGGTGGCGCGCGATACCAAGCTCGGGCCCGAGGAAATCACGCGCGACATCTCCAACCTGTCCGAGACCCAGCTTGCCAATCTCGACGAGTCGGGGATCATCGCCATCGGCGCCGAAGTTGAGGCCGGCGACGTGCTGGTCGGCAAAGTCACGCCCAAGGGCGAGACGCAGCTGACGCCCGAGGAGAAGCTGCTGCGCGCGATTTTCGGCGAGAAGGCTTCCGACGTGAAGGACACCTCGCTGCGCGTGCCCTCCGGCATGTCCGGCACCGTCATCGACGTCCAGGTGTTCACGCGCGAAGGCATCGATCGCGACAAGCGCGCGGAGCAGATCATCGACGACGAGCTGAAACGCTACAAGAAAGACCTCGCGGACCAGCTGCGCATCGTCGAGAACGACGCTTTCGAGCGCCTCGAGCGGCTGCTCATCGGCAAGACCGCCAACGGCGGCCCAAAGAAGCTCGCCCGCGGCGCCAAGGTCACCAAGGCCTATCTCACCGAGGTCGAGCGCCACAGCTGGTTCGACATCCGTGTCGCGAACGACAAGGTCGCGGCGCAGCTGGAGAGCATCAAGGAAAGCCTGGCCCAGACCAAGGCGCTGTTTGACAAGGCCTACGAAGAGAAGAAAAAGAAGTTGACGCAGGGCGACGAGCTGCCCCCGGGCGTGCAGAAGATGGTGAAGGTCTATCTTGCCGTCAAGCGCCGGCTGCAGCCGGGCGACAAGATGGCGGGCCGCCACGGCAACAAGGGGGTCATCTCCAAGATCACGCCGGTGGAAGACATGCCCTACATGGCGGATGGCACGCCGGTCGACATCGTGTTGAATCCCCTCGGCGTGCCTTCGCGCATGAACGTGGGGCAGATCCTCGAGACGCATCTCGGCTGGGCGGCCAAGGGGCTGGGGCTGAAGATCGGCGAGCTGCTGAAGAGCCAGGCGAAGGTTGCGGAAGTGCGCAAGCTGCTCAACCGGATCTACGAGAGCGGCACGCGTCGGGAGAACCTGGAATCTCTCAACGACGAGGACGTCACGCGGCTCGCCGAGAACCTGAGAGAGGGCGTGCCGTTCGCCACGCCGGTGTTCGACGGCGCCACCGAGAAAGAGATCAAGGAGATGCTCGACCTGGCGGGCCTGCCGCGCTCCGGGCAGGTGAAGCTCCACGACGGGCGCACGGGAGATCCCTTCGAGCGCTCGGTGACGGTGGGTTACATGCACGTATTGAAGCTCCATCACCTGGTGGACGACAAGATGCACGCGCGCTCGACCGGGCCGTACTCGCTGGTCACCCAGCAACCGCTCGGCGGCAAGGCGCAGTTCGGGGGGCAGCGCTTCGGCGAGATGGAGGTGTGGGCGCTGGAAGCCTACGGCGCCGCCTACACGCTGCAGGAGATGCTGACCGTCAAGTCCGATGACACGGAAGGGCGGCGCAAGGTCTACGAGTCGATCGTCAAGGGCGACCACCGGATCGAGGCCGGCATGCCGGAATCGTTCAACGTGCTGGTGAAGGAAATCCGCTCGCTCGCGATCGACATCGACCTCGACCACAACCGTTATTGATTCAGTGAGGCGCAAGGGCAGGACCGGAAGCTCAACCCATCAGTCTCGCTTAACAAGGAACGCGAAATGAAAGCACTGCTCGATTTGTTCAAGCAGGTCACGCAGCAAGAGGAATTTGACGCGATCAAGATCGGGCTCGCTTCGCCCGAGAAGATCCGCTCCTGGTCGTACGGCGAGGTGAAGAAGCCCGAGACCATCAACTACCGCACTTTCAAGCCGGAGCGCGACGGGCTCTTCTGCGCCAAGATCTTCGGCCCGGTGAAGGATTACGAGTGCCTGTGCGGCAAGTACAAGCGCCTGAAGCACCGCGGCGTGATCTGCGAGAAGTGCGGCGTGGAAGTGACTCTGTCGAAAGTGCGGCGCGAGCGCATGGGCCACATCGAGCTCGCGAGCCCGGTGGCGCATATCTGGTTCCTGAAGTCGCTGCCTTCCCGCATGGGCATGGTGCTCGACATGACGCTGCGCGATATCGAGCGCGCGCTCTACTTCGAGGCATACGTCGTGATCGATCCGGGCATGACGCCGTTGAAGCGCGCCCAGCTGATGACCGAGGACGATTACCTCGCCAAGGTCGAGGAATTCGGCGACGACTTCACCGCGATGATGGGCGCCGAGGGCATCCGCGAGCTGCTGCGCAGCCTCGACCTCAAGAAGGAAATCGAGACCTTGCGCGAGGATCTGGCCGGCACGACCTCGGACACCAAGATCAAGAAGATCGCGAAACGGTTAAAGGTGCTGGAGGCGTTCAACAAGTCCGGTATCAAGCCGGGCTGGATGATCCTCGAAGTGCTGCCGGTGCTGCCGCCCGAGCTGCGGCCGCTGGTGCCGCTCGACGGCGGGCGTTTCGCCACCTCGGATCTGAACGATCTCTACCGCCGCGTGATCAACCGCAACAACCGGTTAAAGCGCCTGCTCGAATTGAAGGCGCCGGAGATCATCGTGCGCAACGAGAAGCGCATGCTGCAGGAAGCGGTGGACTCGCTGCTCGACAACGGCCGCCGCGGCAAGGCCATGACCGGCGCCAACAAGCGGCCGCTGAAGTCGCTCGCCGACATGATCAAGGGCAAGAGCGGGCGCTTCCGCCAGAACCTGCTGGGAAAACGCGTGGACTACTCCGGCCGCTCGGTGATCGTGGTTGGCCCGCAGTTGAAGCTGCACCAGTGCGGGCTGCCCAAGCTGATGGCCCTCGAATTGTTCAAGCCCTACATCTTCCACAAGCTGGAAGTGATGGGGCTCGCCACCACCATCAAGGCAGCGAAGCGCATGGTGGAGGACCAGGAGGCCATCGTATGGGACATCCTGGAGGAAGTGATCCGCGAGCATCCGGTGATGCTGAACCGCGCGCCGACGCTGCACCGGCTCGGCATCCAGGCTTTCGAGCCGGTGCTGATCGAGGGCAAGGCGATCCAGCTGCATCCGCTGGTATGCGCGGCGTTCAACGCCGACTTCGACGGCGACCAGATGGCGGTGCACGTGCCGCTGTCCCTGGAAGCGCAGATGGAGGCGAGGACGCTCATGCTCTCCTCCAACAACATTCTTTCGCCCGCCAACGGCGAGCCGATCATCGTGCCCTCGCAGGACATCGTGCTCGGCCTCTACTACTCCACGCGCGAGAAAGTGGGCGCGCGCGGCGAAGGTTCGAAGTTCATCAATCTCTCCGAGGTGTCGCGCGCGCATGACACCGGCCAGGTCGAGGTCAACGCCCGCATCACGGTGCGCATCAAGGAGCAGACCATCGATGTCGACGGCGAGAAGCGCGAGCGGCTGACGCGCTACGAGACCACTGTCGGACGCGCCCTCCTCTCTGAAATCCTGCCGCCCGGGCTGTCCTTCGAGCTCATCAACAAGGCGTTGAAAAAGAAGGAGATTTCCCGTCTCATCAATGCGAGTTTCCGCCGCTGCGGGTTGCGGGAAACCGTGATCTTCGCCGACAAGCTGATGTATGCCGGGTTTGCCATGGCGACCAAGGCGGGTCTGTCCATCGCGGTGGACGACATGCTGATCCCGACCCAGAAGGGCGAGATCATCGGGGAAGCCGAGAAGGAGGTGCAGGAGATCGAAAAGCAGTACACCTCCGGCCTGGTGACCCAGGGCGAGCGCTACAACAAGGTAGTGGACATCTGGGGCCGCGCCGGTGACCTGGTGGCGAAGGCGATGATGGAGCAGCTCGGCGTCGAGCCGGTGATGGAATGGGACGCCAAGAAGCATGAGTGGGCCCAGCGCAAGGACAAGAAGGGCGCGCCGGTGATGCAGGAATCGTTTAACTCCATCTACATGATGGCGGATTCCGGCGCGCGCGGCTCCGCGGCGCAGATCCGGCAGCTCGCCGGCATGCGGGGGCTCATGGCGAAACCGGACGGCTCGATCATCGAGACGCCGATCACCGCCAACTTCCGCGAGGGCTTGAACGTGCTGCAGTACTTCATCTCCACGCACGGCGCGCGCAAGGGCCTGGCGGACACGGCGTTGAAGACCGCGAATTCAGGCTACCTCACCCGGCGCCTGGTGGACGTGACGCAGGACCTCGTTGTTACCGAGGATGACTGCGGCACCACCCAGGGCGTCTCGATGAAGGCCCTGGTCGAGGGCGGCGAAGTGGTCGAGAGCTTGCGCGAGCGTATCCTCGGGCGGGTGTGCGCGGCCGACCTCGTCAACCCCGAGAGCGGCAAAGTCATGTGCCCCGCAAACACGCTGCTCGACGAGGACGCGGTGGATGCGATCGAGGCCGCGGGCATCGACGAGATCAAGGTTCGCACGCCGCTCTCCTGCGACACCCGTTACGGCCTGTGCGCAAAATGCTATGGGCGCGACCTGGGCCGTGGCACGCCGATCAACGTCGGCGAGGCGGTCGGCGTGATCGCCGCGCAGTCGATCGGCGAGCCGGGCACCCAGCTCACCATGCGCACCTTCCACATCGGCGGCGCCGCATCGCGGACCGCGGTGGTCAGCCAGATCGAGAGCAAGTCGAATGGCGTGATCCGCTACAGCGCGGGCATGCGCTATGTCACGCACACGCGCGGCGAATTGGTGGTGATCTCGCGCAACGGTGAAGTGGTGATACAGGACGAGAATGGCCGCGAGCGCGAGCGCCACAAGGTGCCCTACGGCGCAACGCTGCTCACGCGCGACGGCGAAATGGTCAAGGCCGGGCATGTGCTCTCGACGTGGGACCCCCACACTCGCCCGATCGTCACCGAGTATGCCGGGCGCATCAAGTTCGAGAACGTCGAGGAAGGCTCCACCGTCATGAAGCAGGTCGACGAGGTGACCGGTCTTTCCACCCTCGTCGTCGTGGATCCCAAGCGGCGCGGCAGCGTCCAGGCGAAGGGTCTGCGCCCGCAGGTGAAGCTGCTTGACGAGTCCGGCAACGAGATCAAGATGGCGGGCTCCGATCAGTCGGTCAATATCACGTTCCAGATCGGCTGCATCATCACGGTGCGCGACGGCCAGGACGTGGGCGTGGGAGAAGTGCTCGCGCGTATTCCGCAGGAGACTTCGAAGACGCGCGACATCACCGGGGGGCTGCCGCGGGTGGCGGAGTTGTTCGAGGCGCGCTCACCCAAGGACGCAGGCGTGCTGGCGGAGATCACCGGCACGGTCTCTTTCGGCAAGGACACCAAGGGCAAGCAGCGACTGGTGATCACCGATCTGGACAGTGTCGCTCACGAGTACCTGATTCCGAAGGACAAGCACGTGATGGCGCACGACGGCCAGGTGGTGAACAAGGGCGAGATGATCGTGGACGGCCCGGCTGATCCGCACGATATCCTGCGGCTGCTCGGCGTGGAAGCGCTCGCGCGCTACATCTGCAACGAGGTGCAGGACGTCTACCGGCTGCAGGGCGTGAAGATCAACGACAAGCACATTGAAGTGATCGTGCGCCAGATGCTGCGCCGGGTGACCATCGCCGAGCCGGGCGACTCCCGGTTCATCACCGGCGAGCAACTCGAGCGCGCGGAAGTGCTCGAGGAAAACGAGAAAGTGCAGGGCCAGGGGAAGAAACCGGCGATCTACGACTACATGCTGCTCGGGATCACCAAGGCCTCGCTCTCCACGGACTCGTTCATCTCGGCGGCATCGTTCCAGGAAACCACAAGGGTGCTCACCGAGGCGGCGATCATGGGCAAGCGCGACGAGTTGCGAGGCCTGAAGGAGAACGTGATCGTCGGGCGGCTGATCCCGGCCGGCACCGGGCTTGCCTATCACCGAGTGCACCGGCGCCAGGGCGTGACGGTGGAATTCGGCGAGAGCCCGGCGGCCGTGGAAACGGCGGCGGGAGCCGAAACTCAGGAGCAGGTAGCTTGACTCAGGTGAGCTAACCCCTTAAAATGCACAGTCTTTTTACCCGCCGGCCCCCCCGCACGGGGCCCTCAGCAACTAGCGGGTAACTAACGCAGGACTCCAAGCAGGGACGGTGGCGACGCCGTCCCCGCTTTTTTGGAACCGGCAAACAGTGCGGCAATGTGCAATAAGTTAAATAAAATCAAATTCTTAAGCTGGTTAACGCACGGGTAAGCAGGCTAGTCAGGACATGCCAACCATCAACCAATTAGTGCGCAAGGGACGCAACCCGGTGCGCTGGAAGAGCAAAGTGCCGGCGCTGGCCGGCTCGCCGCAGCGTCGCGGCGTCTGCACGCGGGTCTATACCACGACGCCCAAGAAGCCGAACTCGGCGCTGCGCAAGGTGGCCAAGGTGCGGCTCACCAACGGCTTCGAGGTGATCGGCTACATCGGCGGTGAAGGGCACAACCTGCAGGAGCACTCGGTGGTGCTGATCCGCGGCGGCCGCGTCAAGGACCTGCCGGGCGTGCGCTACCACGTGGTGCGCGGCTCGCTCGACACCGCGGGCGTGAAGGACCGCAAGCAGAGCCGCTCGAAGTACGGCGCTAAGCGGCAGAAGGCCGCCTAACGGAGTGTTGAGTTTTTAGTTTTTAGTGTTGAGTTAACTGCAAACGAACAGCCCACGGGTTTTCAACTCAACACTCAAAACTAAACACTCAACACTCAAAATTAAATACTGGTGTAAAAAATGCCCCGCCGCAGAGAAATACCCAAACGCGAAATCCTGCCGGATCCGAAATACGGCAGCCAGGACGTTGCGAAGTTCATGAACGTCATCATGACCGGCGGCAAGAAGTCGATCGCGGAGCAGATCGTGTACGGCGCGCTCGACCAGATCAAGAAAAAGACCGCCAAGGATCCGCTGGAAGTGTTCAACCAGGCCATCAACAACGTGAAGCCGATGGTGGAAGTAAAGAGCCGCCGCGTCGGCGGCGCAAACTACCAGGTGCCGGTCGAAGTGCGGCCGGTGCGGCGCGTGGCGCTCGCCATGCGCTGGCTGCGAGATGCGGCGCGCGGACGCGGCGAGAAGTCCATGGACATGCGTCTTGCCAGCGAACTCGCCGAGGCCGCCGAGGGCAAGGGCGGGGCGATGAAGAAGCGCGAGGAAGTGCACCGCATGGCGGAGGCCAACAAGGCATTCTCTCATTACCGCTTCTAGCGCTAATGAGAGAGTTTTTAGTTATGAGTTTTGAGTGTTGGGTTTGCAAAGATATTACATGGCGAATTTTTCACTGAACACTTAGCACTCAACACTCAACACTCAACACTCAACACTCAACACTGGTGTACTACCGTGCCCCGCAAGACTCCCATCGAGCGCTACCGGAACATCGGCATCACTGCCCACATTGATGCCGGCAAGACCACGACCACCGAGCGCATCCTGTTCTACACCGGCGTCTCCCACAAGCTGGGTGAAGTGCACGACGGCACCGCGATCATGGATTGGATGGAGCAGGAGCAGGAGCGCGGGATCACCATCACATCGGCGGCGACCACCTGCTTCTGGAAGGGGATGGATGGCGCGTCCCCCGAGCACCGCATCAACATCATCGACACGCCGGGCCACGTGGACTTCACCATCGAAGTGGAGCGGAGCCTTCGCGTGCTCGACGGCGCGTGCACGGTGCTGTGCGCCGTGGGCGGGGTTCAGCCGCAGACTGAAACCGTATGGCGCCAGGCCAACAAGTACCGCGTGCCGCGGCTGATCTTCGTTAACAAGATGGACCGCACCGGCGCCGACTTCAATCGTGTCTACGAGCAGGTGCAGGCGCGCCTCAAGGCGAACCCCGTCCTGATCCAGTTGCCGATCGGCTCGGAAGAGAAGTTCCTGGGCGTGGTGGATCTGGTCAGGATGAAGGCCATCTACTGGGACGACAGCACCCAGGGCATGAAATTCGAGGCGAGGGACGTGCCCGCCGACCTGATGGGCGAGGCGAAAAAATGGCGCGAAAAAATGGTCGAGACCGCCGCCGAAGCTTCCGAAGAGCTGATGAACAAGTATCTCGAAGGCGGGGACCTGTCCGTTGACGAGATCAAGAAAGGACTGCGCGCCCGCACCATCCACGGCGAGATATTCCCGATGCTGTGCGGCTCTGCGTTCAAGAACAAGGGCGTGCAGGCGATGCTCGACGCAGTCGTCGATTACATGCCGTCCCCCGCCGACATCCCGCCGGTGAAGGGACTCAAGGAAAACGGCGAGTCGGACGAGCGCGCGCCCAACGATGAGGCGCCGTTTTCGGCTCTTGCATTCAAGATCATGACCGATCCGTACGTCGGCCAGCTTACCTTCTTCCGCGTTTATTCCGGCGTGGTGAATTCCGGCGACACGATCTACAACCCGGTCAAGAGCCGCAAGGAACGCATCGGTCGCATCCTGCAGATGCACGCCAACGACCGCGAGGAGATCAAGGAAGTGCGCGCCGGCGACATCGCGGCGGCGGTAGGCCTGAGGGACTACACCACCGGCGACACGCTGACCAAGCCCGAGAAGATCATCACGCTCGAGAAGATGGAATTCCCCGACCCGGTGATCCACGTCGCGGTCGAGCCGAAGACCAAGGCGGACCAGGAAAAAATGGGCATGGCGTTGAGCCGGCTGGCGCAGGAGGATCCCTCTTTCCGCGTGCGCACCGACGAGGAGTCCGGCCAGACCATCATCTCCGGCATGGGCGAGCTGCACCTGGAGATCATCGTCGACCGCATGAAGCGCGAGTTCGGCGTGGAAGCCAACGTCGGCGCGCCGCAAGTCGCCTATCGCGAGACCATCAAGAAGAGTTGCGACAAGGTCGAAGGCAAGTTCATCAAGCAGACCGGCGGGCGCGGCCAGTACGGGCACGTCTGGTTGAGGATCGACCCGCAGCCGCCAGGCACGGGATTCGAGTTCGTGGATGCGGTCAAGGGCGGCAACGTGCCGCGTGAATTCATTCCCGCCGTCAAGAAAGGGATCGTGGAAAACTTGCCCAGCGGCGTGCTGGCCGGCTTCCCGATCGTGGACGTCAAGGTCACGTTGTTCGACGGTTCCTCCCATGACGTGGATTCGAACGAAAACGCATTCAAGATGGCGGGCTCGATGGCATTCAAGGAGGGGCTGCGCCGCTCCAGCCCGACGCTGCTCGAGCCCATTATGTCGGTCGAGGTGGAAACACCCGAGGATTTCATGGGCAACGTCGTCGGCGACCTCTCCTCGCGGCGCGGCGTGATCCAGGGCATGGAGGACATGCCGGGCGGCGGCAAGGCGATCAAGGCCGAGGTGCCGCTTGCTGAAATGTTCGGTTACTCGACCACGATGCGCTCGCTCTCCCAGGGGCGCGCGACCTACACCATGGAGTTCAAGCATTACACCGAGGCGCCCAAGCCGATTGCAGAGGCGGTGATCAACAAGTACATGGGCAAAGAAGATAAGAGATAGGACTCCTATCTCTTATCTTCTTATTTGAATTTATTTTTTTGCGGATTTCGGAGTTGAGCATCGAAAAAGAGCAGGCGGTGGTGGTCGTGGCGGAAACAGATGAGCGAAGACGGAGCAAAAAATATGGCCAAGGGTAAATTTGAGCGCACCAAGCCGCACGTGAACGTGGGGACGATTGGTCACGTGGACCACGGCAAGACGACGCTGACGCTCACGACAGAAGGCGGTCAGGGACTTGCAGCACCTGGCGCGGTT
>CAZFRR010000311.1:0-10137 GCA_964521405.1 uncultured Streptomycetaceae bacterium | reverse complement strand
GGTGTCGAAACCCGGTATGCCCGATTCTGCGACCGTCGGGAACTCGGACGCGAGCGGCGAGCGCTTGAGGCTGGTGATGGCAACCGCGCGCAGCTTGTTTGCCTGCACGTGCGGGAACGCCACCGGGAAATTGGAGAACATGTAGGGGATCTGCCCGCCCAGCAGGTCGGCAATGCCCGGGTTCTCGCCCTTGTAGGGCACGTGGGTCACGCGCACCCCGAGCGAGGTGTTGAGCAGTTCGCCCGCCATGTGCGGCGTGGAGCCGAAGCCGCCGGAGCCGTAGGAAAGCGTCGCGGCATTCTTCTTGACGAACGCGGAGAACTCCTTGAAGTTGCGCGGCGGCAGCGACGGGTGCAGCACGAGGAGCTGCGGCGTCGAGCCGATGACCGCGATCGGCGCGAAGTCCCTGACCGGGTCGTACGGGACTTTCTTGAAGATGAGCGGCGCCACCACGATGCTGGTCTGCGGCGACACCAGCCAGGTGTAGCCGTCGGGCGGCGCTTTCGCGGCGAGCTCCGCACCGATCATGCCGCTCGCGCCGGGGCGGTTGTCCACCACCACCTGCAGGTTCCACAACTTGTTCAGTTCCTGCGCGAAGATGCGGGCGGTCAGGTCGGTCGAGCCGCCGGGCGCGAACCCGACCACGACGCGGACCGCCTTGGCGGGATAAGTCTGTGCGTACGACGCGCCGTTCCATGCAAACGCCGCCGCAAGCAGCAGCACCCAAGTTTTTTTCATGGCCCCCTCCCCTGCCTCTCTTCAGACCATTATGTGGTCGCGTGAAGATTCCTGTCCAGTAAGGTGCAAATCGACGGGATCAACTGAATTTACAGGACGGCTTTGAGTGTTTTAATCTTGTCAATCCTGTAAATCCTGTCCATTTTCTTTTATGGCGAATGCCCCGAGACTCAAGCCGCCGCCCGGCGCGTGCGATTGCCACATGCACATCTTCGACTCGCGGTTTCCGCTGGCCGAGAAAGCGCGCCGCAAGGAAGCCGACGCGCCGGTCTCCGAATACCGCAAGCTGCAGCAGCGGCTCGGGCTCGCGCGCGTCGTCGTCGTGCAGCCGACCGCCTATGGCCGTGACAACCGGTGCACGCTGGACGCCATTGCCGAGCTGGGCAAGGGCGCGCGCGGCATTGCAGTCGTGGACACCAGCGTGACCGACGCCGAGCTCGGGCGCCTGACGCAGGCCGGCATCCGCGGCGTACGCTTTCGCATGCTCGATCAACCCGAGCTGCCGTGGGAGATGCTGGGCGAAATGGCCGCGCGCATCGCCGCGTTGGGCTGGCACATCCAGTTCCAGATGGATGGGCGCTACTTCGAGGAGCGCGAAGCACTGCTGAAACAGCTGCCCGGCACGCTGGTGATCGAGCACATCGGCAAGTTTCTCGAGCCGGTGCCGCCCGAGCACCCGGGATTCCGGTCGCTCGCGCGACTCCTGGACACCGGCCGCTGCTGGGTCAAGCTCTCCGGCGCCTACATGATGTCGAAATCCGGCCCGCCGCTCTACGCCGATATCGGCGCGCTGGCGAAGGAGCTGGTGAAGCGCGCGCCCGAGCGCCTGGTGTGGGCGAGCAACTGGCCGCACCCGATGTCCCGCGGCGGCGGCCCCATCCCGGACGACGGCATGCTGCTCAACCTGATGCTCGACTGGGCGCCGGACGAAAAAACCCGCAACCGCATCCTTTCAGATAATCCCGCCGAGCTCTACGGCTTTTGACAAAGGGAGAAAGCAGGAGCGCTTTTTCCTTTTTCCTTTTTCCTTTTGCCTTTTGCCTTTTGCCTTCTATCTTCAGCCTCTCTCGCCGGCAATCGTGACGCCGCCATCGGCAACGATCATCTGCCCGGTGACGAACGAGCCCGCCTCGGAGGCGAGAAATACGGCGATCCCGCCGATATCCTTCGGCTCGCCGATGCGGCGCAGCGGCGTCAAGGCTTCCCGCGCCTTGCGCCGCGTCTCGTCTTCCCACAGCGCGCGCGCGAAGTCGGTGCGTATCAATCCCGGGGCGATGGTGTTCACGCGAATGTTCTTCGGGCCCCATTCGCAAGCGAGTGCCCGGCACATCCCCGCTTCCGCCGCCTTGGAGGTGGCGTAGAGCCCGAGCTGGCTGCTGCCGCGCAGCGCGCCGATGCTCGAGATGACGATCATCGCCCCGCCTCCCCTTTCGGCCATCCCGGGCAGCACCAAGTTGGCGAGCCAGAACACGCTCTTGACGTTGGTCACCATGATCTTGTCGAAGGCTTCGTCCGACGCGCTCGCCATCGGCCCGAACACGGGGTTCGTCGCCGCGTTGCAGACCAGGATGTCGATGCGGCCCCACCTGGCCATCACGCTATCCACCAGGCGCTTCAACTCTTCCTTCTGGCTGATGTTGCAAGGCACCGCGATCGCCTCCTGGCCGCGCGCGGTGAATTCAGTGCACACGCGCTCGCACGCATCGGACTTGCGGCTCGACACGACCACCCTGGCGCCGGCATTCGCCATCTCCTCGATGATCGATTTACCGATGCCTCTCGACGATCCCGTCACCAGCGCGACTTTGTCTTTCAGGCTGAACATGGGTTTTGACTCCCTGCAATCAGGAAATGTGGCGCAAACCAGGCAGCGTCGTCTCGGCTTCCACACCGCCGCTGGCATCGGTCATGTGCAGATACCGGCGATCGAGCTCGGCGACGCTGCACACGCCGAGCAGCGCCATCACCCGGTCGATCTCCTCGCGGAAAATACTGATCGCGCGGGATACCCCCGCTTCTCCCGCGGCGGCGACGCCGTACAACGGGGCGCGGCCGATCAGCACGGCGGCCGCCCCCAGCGCCAGCGCCTTGACCACATCGGAGCCGCGCCGCACGCCGCTGTCCACCATGACGGTGAGCCGCTTGCCCGCCGCATCCAGGATTTCCGGCAGCACGTCGATCGGGGCCGGCGAGCCGTCGAGGTTGCGCCCGCCGTGGTTCGACACGATCACCGCGTCGGCGCCGCAATCCGCGGCCCGGACCGCGTCCTGCGGATGCAGCACGCCTTTCACCATGAGCGTCCCCGGCCATAGCTTGCGCAGCACGCGCAGGTCGTCGAAATCGAGGCTGTCGTTCTTGAGGATGGATTTCTTGAGCGTGCGCGCCATCAGGCCGTCCATGACCTCGGGCGGAAAGTTCTCGAAGCGCGGCATCCCTTTCGCGAGCAGTTGGCGCAGGAATACCTCCACCAGCCAGCGCGGGCGGGAGAGCACGTCCGCCACGTTGCGGGCGTTGAACTGGATCGGCACCTCGAAGCCGTTGCGATGGTTGTATTCCCGGTTGGAAGGAGCGGCCCCGTCCACCGTGACCATGAGCGCCTCGAAACCCACGCCCTTCGCGCGCTCGACGATTTTGTGGGACAACGAGCGGTCCGACCACATGTAGAGCTGGAACCAGAGCCGGCCGCCCGCCTGCTCCGCGATCGTTTCCATCGAAGTCATCGCGTTGGTCCCCACGGTGAACGGTATGCCCGCGGCGGCGGCGGCGCGCGCCACCGCAACTTCCCCGCCGTAGGACAGCAACCCCGCCGTGCCGGTCGGACCCACAATGATGGGCAGCGGCTGTTTCTTTCCGAATAGCGTGATTTCCTGGCTGCGCTTGGACACGTCCACCAGCGTGCGTGGTTTGAAGCGGATGCGCTCGAACGCGGCGCGGTTGTTGCGCAGCGCGGACTCGTCCTCCGTGCCGCGGTCCACGAACTCGAACACCCCCCGTGGCAGCCGCCGCCGCGCCATCTCCCGCAGGTCGTGGATGTTGTACGCCCCCAGCGTTTTATCATTCATCATTCACCATTCACCATTCACCATTGAAGTATGGTATGACGCGGCAATGCATGACATGATAATGCTGCGCGGTGGCGCGTGGCACGGTCTGGCGCGACCGGCAATAAAAAACCCCGCCGGGGCGGGGTTTTTGTCGGGACCGGTCCGGCTGCTACTTGTCCGTCTTTTCTTTCTTTTCGGACATGAAGAGGTAGATGAAGAAGCCGACGATCGAGCCTATGAAAAGGACAACGAAGATCACGACGTAGATCGTGCCTACCGTTTCAGCCGGCGCATCGGCCTTGCTCATCCCTTCGGTGGCGGCCAGAGCCGGAAGAGACATCAGGAAAAAAACGGCTGCAGATAAAAGTTTACGCATTTCACTCCTTGGCGCTTGATTGTGCGATCAATGGGGCCGGGGCCCGTTTCCAGATTCCGGCATGGACCGCGTTGTCCGAAACTGGTTGTATCTCAATGTGTATCTCAACGCGTAGTATACCGCATCGCGCTTACATCGGTCTTACACGAATTGCCCGCGGGGCCTGCGTTACACTGGCCGTGCAGTCCATATGGTGGTACGTCGTTCCAAGACAGGAGAAATCATGAAGGTTTTGCCATCGCGATTGAAGCAAATCTTGCCAGCGCTTCTCGCCGCCACGCTGGGATTCACCGTGCAACACGCCGCGGCGCAGGCCTACCCGTCGAAGAATATCCAGATGATCGTGCCGTACACGGCCGGCGGCTCGATCGACCTCATCAGTCGCGCCGTCGCGCAGCGGCTGACGGTGGCCTGGGGCAGGAATGTCATCGTGGACAATCGCCCCGGCGCCAGCGGCATGATCGGCACCGAGATTGTCACCAAGATGGAGCCCGACGGCCACGTGCTGCTCGGGCACACCTCGTCGTATCCCGCCACCGCCGCCGTGCGCGCGAAGCTGCCTTTCGATCCGGCGCGGGGCATCGTGCCGGTCGCGATGATCGCCAGGGCGCCCATGTTGTTGGCGGTGCATCCGTCGGTGCCAGCGAAGTCCGTGAAGGAACTCATCGCGGTGGCGAAGAAAACGCCCGGCGGGCTCAACTACGGGTCGTCCGGATCAGGCGGCAACAATCACTTCTCCGGCGCGCTGTTCGCCGCGGCTGCGGGCATCAAGATGACCCACGTGCCGTACAAGGGCATCTCGATGGCGACCACCGCGCTCGCCTCTGGAGAAATCGAGATCGTGATCGCGAGCGCGGCTGCGCTCATGACGCAGGTGAAAGCCGGCAGGGTGCGCGCACTCGGCTCCACCAGCCTCACGCCCTCGCCGCTGCTGCCGGGACTGCCGGCCATCGCGCAGTCCGGCGTGCCGGGCTACAGCTACGAGTTGTGGTGGGGCGTGTTTACTCCAGCCGGCATTTCGGCCGAGCGCCTCGGATTCATCAACGCGGCGGTCAACAAGATCCTCGCGAGCGACGACATGAAGAAATACCTCGATAACGAAGGCGCCGAGCCGTGGCCGCTCACGCCGCAACAGCTCGACGGGCTCCTCGTCAGGGAAATCGACCGTTACCGGAAGGCGGCGCAGGTCGCGGGGATACCGCCGCAGTAACCAAGGCGAAAGTCGGAAGGCGAAAGGCGAAAGGATGAAGGAAACCTCAAGTCGTATTGCCTGTTGCCTTCTGCCTTTTGCCTTCTGCCTTGGGATCGCAGCAGCCCACGCGCAGACCTACCCCGCGCGGCCCATCCGGCTCATCGTCGGCTTCTCGGCCGGCGGCGCGACCGACCTCTCGGCGCGCTTCATCGCGCAAAAACTGTCGGAGACCATCGGCCAGCAGGTCATCGTGGAAAACCGTCCCGGCGCGGCCAGCACGCTCGCCTCCGAGCTGGTCGCGCGCAGCGCCCCCGACGGCTACACGATGCTGCACGCGAACGCGACGGTCGCCATGCCCTCGCTGTTCGCCAAGCTGTCATTCGACGTGCGCAAGGACCTCGTTCCCGTGTCGCTCGTCGGATACGGCCCGCTGGTAATCGTCGCGCACCCTTCGCTACCAGTCAAAACGATCAAGGAACTGGTCGCCCTCGCCCGCCGCAAGCCCGGGATGCTCAACTACGGCACCGCCGGGGTCGGCAGCTTCACGCATCTCGCGATGGCGCTGCTGGTGTCGATGACGAAGGTGGACATGGTGCACATCCCCTACAAGGGCAGCTCGCAGGCCGCAGTCGGCATCATCACGGGCGAGACGCAACTCATGTTCAGCGCGCCCGCCGCGGTCATTCCCCAGATGAAGGAAGGCCGGCTGCGCGCGATCGCGGTTTCCGGCACGACGCGCAGCACCGTGCTGCCGGACGTGCCCACTATCGCCGAGTCCGGGCTCGCCGGCTACGATGCGACCTCGTGGTACGGCTTTCTCGCACCGGCCGGCACGCCGCGTGCCGCGATCGCGAAGCTGGGTGGGGAGACGGCGAAGGCGCTCACCGCCGCCGACCTGAAAGAACGGCTGCTCGGGCAGAGCGTCGAGCCGGCCAGGGGCGGCGTCGAGGAATTCACCGGCTTCCTCAACGCGGAAATCATCAAGTGGGCGCAGGTCATCAAGACGGCGGGGATACCACCGCAGTGATGAGTGATGAGTGTTGAGTTTTGAGTTTTGAGTTTTGAGTGAAAAAGAGCGAAACATGAGCGGGCAATACCGCTACGCGCGGATCGGCGATCTCGACATTCACTACGACCTTGCCGACTACACGGTGCCGTGGCGCGAGACGGCGCCGGAAACCATCCTGCTGTATCACGGCTACGCGCGCAACATGCTGTTCTGGCGGCCGTGGGTACCGCTACTCGCCGCGGATTACCGCGTACTGTGGTTCGACGCGCGCGGCTGCGGCGAGACGACCAAGCCGCCCGCCGGCAGCCGGATGTCGTTTTCCCAGCTCGCCGGGGACGCGATGGGCCTCATGGACGTGCTCGGCATCGAGCGCGTGCACTGGGTCGGAGAATCCTCCGGCGGCATCGTCGGCATGACCGCCGCGCTGGAGCACGCGAACCGCCTCGCGACGCTGACGCTGTGCGACACGCCCTTCAAGCGCTCCTCCAGCATCCAGACGACCTATACGCTCGGTGAAGCCACGCGCGCGGCCGCTTTCGACAAGCACGGCGTCGGCGGCTGGTGCCGGCAGACGCTGTCCTACCGGCTCGACACGGCGAAAGCCACGCCGGCGCTGTGCGAGTGGTACATCGCGCAGATGGACCGCACTCCCAAGCACTGCGCCGTGGCGATGGACGGCGCCGTCGCCGAGGGCGACGTCTGGCCGCGCCTGCCGGAGATCAGGACGCCGACGCTGATCCTGTCCGGCTCGAAGAGCCCGATCGCCCAGGCGCCCGAAGTGAAAGCGATGCAGGAGCGCATGCCGGCGGCAAAGCTCGTGGCGTTCGAAGGCTACGGCCACGGCGTCAACATGACGGCGCCCGAGCGGTGCGTCACCGAGCTGCGCAAGTTCCTCGCGGCGTGATGATGAAACGATGGAGTGACAAAATGTCGAGAAGCCGCCTTCTGCCTCTTTCCTTCTGCCTTTTGCCTTCTGCCTTTTGCCTTCTGCTTCTGAGCCCACTGGCGAACGCGCAGCCATACCCGGCGAAACCCGTTCGGATCGTCGTGCCGTTCGCGCCCGGCGGCGGCGTGGACGTAACCGCGCGCATCCTCGCGCAGCAGCTGACCGAGCGCACGAAGCAATCGTTCCTGGTCGAGAACCGCACCGGCGCGAGTGGCATCATCGGCACCGAGTACGTCGCGAAGTCCGCCCCGGACGGCTACACGCTGCTGGTCGGCTCGCAGACCACGCAGGCGGTGGTGCCGGCGATGTACAAGGTGAGCTACGACACGGCGCGCGATTTCACCGGCGTGACCGAGATCGCGAGATCGCCGCTGATGATCGTGGTGCACCCGTCGCTGCCGGTGAAAACCGTCGCGGACCTGATCCGGCTGGCGAAGGCCCGTCCCGGGCAGCTGACCTTCGGCGCGGCTTCGGGTGGCACGCCGCACCTGGCGGGCGAACTGTTCAAGCTCATGGCAAAAGTGGACCTGCTGTTCGTGCCGTACAAGGGCGAAGGCCCGGCGATCGCCGATGCGATGGGCGGCCAGATCTCGATGGTGTTCTCCAACCTGCCCGTTGCGCTGCCGCAAGCGCGCGGCGGAAAATTGCGGGGGCTCGCGGTCACCAGCGCGCAGCGGGTTCCGACGGCGTCAGATATTCCGACCGTTGCGGAATCGGGATTGCCCGGCTTCGAAGCCTTCACGTGGTTCGGTTGCTTCGCTCCCGGCGCGACGCCGCGCGAGATCGTCACGAAACTCAACGCCGATGCGGTCGCAAGCCTCAACGCGCCCGATATACGGGAAAAAATGTCGGCGCAGGGGCTGTTCGTGACCGGGAACGCGCCGGATGCGTTCAACGAATTCGTGAAGAAGGAAATCCCGCGCTGGGCGAAGGTCGTGAAGGATGCGGGCATCAAGCCCCAGTGACGAGGCTTTCTTACAGGAGAATGTCCAATGCATCTGAATAAACTGGTCCTCGCGTCAACGGCAATCCTCGCGTTCACCGGCCTTACATACGCAGCGGAATATCCAACCAAGCCGATCCGATTCATCATCGCGTTCCCGGCCGGCGGGCCCACCGATGTCGCAGGCCGCGTCATCGCGCAGGGACTTTCACAGTCGCTGGGCCAGAGCATGGTGATCGACAATCGCCCCGGCGCCGACGGCGCCATCGGTCCCGAGATCGTCGCGAAAGCGGCGCCTGACGGCTACACCATGTTGATGGGCACCAGCAGCTCCATGGCCGCGGTGCCGGCGATGCGGAAGAATCCGCCGTACGATCCGGTCGCCGACTTCGCGCCCATCTCGTTTCTCGGGTGGAACACGCTCCTGCTCGTGGTGAACTCGAGTCTGCCCGCGAAAAGCATCTCGGAACTCATCGATTACGCCCGCGCCAATCCCGGCAAGCTCAATGTCGCCTCGGCCAATCCCCCTTCCATATTCGCCATGGCGCAGTTGAAATCGCTGTCCAATATCGATTTTGTGAGCGTGACCTACAAGGGCGACGCGAACGCACTGCCCGATCTCGTTGCCGGGCGCGCCCACGTGCTGGCGGCCGGCGTCACCCTGGTGCAGCCCCATATCAAGGAAGGCCGGCTGCGCGCCCTTGCCGTTCTCAGCGCAGCGCGGGCGCGGCTCGTGCCCGATGTCCCGACCATGGCCGAAGCCGGGGTTCCGCGCTTCGGCGTATTTCCGTGGGTGGGCCTGTTCGGGCCGGCAAAGACGCCGAAAGCCATCGTCGATAAGCTGGCGCGCGAAGTGAACGCCCTATACAAGCGTGCGGAAGTGCGCGAAGGCCTCGAAAAGGTTGCTTTCGACTACGGCAGCTCGACGCCCGAGAAACTAGCGGGGTTCGTCAAGGACCAGATGAAAGTCTGGGCCACGGTTGCACGGGAGTCGGGGATATTGCCCCAGTGACGACTGACCGGCTGACGGCGATGATAAGTGATAGGTGATAGGAGTAGTACCCGCTGTGCGGGAGCCTTATCCCTCATCCCTCGCCTGCCGTCACTCGTCCCTGAGCCCGATCGTCTTGATCAGCTTGCCGAAGCACGCGAGCTCGCTCCTGATGCGCTCCGCAAGCTCCTGCGGCGTGCTGGCTCCGGGATCGTAGCCCTGCGAGGCCATGCGGCTGCGGAACTCCGGCGATTTCAGGCTCGCCGCGATGGCGGCGACGCACCGCGTGGCGAGAGTCAGCCGTACGACTTCACCAGGCGGTGGCCCTCGATCGGCTTGTCGGGCACCTCCTTGTCCCGGTCGCGGCCCGACCCTGCGGGAACCAGCTCCACGTCGTAGCCTTCCGCCGCGAAGTAACCCTCCTCCTTCGCCACGTGATAAGGCAGGGAAAAAACGGCGTTGTTGACCTCGATCCGGGTTTTCTTGAGCGCCATGGACGTCCCCTCCAACATGCGGAAATAAAGCGGAAGGTAGCAGGCAAATAGTTTACACCCCACTGCTGCCACTGGAAGCGGGTCACAGGACCCACCCCTTTTCCGTGTCATACTGAATGCGCGCCCGAAACAGGGACGGTGGACTACCGGGGGAGGAACCCATGAGATCCATTATCTGCGGCGGATGGATCGTGCTCGCAACGTCACTGGCGGGTAACGCACCGACGCACGCACAGTACCCGAATAAAACGATCCGTCTCGTGGTGCCCTTTGCGGCGGGCAGCGCGAACGACACCGTGGGCCGCTTCGTCGCTCCCGCGCTCTCGTCGGCGCTGGGCCGGCCGGTGGTGATCGACAACCGGCCCGGCGCGGCCGGCAACGTCGGCGCGGAAATCGCGGCAAAG
>CAZFRR010000310.1:0-50342 GCA_964521405.1 uncultured Streptomycetaceae bacterium | reverse complement strand
GACATCACGAACGAGGGGTGCCCGGTGCCGCAGCCGAGGTTCACCAGCCGCCCCTCCGCGAGCACGATGATGCGCTTGCCGTCGGGGAAGATCACGTGATCCACCTGCGGCTTGATGTTCTCCCACGGGTATTGCTTCAGGGCCGCGATGTCGATCTCGGAATCGAAGTGCCCGATGTTGCAGACGATCGCGTTGTGCTTCATGCGCTTCATATGCTCGTGCGTGATCACGGCCAGGTTGCCGGTCGCGGTCACGAAGATGTCGGCCTTGTCGGCGGCGTAGTCCATCGTCACCACCCGGTAGCCTTCCATTGCGGCCTGCAGCGCGCAGATCGGGTCGATCTCGGTCACCCATACCTGCGCGGAAAGCGCCCGCAACGCGCTCGCGCAGCCCTTGCCGACGTCGCCGTAGCCCGCGATCACCGCCACCTTGCCCGCGATCATGACGTCGGTGGCGCGCTTGATGCCGTCCACCAGCGATTCGCGGCAGCCGTAGAGGTTGTCGAACTTGGACTTGGTCACCGAGTCGTTGACGTTGATGGCCGGGAACGGGAGCCTGCCTTCCTTCTGCATCTGGTAGAGCCGGTGCACGCCGGTGGTGGTTTCCTCGGTGACGCCCCGGATGTTCGCCTGGATGCGCGAGTAGTAGCCGGGCTTTTCCTTCAGGCGCTTCCGGATCGCGTTGAAGAGCACCGTCTCCTCCTCGTTGGTCGGCTTCGAGACCAGCGACGGGTCCTTTTCGGCGCGCGTGCCGAGCGTCACCAGCACGGTGGCGTCGCCGCCGTCGTCGAGGATCATGTTCGGCGTGCCGCCGTCATGCCATTCGAGGATGCGGTGGGTGAAGTCCCAGTATTCCTCGAGGCTTTCCCCCTTGAACGCGAACACCGGCACGCCCGTGGCGGCAATAGCGGCCGCGGCGTGGTCCTGGGTCGAGAAGATGTTGCAAGAGGCCCAGCGCACCTCCGCGCCGAGCTTGACCAGGGTCTCGATCAGCACCGCGGTCTGGATCGTCATGTGCAGCGAGCCGGCGATGCGCGCGCCTTTAAGCGGTTGCTTGCCCTTATGTTCCTCGCGGACTGTCATGAGCCCGGGCATCTCGGTCTCGGCGATCGCGATCTCTTTGCGACCGAAGTCCGCCTGCTTGATGTCGGCGACGTGGTAATCGCCCGGTTTCGGATTCACTGCGGCTGCACTCATCGTTCCGGCTCCTGAAAATGAAAACGCCCGCACCGTCTCCGGTGCGAGCGCCGTTGTTCTTTGCTGAGCCTGGCCGGGCGTGGAATCCTAACTGCGCGGTCGCAGCGCTCCTCAGCGGGGTCGGATTATACCGCGGTCGCTGCTTCCCTGGCCACCCCGGCCGGAACCTCATGAAACCGCAGATACACGCAGATAAACACAGATGACTTCAAAACCGAATGCAAATTTCAGGTATGAATCTGCGTGTATCCGCGTTTATCTGCGGTTGCTTTACTTAACCCCTGCGTCGGCCTTCAGCGCCGCCGCCTTGTTCGTGCTCTCCCAGGTGAACTCCGGCTCGTCGCGGCCGAAGTGACCGTAGGCCGCGGTCTTTTCGTAGATCGGCCGCAGCAGGTCGAGCGAATGGATGATGCCCTTGGGCCGCAGGTCGAAGTGCTTCTCGACCAGCTTGGCGAGCTTGTCGTCGGAGATCTTGCCGGTGCCGAAGGTCTCGACCAGCACGCTCACCGGGCGCGCGACGCCGATGGCATACGCCACCTGGATTTCGCATTTCCTCGCCAGCCCGGCGGCGACGATGTTCTTCGCCACGTAGCGCGCGGCATAGGCCGCCGAGCGGTCGACCTTGGACGGATCCTTGCCCGAGAACGCGCCGCCGCCGTGGCGCGAGTAGCCGCCGTAGGTGTCGACGATGATCTTGCGGCCAGTGAGTCCCGTATCGCCCTGCGGCCCGCCGATCACGAAGCGGCCGGTGGGGTTGATCAGGAACTTGGTGTCCTGGGTGACCATGTTCTTCGGCAGCACCGGCTTCACGATCTGCTCGATGACCGCTTCGGTGAGGGGTTCGTGCGAGATGTCCTCGCGGTGCTGGGTCGAGATCACGACCGTGTCGATGTGGTGCGGTTTGCCGTCCACGTAGCGCACGGAAACCTGCGACTTCGCGTCCGGCCGCGCCCACGGCAGGCGCCCGTCGCGGCGCAACTCGGCGTGGCGCTCCATCAGGCGGTGCGCGTAATAGATCGGCATCGGCATCAGTTGCGGCGTCTCGTCGCACGCGAAGCCGAACATCAGGCCCTGGTCGCCGGCGCCCTGGTCGAGGTCGAGGCCCTTGCCTTCGTCCACGCCCTGCGCGATGTCCGGCGACTGCTGGTCGTAGCACACCAGCACGCCGCAACTCTTGTAGTCGAAGCCGATCTCGGAGTCGACGTAGCCGATGCGCTTCACCACGTTGCGCGCGATTCTCGCGTAGTCGATGCGCGCACTGGTGGTGATCTGCCCGGCCATGACGATGAGACCGGTATGCGTCAGCGTTTCCGCGGCAACGCGGCCGGTCTTGTCCTGGGCGAGCACCGCGTCGAGCACGGCATCGGAAATCGCGTCCGCGATCTTGTCGGGATGGCCTTCGGAGACGGACTCGGAAGTAAACAGGAAATCGCTCATCTTTTTAGAGGTTGTCTCGAAAAACAAAATGGAACCGCAGATAAACGCAGATGAACACAGATTGATCGAATCGCGAAGCGCTCATCCGCGCTTATCAGCGGTCAGCTGTGCTTCCTCAGTGAAAAGCATTCAAAATCTTGTCAAGAATAAAAGTCAGCATAAAACCGCACGCGACCCCTGATCAACGCCGATCCGGAACCGGGACAAGACCGTGGTTCAACTCAAAGTATTTGCGTTTATCGGCGTTCATCTGCGGTTGCTTGGGTTCCTGACGTTTTAGTTTCTTGAATCGGAAAAAGGCGCATAGAATAGCAGATAAGCCTCGATTTATAAAGAAAATTTATGCTTGCCGCCGCGTTCCGCCTGCTCGCGCGCCTGCCGCTTTCCTGGCTGCATCGCGGGGGTTCGGCGCTGGGCTGGCTGGTGTACTGGTTGTCACCGTCCTATGCGGCGCGGTTGCGGGAAAATCTCTACGCCAGCGGCGTGTGCGGCGGCGAGGCGCAGTGCGGCTCGATGCTGCGCGCGGCGGTCGCCGAGGCCGGCAAGGGCGTTGCTGAACTCGTCGCGGTCTGGTTCGGGAAGGAGGAAAACGTTGCGCGGCTGGTCGTCGAATGCGAGCGCTGGGACGTTGTCGAAGCGGCGCGCAAACGCGGCAACGGCATCCTTTTTCTGACGCCGCACCTCGGCTGTTTCGAAATCTCCGCGCTCTATATCGCGCAGCGCATGCCGATCGTCGTGCTCTACCGCCCGCCGAAGCTCGCCTGGATCGAGCCGTTGATGATCGCGGGCAGAAGCCGCTGGCAGGCGCTGGTGGCGCCGGCGAACTTGAAGGGCGTGCGCATGCTCTACAAGGCGCTGGCACGCGGCGAAGCAGTCGGGCTGCTGCCGGACCAGGCGCCGGGCGTGGGGGAGGGTGCGTGGGCTGATTTTTTCGGCCGGCCCGCCTACACCATGACGCTCGTCAGGCGCCTGCAGCAGGCGAGCGGCGCAGCCGTGATCATGGTCTTCGCCGAGCGGCTGCCCGCCGGGCGCGGTTACCGCCTGCACCTCGATGAGTTGCCGGCGCAGGATCTCGACGAGGCCGCGCTCAACCGGGCCGTCGAGGCCCAGGTGCGGCGCTGCCCGGAGCAGTACTTGTGGAGCTACAACCGCTACAAAACGCCGGCTGGAGCCGAGTCTCCGCCGGCTAAGTCGAAAGTCGAAAGTCGAAAGGCGGAAGGTTGACAAAGCAAGGCGCAAGGCGCAAGGCGAATGGCGCAAGTAACCGCGCAGCGGGCTGGTATATTTCCTTTCGACTTTCGACCTTCGACTTTCGCCTTCGGGGCGCGGTGTGTTGACCCGCGCCGCCCTAGCACTCGTCTGGCTGCTGCGGCTCCTGCCGCTGGCAGTGCTCGCGCCGCTCGGGCGCGGAGTGGGATTTCTCCTGTATTTACTGGGGCGTGAGCGCCGTAAGGTAGCGCTCACTAACATCCGGCTTTGCTTCCCGCAGTGGAGCGCAGACGAGCAACGCCGCGTGGTGCGCGCCCATTTCCAGGGGTTTGGCAGGAGCTTGCTCGAGCACGGCATCCTGTGGTGGTCGTCGAAGGAGCGCGTTCTGCGGCTGGTGCGCATCGAGGGCATCGAGCACTGGCAGGCGGTGGCCGGGAAACCGGTGATATTCCTGGCGCCCCATTTCATCGGGCTCGACATGGGGGGCATACGCATCGGCGCCGAGTACCGCGTGGTCTCGGTCTACAGCCGCCAGAAGGACGCAGCCTTCGACGAGGTGCTCTACCACGGCCGCACCCGTTTCGTGATGCCCGAGCTGTATTCGCGCCAGGAGGGCGTGCGCTCGGTGATCAAGGCGCTGCGACGCGGGCTGCCGTTCTACTACCTGCCGGACATGGATTTCGGCGGCCGCGACTCGATTTTCGTGCCCTTCTTCGGCGTGCCGGCGGCGACCATCACGGGGTTGTCGCGCATCGCCCGGCTCGCCGGCGCCGTGGTGGTGCCGGCGGTCACGCGGCAGTTGCCGGGCGCGGGCGGCTACACGCTCACCTTCTATCCGGCGTGGCGCGATTTCCCGAGCGAGGACGTGGCGGCGGACACGCGGCGCATGAACGCATTCATCGAGGAGCGGGTGCTGGAAATGCCGGAGCAGTACTATTGGCTGCACAAGCGTTTCAAGACGCGCCCGACCGGCGAGCCGCGCTATTACTAGCGCGGAATGATGAATGCTGAATGATGAATGATGAAGAGCGGCGAAGCACGGATTGAACCGGTAGAGGTGGCTGACGTGGAAGCGCTTGCCGCGCTGGCGCGGGAGATCTGGTACGCCCACTATCCCGCCATCATCGGTGTTGCGCAGATAGAATACATGCTGGGTCAGCGCTACAACCCGGAGACGGTGCGGGCGGAGTTGCGGCAACAGGGGCTGTGGTGGGACAAGCTGGTGGCGGGAGCGGAGATGGCCGGCTTCGCGTCCTACTTCCTCACGCCGGTTGCGGGCGAGATGAAGCTCGACAAGCTCTACGTGCTCCCGAGCTACCAGCGCCACGGCCACGGCGGGAGGATGATCGAGCGCGTGTGCCGGGTAGCGCGCGCCCAGGGTTGCAGCCGGCTCGTGCTGGCCGTCAACAAGAACAACCGCCCGGCGATCGACGCCTATCTCAAGCACGGTTTCAGCATCGCCGATGCCGTGGTCAAGGACATAGGGGATGGCTTCGTCATGGACGACTACATCATGGAAAAGGCGCTTGAGCCGCCGATGAACCCCGTTAGAGGCCCGGCCTCTAACGGGGTGAACGCCGGTACATCATGAGTTCTGGCACTTTCGAAAACCCCGGGGCTGAGGAGCGGTGCGCGCTGTTGAGGGGGGTGAAAACGATCGCAGTGGTGGGGCTCTCGCCCAACCCCGGCCGCCCCAGTTACGGGGTGTCCCGGGCCATGCAGGGGTTCGGCTATACCATCATCCCGGTGCACCCGGCTGCGCGGGAAATCCTGGGAGCGAAGGCCTACTCCCGGCTGGCGTTTATCCCAGGCCCTATAGACCTGGTCAATGTTTTTCGACGTGCCGAGCACCTGGACGGGGTGGTGGACGAATGCCTAGAACTGGGTTTAAAAAACCTTTGGATTCAAGAAGGTATCGTCAATGAGCCCGTCGCGCTCAAAGCCCGGCAAGGGGGCATGATCGTCATCATGGACCGCTGTATCTACCGTGATTATCGTCAATTCTGCAGCTAAATGCGTCTAAAATTCACTAAAATGCATGGTCTGGGGAACGACTTCGTGGTATTGGACGCCCTGACCCACCCCATCAGCCTGTCTCCCGAGCAGTTGCGCCGGATTGCCGATCGCCATTTCGGGGTGGGCTGCGACCAGATCCTGCTGGTCGAACCGCCACGCCTCCCCGACACCGACTTTCATTACCGCATCTTCAATGCTGATGGCGGTGAAGTGGAGCAATGCGGCAACGGGGCGCGCTGCTTCTTGCGCTACGTCCGGGACCGGGGCCTTGCTGCCAAGACCGAGGTCCGGGTCGGCACTCGCGGCGGCGTGATCGTGCCGCGGCTGGAGAGCGACGGCCAGGTGACGGTCAACATGGGGGTGCCGGAGTTCGAGCCCGCCCGCATTCCCTTCAACGCGGCGGCGCGGGCGCCGGTCTATACGCTGGACGTGGGCGGCCGCAGCGTGGAGGTGAGCGTGCTCTCCATGGGCAACCCGCACGCGCTACAGGTCGTGACCGATATCGAGCGCGCGCCGGTGGCGGACGAGGGGCCGCTGATCGAGCGCCACCCGCGCTTCCCGCAACGGGTCAACGCCGGCTACATGCAAATCGACAGCCGCCGCCGCATCCTGCTCCGCGTCTACGAGCGCGGCGCGGGAGAGACCCTCGCCTGCGGCACCGGCGCCTGCGCCGCGGTCGTCGCCGGCATCGTGCGTGGACTGCTCGATCACGAGGTCACGGTGGCGACGCGCGGCGGCGACCTCGGTATATCATGGGCGGGCGAGGGCAGTCCGGTCATGATGACGGGACCGGCGGTCACGGTATTCGAAGGCGAGATCGAATTATGAATTGGCGGTTTTCGTTTCCTGCATTATGCAACGCGAGGGGAACGGCCGCGTCGGTTCGCCGTTCGCCGCCAATCGCCGTCCGCCAATTCATTAAGGGAACATGATGAAACCCGAAGAGGTCGCAGTCTGGTTGAAGGGACACCCCGAATTTTTCGAGCAATACTCCGAGCTGATGTCGGAGATCACCATCCCGCATCCTCACGGCGGGCGCGCCATCCCGATCAGCGAGCGCCAGACCCTGACGCTGCGCGAGAAAACCCGGCAGCTCGAAGCCAAGTTGCGCGAGCTGCTTCAGTTCGGCGAGGAGAACGACGCGATCAGCGAGAAGGTGCACCGCATCTCGACGGCGCTGCTGGCGGCCTCCGATGTTCCCGGCGTCTTGAGCGCGGTCTATCTCAACCTGCGCGAGGACTTCGCGGTGCCCCACGTCGTGTTGCGGGTCTGGCGCGCGAGCCGCCACGGCGACCTGCCGGAGTTCAGCCCGGTGAGCGACGCCACGCGCGAATTCGCGGGCAGTCTCGCCAACCCCTATTGCAGCGGGCACGCCATGGTGGATACCGGCGGACTCTTCGGCGAGGCCATCTCGCACCTGCGTTCCTTTTCCTACGTGCCGCTGCGGGACAGTGAAACGTTCGGCCTGCTGGCGCTGGCGAGCGAGGACGCGCAGCGTTTCTACCCCGAGATGGGCACGCTCTACCTCAAGCGTTTGGGCGAACTGATCGGCGCCACCATGGCGCGGCAACTGAAATAGAAGGCAACAGGCAAAAGGCAAAAGGCAAAAGGCAGAAGTGTGAATGAGTGTGTGCCGTTCTCTGCAGTACGCGTTGATTCAATTAGTTACGACACGTAAGTGGGCGCTAACTCCAGACCTGAAATCAGGACTGTTAAACCCGGAACCCGGAACTCGGAACCCGGAACTGCGCCTCCGCTGCTGCGCGGCTATCTCGAGCACCTGTCGAACGAGCGCCGGCTCTCCCGTCATACCCTGTTGAATTACGCGCGTGACGTCCAGGCGCTGATGGCGCGCGCCGGCTCGTCCCGGCTCGACCAGCTGGGCGTTCAGGAGATCCGGCGCTTCGTTGCTCAACTGCACGCGCGCGGCCTCGACGGCAGGTCGCTCGCCCGCATGCTGTCGGCGTGGCGCGGCTTCTACCACTACCTGGCGCGCGACCACGGTTTCGCGGTGAATCCCTGTCTCGGCATCCGCGCCCCCAGGACGGCGAAAAAACTGCCCAGGGCGCTCTCGCCCGACGAAGCCGCGCAGTTGATGCAGCTGGGCGGAGAAGGCCAGTTGGAGGCGCGCGACAAAGCCATACTGGAGCTCTTCTATTCGTCGGGACTGCGGCTGTCCGAGCTGACCGACCTCGCGCTGCAGGATGTGAATCTCCGGGACGCCACGGTGCGGGTCACGGGCAAAGGCTCGAAGACGCGCATCGTGCCGGTGGGCAGCCACGCGCTCGCCGCGCTGAAGGCCTGGCTCGCGCAGCGCGACGCGATGGTTCCGCCCGGGGAGCATTCGCTGTTCGTGGCGCGGGGCGGCGCGCGCATGAGCGGCTCGGCAGTGCAGCAGCGGGTCAAGCACTGGGCCAGAAAATTCGGCCTGTCCGGGGCCGTGCACCCGCACGTGCTCCGACATTCCTTCGCGTCGCACCTGTTGCAGTCGAGCGGGGATCTGCGCGCGGTGCAGGAGATGCTGGGGCACGCGAGCATCTCCACGACGCAGGTCTACACGCACCTCGACTTCCAGCACCTGGCGAAGGCCTACGATGCGGCGCATCCGCGGGCGAAAAGAAAAAGTTAGCCGCCAAGCCCGCCAAGTGCCGTTAAAGCCGGACGCAACGCGCCGGTTTAACTACGCGTGTTCGAACGGACGAAATGGCCGCCGTTCAACACGCGGTTAGGGAACGAAACGGCAGAAGATGTCGTTCACTCTTGCTGGTCAGTTTTTCAGCGCAAGCTTGCGGCGCAACGCGACGCGGCTTATAATGACTATGGTCATGTCCATGGTCATATCGGGAGTCCAGTCATGCAAAAAGTGAAGGCATCGGAATTCAAGGCGAAATGCCTCGCGTTGATGGACGAGGTGGCTCGCACCGGCGAACCGGTGCTGGTTACCAAGAACGGGAAGCCGATCGCCGAATTGCGGCCACATCGGTCACGGGCGGAAAGCGCGCTTGGCGTTTGGAAGGACCGGCTGATTGTAAAGGGCGACATCATCTCGCCAGTCGGAGCGGACTGGGACGCCCTGAAATGACGGTCCTGCTCGACACCCATGCGGCAATCTGGCTAGCGACCGAAAGCGCCTCTCTTGGCAAGCGCAGTCGCGCGCTGGTGGCCGAGGCTTTGGCTGCCGATCGCCTCGCGGTGGCATCGATCAGCTTCTGGGAAATCGCGATGCTCATCGCGAAAGGCCGATTGCAGGCCCTGATGCCGCCGGCGGACCTGCGGGCCCGGCTACTCGATACGGGGGTGAACGAGCTTGTGCTGACCGGCGAAATCGCGTTGCTTGCGGCGGGCCTCGACGGTCTTCACGGCGACCCGGCCGACCGGTTCATCGCCGCGAGCGCGATCGTGCATCAGGCAACTCTGGTGACGGCGGACGAGCGCCTGCTCGACTGGAAACACAGGCTGAAGCGCCAGGACGCCGCGAAGTAGGCGACGCGGCGCATCCGCGGGCGAAGAAGAAGAATTAGCCGCCAAGGCGCCAAGAAGAACAAGAATGGAACCGCAGATAAACGCCGATAAATGTAGATGCAGGAAAGCATTCTAGACACCAAGATTTTGACGACGCCGGGGGATAGATGAAGATAGGAGCGGAGTTCAAAAGCAACGAGTGGCCCGCACTACTGAATCGCCTAGAGAGCAACGACGCGGCTGCGTGGCAAGATGCGATTGACCTTCTTGATCATCGCATCAACGACAGATACCTGAACCATTCTCGCGGGTTGCTTAACAAGAACTACAGCGGGTTTGCGGTTCTTGCTATCGACTGTGCAGTCATCGAAGCCTTGGAACAATATCGTAGAGGTATGCCCAAAACGCCGCACAAAAAGTCTAAGGCCTACTTCAAAGCTTTCTTAACAACCGCTAGATTTAAGTGCTTTTTTTCGGAAGACACCGCATCTTTGTTTTATGACACACTCCGCTGCAGAATTCTGCATCAGGCTGAAGCGGAAGCGGATTCCTTGGTAAAGAGAAAACATGCTGCATTCGTAGTCAAGCCATCATCTAGTGGGGCTGGCTTAGTCTTGAATACACGCCGATTCCATGAAGAGTTAGAGGGAGCGTTTAGTGACCACAAGGCGGCTTTACTCCAAGGGGATAATGACTTGAGACAGTGCTTCATCAAGAAGATGAATTATGTCGCCAGAAATTTTTAAAGGGAGCGTCAGGTGTTGTCTAGCGGAAATTATTAATTTCAAACGTTGCTCCCTAAGGCAAAGATGGTGTCGGCGCGCAGTGCTGTCAAAGAATAAATGATAGTTTTCGAGAAGGAGAGGAAAGGTGGACGAAGAACGAACAGTCCTACCATTAAAAGAAGCCTATCGATTCGGCTCTGAACAGGGTCTCGATAAGGAAATGGCTGAGATTCAAGATATGGAAATCGAATGGGATCTTTCCTACACGTCATCGCTCCGACGTGGGTATATCGTGGATCTCTTTGCAAAGAAAGGGTTGTTCGAATTATTCAAGAAACAATACTGGCCGGCCGGCAACATCCCTTGGGGTCAAAGAAAGAGCGATTTTTGGCTTCGACTGAAGAGCCGTTACGAGGATTTTCTTGAGGGCAAGGGCGAGCCTGATCCTGAAGAAGAAGATGCCGAGGAAGATCAGGCGTTCGCTGCGGAAGCTGATCTCCGTGATTTCCTAGCAAACAATTTAGAATGCATTGAGGATCGCCTTCGGCTATACCAAAAAAGTGAACAAAAGGGCGTCGAATTTCCGGTCGATGGCGGGCGGATAGACATCCTCGCTGTCGATCAGAGCAATGGCTTTGTGGTAATCGAACTAAAGTTGGAGCGCGGACGCAACAAAGCCACTTCTTTACTACATGGCATGGGTCGATAAGCACTTGGGCAACGGTCCGTGTCGTGGAATTATCGTAGCGAAAGAAATTTCCGATGATCTTGTTCTTGCTATCGAGCGGGTTAAAGGGACAGTGTCCCTATATCGCTATAAGCTTAATGTGTCTGTTGAGCTTGTTTCTTCGCCTTCTTCCTAGACGTTGAGTTTTTCTTGGCGCTCTCGGCGTGCTTGGCAGTTCGATTGTTGTTCTTAATTTTCTTGGCGCCTCGGCGTCTTGGCGGCTAATTTCCGGTCTTCATGCATAAGCTGATTCTCAAAGCCGGGCGCGAGAAGTCGTTGAAGCGCCGCCACCCGTGGGTGTTCTCTGGCGCGATGGCAAAGGTGCAGGGCAATCCGGGCCCGGGCGAGACCGTCGAGGTGTGGTCCGCCACCGGGGAGTTCCTGGCGGTTGCCGCTTACAGCCCCGAGTCCCAGATCGTTGCCCGCGTTTGGGACTGGAAAGCGCGCGCCATAGACGGCGCGTTCTTTAGCGAGAATATCAAGCGGGCGGTCGAGCAGCGCCGGGTGCTATTGCAGGATGCCGGCACCGATGCCGTGCGGCTGGTGCATGGAGAGTCCGACGGGCTGCCGGGAGTGGTGGCCGACCGCTACGGCGATACGGTGGTGCTGCAACTCACGAGCGCCGGCGCCGAGCGCTGGCGCCAGGAGATCGCGGACGCGGTGATGGAAGCGAGCGGGGCGGGCCGCATCTGGGAGCGTTCCGACGCTGAGGTGCGGGGCCTGGAGGGCCTGCCTGCGGTGACCGGACCGTTGCGCGGCAGCCGCGACCCGGCGCGGATCACCGTCGCGGAGCATGGACTCAAGTTCCAGGTCGATCTGGAACATGGGCACAAGACCGGCTTTTATCTCGACCAGCGCGATAACCGGCGGCGGGTGCGGGAACTGGCGCGCGGGCGCGAAGTGCTCGACGGTTTTTGCTATAGCGGCGGATTCGCATTAAACGCGCTCACCGGCGGCGCGAAGTCGGTCACCGCCGTGGACAGTTCGGCCGACGCGCTCGAGCTCGCGCGCGGCAACGCGGAACTGAACCAGCTGGCGCAGCCAGAATGGCTGGAAGGCGATGTCTTTCTGCTGCTGCGGCGCTTCCGCGACCAGGCCCGCCAATTCGATCTCATCGTGCTCGACCCGCCCAAGTTCGCGCCGACCGCCGCGCACGCGGAGAAGGCCGCCCGCGCCTACAAGGATATCAACCTGCTGGCCTTCAAGTTGTTGCGGCCCGGCGGGCTGCTCGCGACGTTTTCCTGCTCGGGCGGGGTTTCAGCGGATCTCTTCCAGAAGATCATCGCCGGATCGGCGCTTGACGCCGGCGTCCAGGCGCAGATTATCGAACGACTGGCTCCCGGGCTCGATCACCCGATTGTCCTCAATTTCCCGGAAGGCGATTACCTGAAAGGACTCGTCTGCCGGGTCGGCGGCTGATGAAGGCAGCGCCTTTTTCTTATGTCCGCGCCAGCTCGGTTGCAGAAGCCTGCGAGCTGCTGCAGCGGGACGGCGAAGACGTCAAGCTGATCGCCGGGGGGCAGAGCCTGGTGCCGATGATGGCGATGCGCCTCACGCGCCCGCGCCGGCTCGTCGATATCAATGAAATCGCAGCGCTCAAGTTCATCGCAATCGAATCCGGGCTCGCACGCATTGGGGCGTGCACGCGGCAATGCGTGATCGAGCGGGATAATGCCCTCGCCGCTCGCGTTCCCATGCTGCGGCAGGCGCTGGCCTGGGTCGGCCACGCCCAGACCCGCAACCGCGGCACCCTCGGCGGCAGTCTCGCTCACGCCGACCCGGCTGCCGAACTGCCGCTCGCGGCGCAAGTGCTTGGCGCGACGATGGTGCTGCGCTCGACGGCCGGCACGCGCAAGGTGACCGCGGGAGAGTTTTTCGCCGGTCCGCTGACGACCACGGTGGCGCCGCACGAATGCCTGGAGGAAATCCACTGGCCGGCGTGGCCCGAGCCGCGCAGCGGCTCGGCTTTCACGGAAGTCAGCCGCCGGCAGGGTGATTTTGCGATCGTCGCGGCTGCCGCACAGGTCGCGCTCGACGGTGACGGGCGCTGCGTGCGCGCCAGCTTCGGGATCGGCGGGGGCGGCTCGACGCCGCGCGCCTTTCCGGAGCTCGCCGCGCGCCTCGTCGGCTCGCGGCTGGATGAGGAGGTGGTGACGGGCGCTGCGCGCGATGCCGCGGCGGGAGTGGATTTCTCCAGCGACCTGCACGCCCGCGCGAACTATCGCAGGCATCTCGCGGCCGTGCTCGCGGCGCGCGCGCTGCGCGCGGCGTGTGAGAACGCAAAAACAAAAAACTAGACCCGTCTCAAAATGCAAAGGGACAGGATTTACAGGATTAACAAGAAAACAACCGGAGGATTTTTGTTTTTGTAAATCCTGTCTATTTGATCTTCAATGAACGAAAAACTGCATAAGATCTCGGTCGAAGTGAATGGCGCCGCGCGCAAAGGCGCGGTGCCGGCGCGGCTCTCGCTCGTGGACTGGCTGCGAGAGGAATTGCGGTTGACCGGCACGCACGTCGGCTGCGAGCACGGCGTCTGCGGCGCGTGCTCGGTGATGCTCGACGGCGAGCCGGTGCGCTCGTGTCTCATCTACGCGGTGCAGGCAGACGGCCACCGCGTGACCACGGTGGAGGGGCTTGCCAAGCCCGACGGCACGCTCTCCGTGCTGCAGGACAGCTTCTGCCAGATGCACGGCCTGCAGTGCGGCTACTGCACGCCGGGCATGCTGATCGCGGCGCAGGGGCTGCTCAACGTCACACCGCGCCCGAGCGAGGAGCAGATCCGCGAGGCGATTGGCGGCAACCTTTGCCGCTGCACGGGCTACCAGCAGATCGTGGACGCGGTGCAGCTCGCCGCGGAGCGGCTCGCTGCCGGAAAGAAGTAATGGACAGGATTAACAGGATTAACAGGATTAACAGGATTAACAGGATTAACAGGATTAACAGGATTAACAGGACTAAAACCAGAGCGTTATTGATTTTGTAAATCTTGTTAATCCTGTCTATTAGCGATCAACATGGCAACGGATAAGAGCCCTTACGGTTTCCGATACATCGGCAAGAAGCGCCGCACCAAGGAAGACCCGCGCTTCGTGATGGGGCGCGGGCGCTACGTCGCCGACATCGCGCTGCCGGGGATGAAGCACGTGGCGATCGTCGCTTCGCCCTATCCGAGCGCGCGCATCCGCTCGATAGCAACGGCGGCCGCGCTCAAGGTTCCCGGCGTGCATTACGTGCTGACCGGTGAAGAGTTCTGCGCCGCGACCGACTCGCTGGCAATCGGAGTTGATGCCCCGGAGGTGAAGCGCTACGCGCTCGCGAAGGACGTCGTGCGCTACGCCGGCGAATGGGTGGCGGCAGTGGTTGCGGGCTCGCGCGCGCTCGCGGAGGACGCGGCGGAACGGGTCGAGGTGGACTACGAGCCGCTGCCGTACGTCATCGACCCCGAGGCGGCTGTAAAACCCGGCAGCCCGCTCGTCCATCCGGCGCACGGCTCCAACGTGCTCTACCAGCGGCGCTTCGTCTGGGGGGAGGTCGAGAAAGCGTTTGCCAAAGCCGAGCATCGTCTTTCGTTACGCGCTGTCTGGGGCCGCAGCTCCACCGTGCCGATCGAGACCTTCGGCGTCGCGGCGCAATGGGACCCGGGACAGCAGGTGCTCGATATCTGGGCTTCCATCCAGATGCCGAAATATCCGGACCAGGCCGCGCGCGCGCTGAGGCTCCCCGGCAACGCGGTGCGTGTGCACTACGACGTGGACGTCGGCGGCAGCTACGGCGTCAAGCGCGGCATTAAGCACACCGTGCTCGTGGGCTACCTCGCGCGGCGCCTCGGCATGCCGGTGCGCTTCATCGAGGACCGGCTGGAGAACATGCGCGGGGGCGACATGCAGGGTCCCGACCGGATCTTCGACGTGGAGAGCGCATTTGACCGCGACGGCACCATCCGGGCGCTGAAAATCCGCGCGCTCGACGACGTCGGCGCCTATGCGGGCCGCTCGCCGCTGCAGCTCGGCAAGCCGGTGGGCGCAATCTGCGGGCCGTACCGCATCAAGGCCGTCGAATACGAGCCGATATCCGTGATGACGAACAAGACGCCGCAGGAAGCGGTGCGCGGCTTCGGCCAGTCGCCGACCAATTTCGCGATAGAGCGCATGATGGACCGCGTGGCGCGCCATCTCGGCATGGACCGCATCGAGCTGCGCCGCAGGAACCTGCTGAAGAAGGACGAGTTTCCCTACCGCATCCCGAGCGGCTCGACCTACGACTCGGGCGATTACCACGCCGTGCTCGACAAGGCGCTGGCAGCGATCGGTTACCCGGCGCTCGTCGCCGAGCGCGACCAGGCGCGCCGCGAGGGGCGTTACGCGGGCATCGGCATCTCGACCTGCCTGGAGCCAAGCGGCGGCAACTCGGCGTTCGAGCCGCTGTTCAACCCGAAGAATGACACGACGACGTGGATGGACTCGTGCCTGGTGCGCGTGGACCTGTCGGGCGCCATCACCGGCGTGATGGGCACATCATCCGCGGGGCAGGGGCACGAGACCCTGGTTTCGACCGTGATTGGCGAAGTGCTGGAGCGCGACCCGGCAGGCATTCGCGTGGTGCGCGCCGACTCGCTCTCGGCGCTGCCGTCGAATAGCCCCGTTGGCAGCCGCATGGCGATCATGCTCGGCGGCGCAGCGGCCGGCGCCGCGCGCAGGATCAAGGAGACGCTGATCGAGATCGCCGCGCACAACCTGGGCTGCACTGTCGAGACCGTCGAGTACTCGGAGGGCAACGTCTTGGTCCGCGGCCAGCCCGGCAAGCGCCTGGCGTGGGACGATCTCGTCACCATCGCGCATCGCCGCCACCACAAGATGCCGCCCGGCGTGGAACCCGGGCTGCAGGCGAAATTCGTGTGGGAAGTGCCGACCGGCGGCGAGCTGCCGACGCCCGAGGGCACGGTGCAGATGTACCCGTGCTACGCGTTCGAGGCGCACGTCGTCTACGTCGAGATCGACCCCGAGACCGCGCAACCATCGCTACGTAAGTACGTCTGCGGCCACGACTGCGGCGTGATGATCAACCCGGACATCGTGCACGGCATGACTTACGGCGGCATCGCCCACGGCATCGGCGCGGCGCTCTACGAGAAATTTTCCTACACCGATGACGGCCAGCTCGCGAGCGGCACCTTCATGGACTACCTGATCCCGTCTGCGATGGAGGTCCCGGCGATCAGCATCGTGGATCACTGCACGCCTTCGCCCCTCACCACGTTCGGGCAGAAGGGCTCGGGCGAGGCCGGCTACCTCGGCGCCCCCGCCGCGATCGCCAATGCGGTCAACGACGCGCTGGCGCCGCTCAACACGAGTATCGAGACGCTGCCGATGACGCACGACGCGCTTTGGCATACCATCGAAGCAGCGAGGAGCAAGCCGCCGATGGATGCCGGTAACATCAAAAGCAAATCCGAGCCGCAGAGATACGCAGATAAACGCGGATAAGGGCAAATCCAAGACCCAATTAGCCGCCGATGGACGCCGATAGTCGCCGAGGAACAGTCAGATAGTCAGTCGTTGCGCCATGACGTTCGTCCCGCTGCGCGCAGCGCCCTGCGCCGCGACCGCGCCGCACGCGCCTTCGCCTTGTACGCCGGCCGCGGTTCGTGCGCTTCACCCCGGCTGTGCAGGCGCACGCGCCCACGCAGCCAGGCGGCGAATTCCTGCTCTTTGAGCTTGCCTTCGGCGAGCGCTAGATAGAGCGGGTACAACTCCAGGTCCTGCGCCTCGAGCGCCGCGCCGTTCAATTCGAGGAAAGTTTCGCAGGCCACGGCAGCGGTTCGCTTGTTGCCGTCCAGGAAGGGGTGGTTGCGGGCGAGCCCGTGCGCCAGGGCCGCCGCGAGATCGGCGAGATCGGGCGCGGGATCACCGTAGGCATGGAGCTGCTGTGGACGGGCCAGCGCCGACTCGAGCAATCCTTCGTCGCGCACGCCGGCGCTGCCGCCATGCTCAGCGAGCTGGCGATCGTGGATGGCGAGCGCGAGCGTCTTTTCGAGCCAGACGATCACTGTCAGCTCTCGGCCAGCTTGTTCAGCAGGGTGCGGCGCTTGCGCATCACGCGCTCCGCAACTTCCATCTCACCGGCAAGTTTGGAGTCGAAGGGCGTGAGCTTGATGCCGTCGGGCAGCTCGGTGGCGTAGAGCGCGTCGCCCTTGGCAACGCGCAGTCGCGCCAGCAACTCCTTGGGCAGGACCACGCCGGCGGAGTTACCGATAGTGGTGATCTTGAGCTTCATGAGGAGGGTCTCCGTGGTGACGTTATAACGTATGTTATCACGCCAAAACGGTCGTTGTCCGCGGGCGGACTGGGGTCGCGCGTGCGACTGCCAGCCCGCATGTCATGGTCCTGCTACGATACTTGCCCGCTATCAGGTAAATCAGCTAACAGCCGCGAGCCGGGAATATGAAGAACCTCGTCATCGACATCCACGCGCACTTCACCCCGAAAGCGCTGGCGCAGCGTTTCGACGGCCACGCCGAAAAATTTCCCGGCGTGAAGCTGCTGCGCGACACCGGCGGCGGACCGCCGCGCATCCAGTTTCCGGGGACCGAGCCCACGCGCCCGATTTTCCCCAGGCTCTCCGATCTCGCCGACTGCCGCGCCTGGATGGACAAGAACGGCATCGACCACCAGCTGGTGGGCGGCTGGCTCGACAGCTTCGGCTACGAGCTGCCCGCGAGCGAGGGGCTGGCGCGGAGCCGGTGAAAGTGATCCGGAACTCGGACTTTACCGAGGCGCAGAAAGGCGGCATGCTAGGCGACACCGCGCAAACAATATTTCGCATAAGGCCCGACGGCCGGGGCAGGGGTTGACGATGAGAGACTCATTGAAATTGATTCGCTGTTTCGTGTTGATGGTGCTGGCATGCGCGTGCGGGGCTGCGCACGCGCAAATGACTGCGCCCGATGCGGCGCAGTCATGGCCCAATAAGCCGCTGCGCGTGGTCGTCCCGTTCACTCCTGGCAGCGGCACCGATGCGGTCGCGCGCATCGTCACGGAGCGCCTCGGCGCGCAACTCGGGCAGACGTTCGTCGTCGAAAACCGGCCCGGCGCGGGCGGGACCATCGGCATGGCCGTCGTTTCCAAGGCGAATCCCGACGGCTACACGATACTCGTGCACTCCTCGTCCTACACGGTGACGCCGACCACCTACCCGAACGCGCCCTACGACACGTTGCGCGACTTTACGGGGATCACGCCGCTCGCCAACCTGCCCAACGTGCTGGTCATCGCACCCTCGAAGGGCATCCGCTCGGTGAAGGACCTGGTTGCCGCCGCCAGGGCGAAGCCCGGCACCATGACCTACGCGTCGGCGGGAGCGGGCAGCGCTACGCAACTGAACGCCGAGCGCTTCCGGCTGGGCGCCGGGTTCGAGGGGGTGCACGTGCCGTTCAAGGGCACGCCCGAAGCGCTCACCGACGTCATCACCGGGCGGGTGGACATCTACTTTTGCCCGGTGATCTCGGTGCTGCAATTTCTCAAGGAAGGCAGGGTGATCGGCCTCGCGGTCGGCAGCAGCAAGCGCTCGTCGGCCCTGCCCGATCTCCCCACGACGCTCGAGGCCGGCATTCCGAACTCGGATTACAACTTCTGGGTCGGCATGGCCGTGCCATCGAAAACCGCGCGCGGCATCGTGGCCAAGCTTTATCAGAGCACCGAGAAGTCGCTGCAGACGCCGGACCTGGCCGAGCGCATGGCGAAGCTCGGCGCCGAGAACATGCTTATGACCCCACAGGCGTTCGACGCCTATATCAGGGCGGAGATCAAGATCAACGCCGCGCTGGTCAAGGCAGCGGGCATTACTGTCAATTGATGAGGGCAGAAGGCAGAAGTGTTAAGGTTTTGAATTTACTTCCTCCTTCATCCTGCTGCCTTCATCCTTTGGGTGGCACGGGGTCCGTGCCTCCCGGATGCCACGGCCCGCAGCGCAAGATGCGCCTCACCGCCAGCCAGGAACCCTTGAGCGACCCGTGCGCCTCGATCGCTTCCTGCGCGTAACTCGAACAGGTCGGGTAGAAGCGGCACTGGCTGCCGAAGAACGGGGATAGCAGCAGCCGGTACGCGCCGATCAAGCGCAGCAGTATCCATCTCATCGGCGGCAGTATACTGCGCGTGCACGCCTCCGCTGGTGCATTACCATGCGGGCGCGTTTCACAGCGTAGAGCGAGTCCCGACGCATGTTCGCCATACAGAATCTCAAGCACGCCTACGACGGCACCGAGGTGCTGAACGTGCCGGCCTGGCAGGTCGAGCAGGGCTCGCAATGGCTGGTGCTGGGCCCCTCCGGCAGTGGCAAAACCACTTTATTGCATGTTCTCGCCGGCATCCTGCGACCGGCCGCGGGCGGCGTGAATGTCGCGGGGCAGGACCTCGGCGCGCTTGAGGCCAATGCGCTCGACCGGTTCCGCGGGCAGCACATCGGGATCGTGCTGCAACGGCTGCACCTGATGGCGAGCCTCACCGTCCTCAACAACCTCTTGCTCGCGCAATATCTCGCCCGGTTGCCGCGGGACCGTGAACGGGCAGCGGAGGTGCTCGCCGGGCTCGACCTCGCGGGCAAGGCCGGGGCTTATCCGCACGAACTCTCTTTCGGCCAGGCGCAGCGCGTGGCGGTCGCGCGCGCAGTGGTGAATCGCCCCAAGCTGCTGCTCGCCGACGAGCCGACTTCCAACCTGGACGACGGGCGCTGTCTCCAGGCGCTCGAGCTGCTGCAAGGCCAGGCGCGCGCCTGCAACGCGACGCTCATCATCGCCACCCATGACCAGCGCGTGAAGAGCCGCATGCCGCACCAGTTCACTCTCGGGAGCCGCCAGTGAACCTCGCGACCTTGAGCTTCAGTTATCTGCGGGCGCGGGCATTGAACACGACGCTCAATGTGTTGCTGCTCGCGCTCGGGGTGGCGACCATCACGCTGCTGCTCCTCACCATGCACCAGCTCGAGGAGCGCATGGGGCGCGATGCGCGGGGCATCGATCTCGTCGCCGGCGCCAAGGGTAGCCCGATGCAGGTGATCCTGTCGGCGATCTACCACCTCGATGTGCCGACCGGCAACATCCCGCTCGCGCAGGCGAAGGAGCTCGCGAAGCATCGCATGGTGAAGAAGACCATCCCGCTCGCGCTGGGCGACAGCTACAAGGGTTTTCGCATCGTCGGCACGAATCACGATTACATCGCGCATTACGGCGGCAGTCCCGCCGCGGGCCGGCTGTGGGAGAAGCCGATGGAAACGGTGATCGGCGCCGACGTGGCGCAGCGGCTGGGCCACGGCGTGGGGGCGAAGATCATCGGCGCGCACGGCATTGCGGATGCCGGCTCGGAACATGGCGACGCGCCCTACCAGGTGGTCGGCGTGCTCGCGGCGAGCGGCACGGTACTCGACCGCCTGGTGCTGACCAGCATCGAGAGCGTCTGGCTGGTGCACGACGAGCATCAGGGCACCGACGCGACGGTCACGGAAGAAGACAAGGAGATCACCGCGCTGCTGATCCAGTACGCGACACCGCTCGCCGTGGCGATACTGCCGCGCTACATCAACCAGAACAGCGAAATGCAGGCGGCCTCGCCCGCGTACGAGACCGCGCGCCTGTTCAGCGTGATCGGGGTGGGCGTGGATGTCCTGCGCGGTTTCGCGCTGGTGTTGATCCTGTCGGCGGGCCTGTCGCTCTTCATCGCCCTCTACAACGCGCTCGCCGAGCGCCGCTACGACCTCGCGCTGATGCGCACGCTCGGCGCGAGCCCGGCGACGCTGATGGCCCTGATGTTGTTCGAGGGCGTCCTGCTCGCGGGCCTTGGCGCTCTCATCGGGCTTGCCCTCGGGCACGCCCTGACCGAGGTCCTGGGCCACGCGCTCAAAGCCGCGCAACAGGTGTCGGTCACCGGCCGGGTCTGGGTTGTGGAAGAGCTGTGGCTGATCGGGATCGCGCTCGCGGTCGGCGTTGTCTCCGCATTGTTGCCGGCGTGGCGGGCCTATCGCACCGACATTGCGCATACGCTGGCGCGGGGGTGAAGAACAATGTTGAGTGTTGAGTGTTGAGTGAAGGAAGATCGTCATGAAAGCCTTGATGATAGTTGTTGTAATAGGGGTTCTGTCAGCCGCGCCGGGCGTGTTCGCGGCGGAGAAGGGCAAGAAGGACGACCCGGCGCACGTGAGCCAGGACGTCGCGGATCACCTCGCCATGGCGGAGGCGCATCTCAATGCCGCCAGATGCCTGAAAGAGGGCAAGCCGGAAAAGGAGTGCCAGGCCCAGCTGGCCAAGGACTGCAAGGGGCTGGGGATAGGCAAATATTGCGGGATGAAGCACAAACACTGACGAATCCGGACGCTGCGCGCCGGTTCGTCTCGGCTGGTTGGAGTGGACGGCGCTGCCGCCACTCAACCCGCCGCTGATGGCTACTATATTTGGTTATTAGATCAAATAGATATGATCGGTGTCTCGAATTGCGTGATAATGCGTTGCGTGTGGCACTGCGTTTCTTGAGGAGGTCGCGATGAAATTTTTCATTGGGTTGTTTGTATTGCTGCTGGGCGTTCACGCGGCGGTGTGGGCGCAGCAGAAGGGGGTGCCGGGCAAAGAATTGTCCAAGAACCCGGCGATGGACACGTCGCAGCCGCCTTCTCCGGACATGTTCAAGCCGCTGCCGGAGTTGAAAGGCGTGGTGTCGTGGAAGACGCTCGCCGAGGTCACGCCGGTCAAGGAGAAGGACCGCTTCGTGCCGCAGTTCTCCAAAGTCGTCAGCGCGCTCGACAAGAAGGACGTGAAGCTGCAGGGTTTCATGATGCCGCTCGACATGGGCGAGAAGCAGAAGCGCTTCCTGCTCGTCGCGCTGCCGCCGTCCTGCGCGTTCTGCCTGCCGGGCGGACCCGACCAGATGGTTGAAGTGGTGGCCAAGACCCCGGTCAAGTACGGCTTCGATCCCATCGTCCTCTCCGGCAAGTTCGTGGTGTTGAAGGACGACCCGATGGGGCTCTATTACCGCCTGACCGACGCGGTTACCCAGTAATCGCAGTCAGATGCGGGACCGGTAATCGGCACTCTGTGACCGGTCATCGGGAGGAACCGCCCGCGCTGCGGGCGGCCGTGGTCCGGGGCAACTTGATGCGATAGGCTTGCATCCTCGTTCACCCGGACCCCGTAGTTCCTGCGCACTCATGTCCCAGGAAATCCTGCCGCCGGTCTTAGCCGATGGCGTCGAGCGGCGCCGGCTCGGCACATTTTTCGTGGCAAGTCTCGCGCTGCATGCCGCCGCCATCATTGCCTTTCCGGATTTTTCGCAGGAGGTCTTCACCGCGCAACCGGGTGTGCTGGAGGTGACCATCCTCAAGCCCCAGCCGCTGCCGGTCGCGCCGGCGGTGCCGGAGGTGCAGCCCCCGCAGCCGCAGGCCAAGCCGGAACCCGTGCCGGCGAAGGACCTCTCGAAACCGGAACGCAGCGATGCGGCGCCGACGCTGGCCTTGACCAAGCCGGACCCGCTGGAGGGCTCGTTCAGGGTTGCGCCCTCGCGGCTTCCGGAACCGGCTCCCGCACCGGACCCGGCGGCCCAGGCGGCGAGCGCCGTAGTGACGCCGCCGAGCTTCGACGCCGCTTACCTGAGCAACCCGGCCCCGGCGTATCCGTCCGCGGCGCGGCGGGCGGGAGAGCAGGGAACGGTCACGCTGCGGGTCCTGGTGACGCGCGACGGATTGCCCTCGCGCGTCGAGATCGAGAAGTCGAGCGGATCGAAGAACCTCGACGCCGCTGCGCGGGATTCAGTCTGGGGCTGGCGCTTCGTCCCGGCGCGGCAGGGCACGGACCCGATCGAGTCCTGGGTCCTGGTGCCGGTGGTGTTTCGCCTCGACGGCGCTTCTTAGATCCGAGATCCGAGATCCGAGATCCGAGATACGAGATACGAGATACGAGATTTGAGATACGAGATACGAGATTCGAGAAATTTATATTTTCGGGCAGGATTTATTCCTCATCCCGCATCCCGCATCCCGCATCGCGTATCCCGCATCCCGCATCACCGCGTCAGCACGAACGGTCTGACACCCAGCGCCTGGCTGATGCGATCGGCGGCCTGGCGCGCCTCGGCGTCGCTCGCGTAGGGCCCCGCGTGCACGCGGAACAAGCCGTCGCGCGTGAAGATGTGAAGACCGTCCGCCAGCCCGTCCAGTTGCGCCTTCATCCGCGACAGAAAGCTCTCGGCGTTATCCTTGGAGCCAAAAGCGCCGAGCTGCAAATACACGCCTCCTCCCTCCGTGGTGATGGGCACTGGAGACGGGCTGGCGGCCGTGGAGGGCAACGGATTCGCGGCGGCTGGTTTCACGGAGGGCGTGGCGTCGGCGCTGGCGGACGGCCGGATTTCCATGTCAGGCAGCGGCGGGGTGCCGGATGTGCCCGCCTGCTGAGCAGGTGGCGTCGTCCGAGGCCGCGTAGTCGCAATCGTCGCGCCGCCGCCTTCGGGGATGATGGTTTCCACCTCGACCAAAGCGCTGCCTCCGGCAAGAGTGCCGAGCTTGTGCGCCGCGGTGTACGAGAGGTCGATCAGCCGGTCGTCGACGAACGGCCCGCGGTCGTTGATGCGCACCACGACCGATTTGCCGTTGGCGGGATTGGTTACGCGCGCGTAGCTCGGGATCGGCAGCGTGGTGTGCGCGGCGGTCATGGCGTACATATCGTAGATCTCGCCCGAGGAGGTCTGCTTGCCGTGGTAGCGGCGCCCGTACCACGACGCGATGCCGCGAGCCTTGTAAGGCTCAAGCGCGGTCATCGGCGTATAGCTCTTCCCCATGACCACGTAGGGGCGGCTGGTGGCGGCGCGCAGCGGCTCGACCCGCGGCACGGCGTCGGGAATGCTGTCGATGTCCGCGGGCGGTTTCGCGCCCGGGCCGTCGTCGAGGTAGTAGCCGCCGCCGCGCGGCGCCGGCGGCGATGTGGCGGCGGAGTCACGTTTCGCGCTGGTACCACAACCGCTCAGCGCGACCGCCAGCAGCACCGCCGCGGTCGCGGTCGCGAAATGATGAATGATGAATGATGAATGATGAGTGGTATTCCGGCGCTTCGCGCCGGGGAGAGGGGAATCCCTTTCACCTATCACTTGTCACCTATCACGTTTGAACGAGTTTCTTGTGGCTGTGGATGCTCATCAATATCCCGAAGCCGAGGAGAATGGTGACGAGGGAAGTGCCGCCGTAGGAGACGAGCGGCAGCGGCACGCCCACCACCGGCAGGATGCCGCTCACCATGCCCATGTTGACGAAAGCGTAGGTGAAGAAGGTGAGCGTGATCGCGCCGGCCAAGAGCCGCGTGAACAGCGTCGGCGCGTTGGCGGTGATCAGGATGCCGCGCCCGATCACCAGCAGAAACAGCGCGAGCAGCAGCAGGTTGCCGAGCAGGCCGAACTCCTCGGCGTAGACGGCGAAGATGAAGTCGGTGGTGCGCTCGGGTATGAAATCAAGATGGGTCTGCGTGCCGTTCATCCAGCCCTTGCCGAACCAGCCGCCGGAGCCCACCGCGATGGTGGACTGGATCGTGTGGTAGCCGGAGCCGAGCGGGTCCTGCGTGGGGTCGAGCAGCGTCAGTATCCGTTGCCGCTGGTAGTCGTGCAGCGCCGACCACGCGAACGGGGCCGCGACGGCGCCGGCGGCGGCGAGTCCGATGATAATGCGCCAGGAGAGCCCGGCGAGGAACAGCACGAAGAAGCCCGACGCAATGATCAGCACCGCGGTGCCGAGATCGGGTTGCCGCACGATCAAGGCGACCGGCAGCAGCAGCATGACTGCTCCGACCGCGTAGTTGGAGAGCCTCAACGCCGCCTCGTAGCGGTTGAAATACCAGGCGAGCGCGAGCGGCACCGCGATCTTCATCAGCTCGGAGGGCTGGATGCGCGTCACGCCCACGTCGAGCCAGCGGCGCGCACCATTCACCACGTCGCCGAACAGCGCCACTGCCAGCAGCAGAGCCAGGCCGAGCACGTAAAGCGGTAACGCCAGCCGCATCAGGTAGTGCGGCGCGATGTTGGCGAACGCCCACAGCACGCCGAGCGCGACCATCATGTTGACGACCTGCGCGGTAATGCGCGCGGTGCTGGCATTGGAGGCGCTCGCCAGCACCAGCAGTCCGACTGCCATCAGCGCCAGCAGGAAGCCGAAGAGCGCGCCGTCGAGGTGGCGCGTGAGGTAGTGCCCGAGGCGCCTGATGTTGGAGTTATTCATCTTCGCCCTTGCCCCGCTTTTCCGGCTTGGGCAGCTTGCCGAGGAGGTGATAGTCGATCACCTTGCGCGCGATCGGCGCCGCCGCGCGCGCGCCGAAACCGGCGTTTTCGACTACGACCGCGAGCGCGATCTTCGGATTTTCCGCGGGCGCATAGGCAATGAAGAGGGCATGGTCGCGGTGGCGCTCCTGCACCCGGCTCTCCACGTATTTCTCGCCCTGCTTGATGCCGATCACCTGCGCAGTGCCGGTCTTGCCGGCGCTCACGTATTCGGCTCCCGCGAACGCGCGCGCGCCGGTGCCTTCCTTGTTGACGCCAATCAACGCCTGCTGGATGACCGCAAGGTGCTCCGGCTTGACCTCGAGCGCGCCCCGCGGCTTGGGCTCGACAGGGCTGCGCTCGCGGGTGCGGATGTCCTCGACGTAGTTGACGATATGCGGCCGGTAGGCCACGCCGTCATTGGCGATCGTGGCGATCGCCTGGGCGAGCTGCAGCGGCGTGTAGGCGTTGTAACCCTGGCCGATGCCGATGCTGATGGTTTCGCCCGCGTACCATTTCTGCCGGAAGCGGCGCATCTTCCACTCCTGCGAGGGCAGCACCCCGGCCGCCTCGCCCGCGATGTCGATGCCGGTGCGCGACCCGAAACCCAGCAGGCCCATGAAGCGGGCGATCGCATCGATGCCGAGGTCGTTCGCCAGCACGTAGTAATAGGTGTCGCACGACACCACGATGGACTTGTACATATCCACCATGCCGTGGCCGCCCACCTTGTCGTCGCGGAACACGTGGCCGCCGAAGTTGAAGTGGCCCGGGTCGGATATGGCCTGCTGGGGCGTGCGCCGCCCGTAAGTCAGCGCGGCGAGCGCCATGAACGGCTTGAAAGTGGACCCGGGTGGATAAGTGCCGGCGAGCGCGCGGTTCACCATCGGCCGGTCGAGAGAGGTGTTGAGCTCGTTCCAGTTCTGGGGGTCGATGCCGTCGACGAAGAGATTGGGGTCGAAGCCCGGCTTGGAGACGAAGGCGAGCACGCCGCCGGTGGCGGGATCGATCGCGACCATCGCGCCGCGGCGCTCCCCGAACGCCTGGTACGCCACTTCCTGCAGGCGCGCATCGAGGTTCAACACGAGGTTGTTGCCCGACACGGGCGGCGTGCGCGAGAGTGTCCGCACCGGGCGCCCGCCGGAATCCACTTCCACTTCCTCCACGCCGGTGGTGCCGTGCAGGTAGCGCTCGTAATTGTGCTCGAGCCCGGTCTTGCCGATGTAATCGGTGCCGCGGTAATTGGCGATGAGGCCATCGGTCTCGAACTGCTCCATCTCGCGCTGGTTGATGCGGCCGATGTGGCCCACCACGTGCGAGAACAGCTCGCCCTGCGGGTACTGCCGGAACAACCGCGCATTGATTTCCACGCCCGGGAAACGGTAGCGGTTGGCCGCGAAGCGGGCGATTTCCTCGTCGGAGAGGCGGGTGCGGATCGGCAGGCTGCCGATGCTTTTACTCTCCTCGAGCAGCCGCTTGAAGCGCCTGCGGTCGCGCGGCGTGATCTCGATCAAAGTGGCGAGCGCGTCGATCAGCGACTCGAGGTTTTCGACCTTGGCCGGCTGGATCTCCAGCGTGTAGGCGGAATAGTTGTGCGCGAGCATGACGCCGTTGCGGTCGACGATGATGCCGCGGTTGGGCACCACCGGCACGATCGAGATGCGGTTGGCTTCCGCGAGCGTGTGCAGCTCGCCGTGCCTGATGACCTGGAGGTAGAAGAAGCGGCTGGCGAGCACCAGGAACATGATGAGCACGAAGCCCGTCGCGATCGCGAGCCGCAGGCGGAAATGGTGCAGCTCGAGCTGCGCGTTGCGCAACTCGACGCCGGGGTTGATCGACAATTCGGAGCTCATGCGGCATCAAACATGGTCGGGATCCAGCTTCGGGCGTTGCGGCAGCTTCAGCAGCCTGCCGAGCGGCAGCCACAGCGCGCCCGCGATGAGGCTGCCGGCGAAATACTGGAATCCCGGGAAATCCGCCCCCGCCAGCAGGCGGACGACCAGCACGATGAGATCGTTCATCAGCAGCAGGATCACCACATGCAGCACCTGCGGCGTTCCCGAAAACCCGAGCACGCGGCGGTGGAGCACGATGCCGGCATAAGCGAGGATCGAGTAGGCGAGCGCGTGCTGGCCGAACAGGGTGCCGTCAGCGATGTCCATGAACAATCCCAGCATCCATGCGGCGCCGAAACCGACCTTGCGCGGCTGCTCGATGCACCAGTAGAGCAAGACCAGCGCCACGAAATCGGGCTTGATCGCCAGCGCCACGCCCGACCAGGGCAGGAGGTTGGCGAGCAGCGCCGCGATCAGCGTGAAAACGATGAAGCCGGTCCTGACCGGCAGCAGGATTTCGTGGTGCGTGATGCGCGCCTGGGCCATCAGCCTTTCCTCGACTTCTTGGGCCGCGGCGATTTCTGCTCGTCGAGCGGCCGCGGCGGCGCCTGACTGGTTCCGCGCACGATCAGCACGTGGGTATGGCTCGCCACGCCCCCCGCCGGCGCGCAAGTGATGCGGGCGAAGAGCTGGGCCGCACTGCGCTCGACGTGCGTGACCCGCGCGACCGGCAGCCCCGGCGGGTAGATGCCGTCGATGCCGGAGGTGACGAGCTCATCGCCATTCTGGAAATCCGCGTTGAGCGGGATGAAACGCAACTCCAGCGCGCCGTCGTTTCCGGTTCCCGCGAGCACCGCGCGCAAACCGTTGCGCAGGTTCTGTACCGGGACGAATTGCCCCTTGTCGGTGATCAGGGTGACTTCCGAGAGCCAGGGATAGACCCGCGTCACCTGGCCGATGACGCCGCGGTTGTCCACCACCGCCTGCCCCGGGCTTACCTCATGCTGCGAGCCGCGGTCGACGACCACCTTGCGGGCGAACGGGTCGCGGGCTGCGTACAGCACCTCGGCGGTGGCGAACTCGACGTTGAGGCGGTCGCGGGCGGCAAGCAGCTCGCGCAGCTGGGCGTTTTCCGTCCGCAGCGCCTCCAGTTGCAGCAGCAGGGCCGCGTTGCCGAAGTTCTCCTGGCTGAGACGGGCGTTGTCCTCGCGCAGCGAGCCGTGCGTGACGAAGAACTCGCCCATGCGCTGCGCGATGCTCGCGGGCGTGGTCGCGATGCGCTGGAAGGGATAAATCATGACCGCGGCGACCTGGCGCAGCGTGACAAGATAGTCGAGGCGCGCGTCGGCGACGAGAAACGCGAGCGACAGCGAGGAGTAAATCAGCAGGCGGGCGAGCGGGGTGGGGCCGGTCTTGAAAAACGGAGGAGGCTGGTGCTCCATTGGAGCAGTGTTAAGTGTTGAATTTTGAGTGTTGAGTTACAGGATCAGAAGCCGCCCGTTTAAACTCAACACTCAACACTCAAAACTCAAAACTCCAACGCTAGTCGTTGGTAAAGATGCTGCCCAGCCGCTCGACGCTCTCCAGCGCCTTACCGCAGCCGCGCACGACGCAGGTGAGCGGGTCTTCCGCGACGATCACCGGCAGCCCGGTCTCTTCCATCAGCAGGCGGTCGATGTCGCGCAGCAGCGCGCAGCCGCCGGTCAGCACCATGCCCTTCTCGGCGATGTCGGCGGCGAGCTCGGGCGGGGTCTGCTCGAGCGCCGACTTGACCGCGGAGACGATGGAGTTCAACGGCTCGGTCAGGGCTTCCAGGATCTCGTTGGAGGAAATGGTGAAGCTTCTCGGGATGCCCTCGGCGAGATTGCGGCCCTTCACTTCCTTCTCGCGCACTTCCGAGCCGGGGAAGGCGGAGCCGATCTCCTTCTTGATGTGCTCGGCGGTGGTTTCGCCGATGAGCATGCCGTAGTTGCGGCGGATGTAGTTGATGATCGCCTCGTCGAACTTGTCGCCGCCAACGCGCACCGAGCCCTTGTAGACGAGGCCGCCGAGCGAGATCACGCCTACTTCCGTGGTGCCGCCGCCCATGTCCACGACCATCGAGCCGGTTGCCTCGCCAACTGGAAGATCAGCTCCAATCGCCGCCGCCATCGGCTCCTCGATCAGATAGACGCTGGATGCGCCCGCGCCGATCGCGGACTCGCGGATCGCGCGCCGCTCGACCTGCGTCGAGCCGCACGGCACGCAGATGATGATGCGTGGGGAAGGCTTGAAGAAGCGCGAGTTGTGCACTTTCCTGATGAAGTGCTTCAGCATCTGCTCGGTCACGGTGAAGTCGGCGATGACGCCGTCCTTCATCGGCCGTATCGCGGTGATGTTGCCGGGCGTGCGCCCGAGCATCTGCTTCGCCGCGAGGCCCACTTCCTGGATCACCTTCTTGCCGTTAGGCCCGCCCTCCTGGCGGATCGCGACGACCGAAGGCTCGTCGAGCACGATGCCTTTGCCGCGCACGTAGATCAACGTATTGGCGGTGCCGAGATCGATCGCCAGATCGTCGTTAAAGTAGCCGCTTAAGAAACCGAACATAAGGCTTTCCCGCCAAAGGAAATTGGCGCTTCTTGTCAGGCGGTTATGATACCCTATGCAGCCTCGATTTTTAAGAAGTTTTCAGCGGGGACATGGCACTCAAGCTCGAAGATGTGAAGCGAGTTGCCCACCTGGCGCGGGTGGCGATAGACGAGGCCGAGTCCGCGGCTGTACTGTCGCAATTGAACGACGTTTTCAAGCTCATCGCCGAAATGCAGGCGGTGGATACCCGTGACGTTGAGCCGATGTCCCACGCGCTCGACGTGGTGCAGCGCCTGCGCGAGGACGCGGTCACCGAGTCCGACCAGCACGCGCTCTTCCAGTCGGTCGCCCCGCACGTCGAGGGCGGCTTCTACCTGGTTCCGAAGGTGATCGAATAAGCGGTGATGCAGGCTGGGGTGCGGGGGTTTTTGCCCATCACCCATCACTCATCACCCATCACCCGCAATGCATAACGCCACCATCAAGAGCCTGTCCGCACAGCTGGCCGAGGGCGCGGTTTCCAGTGTTGAGCTGACACTGCATTTCCTCAAACGGATCAAGGCATTAAACGGCAAGTACAACTGCTTCATCACGCTCGATGAAGCGGCCAGCCTGAAGCAGGCCGAAGCCGCCGACACCTTGCGTGCCAATGGCGGCGGCCATCCGCTGACCGGCATTCCCATTGCCCAGAAGGACATCTTCTGCTCCAAGGGGTGGCTCACTACCTGCGGCTCGCGGATGCTCTCCAATTTCACCTCGCCTTACGACGCCCACGTGATCGAGCAGTTGAACGCCGCCGGGGCGGTCAATATCGGCAAGACCAACATGGACGAATTCGCCATGGGGTCTTCCAGTGAAACCTCCTGGTACGGCCCGGTCAGGAACCCCTGGAACGCGGACACCGTTCCGGGCGGCAGTTCGGGCGGTTCGGCTGCGGCGGTGGCGGCGCGGCTCGCGCCGGGCGCAACCGGCACCGATACCGGGGGCTCGATCCGGCAGCCGGCGGCGCTCTCCGGCATCTGCGGCTTGAAGCCCACCTACGGGCTGGTGTCGCGCTACGGGATGATCGCGTTCGCATCCAGCCTCGACCAGGGCGGGCCCATGGCGCGCAGCGCCGAAGACCTCGCGCTGCTCCTCAACGTGATGGCCGGATTCGATGCGCGCGACTCGACTTCGCTGGAGCGCGAGCGGGAGGATTACACGCGCTCGCTTGGCGGTTCGATCAAGGGCTTGAAAATCGGCCTGCCGAAGGAGTTCTTCGGCGCGGGCGCCGCGGCCGGCGTGATGAAGGCGGTGGCGGCGGCGGTCGCGGAGTACCGCAGCCTCGGGTGCGAAACGGTCGAGGTGAGCCTGCCCAGCATGAAACTTTCGGTGCCGGTCTACTACGTGATCGCGCCCGCGGAAGCCTCGAGCAATCTCGCGCGTTACGACGGCGTGCGCTACGGCTACCGCGCGCCGGAATACACCGACTTGAACGATCTCTACCAGAAGACGCGGGGGCAGGGGTTCGGCCCCGAGGTGAAGCGGCGCATCCTGATCGGCACCTACGTGCTGTCGCACGGCTACTACGATGCCTACTACATCCAGGCGCAGAAAATCCGCCGGTTGATCGCGCGCGACTTCACGGAAGCGTTCAAGCGCTGCGACGTGATCCTGGGCCCGACCAGCCCCACCACCGCGTTCCGGCTGGGCGAGAAGGTGAACGACCCGGTGCAGATGTATCTCAACGACATCTATACCATCCCGGCGAACCTCGCGGGGCTGCCGGGCCTGTCCATTCCCTGCGGCTTCGACGAGAAAGGGCTGCCGGTCGGGTTGCAGGTCATCGGCGATTACTTCGCGGAGGCGAAGATGCTGGGCCTCGCGCACCAGTACCAGCTCTCTACCGATTGGCACCTGCGGACGCCTCCCGGCGTCGAATGATGAATGATGAATGATGAATGATGAGTGGAAATTCGCCCTTCTCCCCGCGAAGCGGGTGAGAAGGTTGTGCGGGGTGAGGGGATTGACCCATCACTCATCACCCATCACTCATCACTCGTCGTGGAGCGACGCAGAATGAAGTGGGAAGTCGTCATCGGGCTTGAGACTCACGCCCAGCTCTCGACGCAGTCGAAGATTTTTTCGGGCGCTGCGACGGCGTTCGGCGCGGCGCCCAACACGCAGGCGTGCGCGGTGGACATCGCGCTGCCGGGCGTGCTGCCGGTGATGAACCGTGAGGCGGTCGAGAAGGCGGTGCGCTTCGGGCTGGCGGTCGGCGCCAGCATCAACCGCCGCTCGATCTTCGCGCGCAAGAATTATTTCTATCCCGACCTGCCGAAGGGCTACCAGATCAGCCAGTACGAGACGCCGATCGTGCTGGGCGGCTCGGTTAGCATTTTCGTGGACGGTAAGGAAAAAACGGTTCGGCTCACGCGTGCCCATCTCGAGGAGGATGCCGGCAAGTCGCTGCACGAAGACTTTCACGGTTTCACAGGGATTGACCTCAACCGCGCGGGCACGCCGCTGCTCGAGATCGTGTCGGAACCGGACATGCGATCAGCGCAGGAGGCCGTGGAGTATGCGAAAACGCTGCACTCGCTGGTGCGCTGGATCGGCATTTGCGACGGCAATATGCAGGAAGGCTCGTTCCGCTGCGACGCCAATGTCTCGGTGCGGGTCGCGGGTTCCGAAAAACTCGGCACTCGCCGCGAGATCAAGAACCTCAACTCGTTTCGCTTTCTGCAGCAGGCGATCGAGTACGAGACACAGTGGCAGATCGAGACGCTGGAGAGCGGCGGGAAGATCGAGCAGGCCACCGTGCTGTTCGACTCTGACACCGGAGAGACGCGCTCCATGCGGTCCAAGGAGGAGGCGCACGACTACCGATATTTCCCGGATCCCGATCTTCTGCCGCTGGAGGTTTCCGAGCAATTGATCGAAGAGATCAAGGCATCGATGCCGGAGCTGCCACAGGCGAAACGACAATCGTTTATCTCTCAATATGGACTGACTCCATATCAAGCGGCACAACTAACTGCCACTGAAGAAATGTCCAGTTTTTCGACACAAGCGTTTCAGTGCGCGCAGTCGAAAGCGCGGATTCCCCACTTGGCAAACTGGATTACCGGGACACTCAGCGCCAGGCTTAATGAGGAAGATCTGGACATTTCCCGGACTCGCGTCAAGCCCGAGCATTTAGTGAGGCTGGATTATCGCGTTGCGGATGGAACGCTCTCGAACAAGATGGCGAAAGAAGTGTTCGATGCGATGTGGGCAGACGAGAGCGATCCCGACACGATTATCGAGAAGCGCGGCTTGAAACAGATTTCGGACAGCGGCGAGCTCGAGAGTATCGTTGACCAGGTAATTGCCGCGAACGCCAAGCAAGTCGAGGACTACCGCGCCGGCAAGGACAAAGCCTTCAACTCGCTGGTGGGGCAGGCGATGAAGTTGAGCAAGGGCAAGGCCAATCCGCAGCAGGTCAGCGAGATACTGAAGCGCAAGCTGGCCGGTTAGCTTGCGCGAGAGGCGTGAATCGTGAATCGTTAATCGTGAATCGTGAGTCGATTGTGATTTTCTGTTACTTGCCAGTCACTCGCCACTAGCCACTAGCCACTAGCCACTAGCCACTAGCCACTCTTCACTTTTTTGCGGCGGTCGTTGCTGGCACCGCGGCTGCAGGTGCTGCCGCTGGAGCTGCGGCCGGGGTTGCTGAAGGCGCCGGGGCGGAGCCGCCCTTCAGCAGGATGTAGCGGGACCTCATGTCGACGTAGCGCTTGCGGATTTCTTCCTTGTCCTTATCCTTGGCGACGACGCTCTGTTCGGCCTTGATCATGTCGGCCTCGGCGCGGGCCAGGTCTTCCATTTGGGCGTCGGTTGCGGGCTTGCCGCTCTTCACGGCCGCATCTATCCGGCCCTGGATCTCGGCGTGGCGATCCGCCGCATTCTTGTGCGATACCCGCAACTGGATGAGCTGGCCGTCCACCACCTGGAGATCGCGGTCGCGCTTGAGATCGATTTCCTTCTCGTTGGTGAAGGCATTGATCAGCGCGGCATCCTGGCGCTTCTCCTCGACGAGACGTTTTTTCTCATCGGCTTTCTGCGCGGCCTGAGCCTTCTCCTGGGCCTCGCGCCTGGCGCGCTCATCGGCGGTTTCCGTGGTCTTGCGCGTGATGCCGGCCTTGTCCAGTTCCCGGGTGGCGTAGTCCTGGTATTCAGGCGGCACCCGGTCGCCGCAGCCAATGGTCTTGCCCGACTTGTCCTTCCAGCAGACGATTTTCTGGGCCGCCGCGTCATCGGCGGCGAGCCCGCCCCAGCCGAGCAGCGCCGCCACCACGGTTGCCGCCAGGTAACGCACCTTGATCTCACGCATGGGCTGTTACTCCGTATAGTTCACGATAACTGCCGACCGCCGCGAGATGCCGCGAGAGCTGCGGATCGGTCTCGAGATACCGCATCAAATCATCCAGCGTGGCGATGCTGATGACCGGAATATTATAGCTCGCACGCACTTCCTGCACCGCGGACAGCGTCCCGCTGCCGCGCTCCATGCGGTCGAGCGCAATCGCCACCCCGCAGGGTATAGCGTTTGAGGCCCGGATCAGGTTGACAGACTCGCGCACCGAAGTGCCGGCGGAAATCACGTCGTCCACGATCAGGACGTTGCCCGATAAGGGCGCGCCGATCACGGCCCCGCCTTCGCCATGGTCCTTGGTTTCCTTGCGGTTGAAGCTGTAGCGGGTGTTGCGCCCGGCGTCGGCCAGCGCCATCGAGACCGCCGCCACCAGCGGTATGCCCTTGTAGGCCGGCCCGAAGAGCATGTCGAAACCGACGCCCGCCTCGAGTATGGCTTTCGCGTAGAATTGGGCCAGCTGCTTTAGCGCTGCGCCGTCGTAGAACAGGCCGGCATTGAAAAAATATGGCGACAGGCGCCCCGCCTTGGTCTTGAATTCGCCGAAGCGCAGCACGTTTTGCTCGACCGTGAAGCGGATGAACTCTTGCCGGAAGTCCGACGCCATGTGTAAGTCTCGATTCTGAACCGGCGAATTGGCCGGCGCGCGCCGGGCGCGCCCGGTCGAATGAGCCGACTGCACGATCCAGTTGCCTGGAACCCATGAGAATTATAACGTTGAATCTCAACGGCATCCGTTCCGCCGCGCGCAAGGACTTCCTGCCGTGGCTCGCGCGCACCCGGGCGGACGTGGTGTGCGTGCAGGAACTGAAGGCGCAGGCGGCCGACCTGGACGAGCGCCTGCGCGCGCCGGGCGGCTTCCGCGGTTATTTTCATCACGCGCAGAAGAAGGGTTACAGTGGGGTCGGGCTCTATTGCCGGCGCGAGCCGGACCGGGTGGTGGAAGGCGTGGGAAACCGCGAGGCCGATGCCGAGGGGCGCTATCTGCGGGCGGATTTCGGGCCGCTCTCCGTCATTTCCGTCTACCTGCCGTCGGGATCCGGCGGCCCGCACCGGCAGGCGGCCAAGTTCAGGTTCATGAAACATTTCTTTCCCCACCTGAAGCAACTGGCGGGCGAGGGCCGCGAGATCTTATTGTGCGGCGACTGGAACATCGCCCACCGGGAGATCGACCTCAGGAACTGGCGCTCCAACCAGAAGAATTCGGGGTTCCTGCCGCAGGAGCGCGAATGGCTGACGCGGGTGTTCGACGAGCTCGGCTGGGTGGACGTGTTCCGCCGCGTCGATCCCCGTCCCGAGCAGTACACCTGGTGGTCGAACCGCGGGCAGTCGTGGGCGAAGAACGTGGGCTGGCGCATCGATTACCACATCGCCACGCCGAAATTCGCCGCCACCGCGCGGCGCGCCAGGATCTACAAGAGCCGGAGGTTCTCCGATCACGCGCCGCTCATCATCGATTATGACTACCCGCCGGCTTAGTAATTTCAGCAACCGGCTGCCGGAGGGACTCAGGCCGTATCTCGAGCCGGCGCCGCTCGCCGCCCTGTTTCTTGGCATCTCCTCCGGATTCACCTTCGCGATGATCGGCGCGACGCTCACCACGCGCCTCGCCCAGCACGGCGTCACCAAGAGCGCGGTGACCGCATTTGCGCTCACCTTCCTGGCCTACAACGTCAAGTTCCTGTGGGCGCCGATCGTCGACAACGTCCGGCTGCCGGTGATCGGCAGGTTCGGGCAGCGGCGCAGCTGGCTATGGCTGGTCGGCGTGCTGGTGATGGCGGCCGTGGTATTTCTCGGCTTCGCCGACCCGGGCGACTCTCTCTTTATCGTCGCGATTGCCGCGATCGCCATGGGCGTCGCCGGCGCGACGTTCGATATCATCATCGACGCCTATCGCATCGAGCTGCTCGAGCCGCGCCAGCTCGGGGTCGGCTCCGGCATGTCGCAGTACGGCTGGCGGATCGGCGCGGCGGCGGCCGGCGCCCTCGCCCTGGTCCTCGCGGCCCGGGTGGGCTGGACCGCGGCCTATCTGGCCTGCGCCGCCTTCGCGCTGCCGGCGATGCTGGTCGGCGCGCTGATGGGCGAGCCGGCCCGGCACCGCGAGCCCGCCAGGCCGCGCAGCGTCCTCGAGGCCATCGTCGCCTATTTCAGCCCGCTCACCGAATTCCTCAGGCGCCAGGGGGCGATCGTCGTGCTCCTGTTCGTGCTCATACATAAGATAGGCGACACCCTCGCCAACCTCACGCTGCGCCTGTTGTTCCAGGACCTCGGCTTCACCAACGACGAGGTGGCGTTCTACGACGTCGGGATCGGCTTCGTAACCCTGCTGGCCGGCATTTTCCTCGGCGGCATCCTCTACGAGCGGCTGGGAATGAAGCGCGCCGTCCTGGCGAGCCTGATCCTGATGGCGGTGTCGAACCTGAGCTTCGCCGCGCTGGCGGCGGCCGGCCATACCAATATCGGCATGGCCGCGGCGGTCGGTTTCGAGAATTTCGCCAGCGGCATCGGCGGCGTGACCGTGGTCGCCTACCTGTCCGCGCTGTGCAACCTGCGCTTCACCGCGACGCAGTATGCGCTGCTCTCCGCCCTGGCCAGCATCGCCGGCCGGTTCCTCACCGGAACGACCGTGGGCGCGCTGATCGACGCAATCGGATACGTAAACTTCTACCTGCTGACCACGCTGATCGCGCTGCCCGGCGTGATTCTCTTCTGGTTCATGATCCGCTCGGGGCTTGCCGATCTTTCGATCGGCTCGGCCGGCAAGGAGAAAGCATGACTGCTCCGCTTTCCTGCACACCGGCGGCACGCGCGCAAGATGCTGGCCGGCGAAACTAACCGCCAAGGCGCCAGGAAAAGCAAAATCAATAATTGAACCGCCAAGACGCCAAGACGCCAGGCAATCTAATGATTGAAGCAACAGGACAAGGAGGATGATGTGCGACTCTTGACATTCGTGCCGAAGAAAGGCGCCGCGCCGCGCGTGGGGCTGATGCACGGCGGCAATCAATTGCTGGACCTGACGCAGGCCGGGGCCAGGCCGCCGTTTGATCCGTACGACATGGTTTCGCTGATCGCCGCGGGCGCCAGGGGCCGTGCCTGGCTGCGCAAGGTTGCGGCGAAATCGAAGAAGGCGCTGCCGTTCGGCCAGGTGAAACTCCTTGCGCCGATCCCGCGCCCGCGCAAGAACGTGTTCTGCGTCGGCTGGAACTACGTCGAGCACTTCGAGGAGGGCAAGAAAGCGTTGAAGCACACCCAGGAGCTGCCGGCGCACCCCGCCTTTTTCTCCAAGGTGCCGACGACGGTGATCGGCCCCTACGATCACGTTCCGTTCGATGCGGAGGTGAACCAGACGCTCGACTGGGAGGCCGAACTGGGGGTGATCATCGGGCGCGGCGGCAGGAACATCGCCGAGGCCGATGCGATGAAGCACGTGTTCGGCTACACCGTCGTGAACGATGTCTCGGTGCGCTACCAGCAGCGCCGCCACGGGGGCCAGTGGTTCAAGGGGAAAAGCGTGGACGGCACCTGCCCGATGGGGCCGTGGATCGTCACCGCAGACGAGGTGCCCGAACCCCATAACCTGCGCATTACCTCCCGCGTCAACGGCGATACCAAGCAGGACTCGAACACGAGCTACATGTATTTCAAGATTCCCCGGATCATCGCCGAGCTCTCCTACGGTCTCACGCTCGAGGCGGGCGACATCATCTCCACCGGCACGCCGGCGGGAGTCGGTCACGCGCGCACGCCGCCGGAGTTCATGAAGGCGGGCGACGTGCTGGAGACGGAGGTTTACGGGGTGGGGTTGCTGCGGAACTGGATAGGGAAATAACCGCCAGGAAAGTCCAGAACGACAAATCAGGATTTAACCGCCAAGCCTGCCCCGGACTCGATCCGGGGACGCCAGGACCGCCAGGAAGATACCGCTACGCTGTACGCAACTCATTGACCGTGCGAACTTCATCTTTTCGATAGCGTGCAATACCGGCCGGACATAGACGGCTTGCGGGGGCTGGCAATCCTCCCGGTGGTGCTGTTCCACCTCGGCTTCCCTTTGTTTGCCGGCGGGTTCGTAGGCGTGGATGTTTTTTTCGTGATCTCGGGGTTTCTGATCACTTCCCTGATCCACCCCCAGATGCGCGCCGGCGGGTTTTCGTTCGCGGCTTTTTACGAGCGGCGCATCCGGAGGCTGTTCCCGGCGTTGTTCGCCGTCGTCGCTGCTTGCCTGATCCTGGCCACTCTGCTGCTGCCGATCGATCTCCGGTTTTTTTCGCTCAGCATTGCCGCCACGGCGCTGTTCGCGGCGAATTTCCTGTTCTGGGCAACCACGGATTACTTCGACAGTTCGGCGGACAGCAAGCTGTTGCTGCACGCCTGGACTCTGTCGGTGGAGGAGCAGTTCTATATCCTGTTCCCGGCTTTTCTCCTGCTTACCCTGCGGTATCTTCCCCGGCATGCGCAAGGTTTGATACTGGCGTTGGCGGCCCTGTCGATTGCCGCGAGCGCAACCGTTGTCGCCAGCGACCCGGCAGCCGCGTTTTACCTCCCTTTCTTCCGGGCCTGGGAGCTGTTGCTCGGTGCTTTGCTGGCGATGAATGCGATACCGCCGGTTGCCTCCCCGGCATTGCGCAACGGCCTCTCGATGCTCGGCATGTTTTTTGTCGGCTACGCCGTGTTCACCTACACCGAGGAAACCGCGTTATCCGGGGTCCACGCCCTGCTCCCCTGCATCGGTACCGCGCTCCTGATCCATACCGGCCGGGACGGGGAATCACGCATAGCCCGGATACTCGCGCTCCGGCCGGTGCAATTCGTCGGGCTGATTTCCTATTCGTTATACCTGTGGCACTGGCCGCTGGTCGTGTTCGCGAAGTATTTCGCGAACCAGGATCTGAACCTGACGGAACAATTGCTGGTGCTGGCGGCCTCGTTCGTTGCCGCAACCGCTTCCTGGCGCTACGTCGAGCGCCCGTTTCGGGGCAAAAACGGGCTGCTTTCCCGAGTGACACTGTTCAGGACAGCGGGCGCCTTAACGGCGGCATTCATCGCCATCGGACTGGCCGGACATTACTCCGGGGGCCTGCCCTCCCGGTTTCCGCAGAAGGGCGCGGACCAGCCGCGGGTGCTCATGTACCAGCATTGCATGAATCGAGAGCCTTCGCGGATTGCCGGCGGGGAAGCGTGTGTGTTGGGTGCGAAAAGCGGCGCCGCGCCGACCTTCATCCTGTGGGGCGATTCGCATGCGGGCGCGCTGGCGCCGGCGATCGAGCGCGCAGCGACAAGAGCCGGGCGCACCGGCATCCTTGCCGGGCGGGCCGGCTGCCTCCCGTTACTCGGCGTCGAGCGTCACGATCGCCGCGATCTGCCATGCCGCGAGTTCAACGAGGCGGTCGCAAAGCTATTGGAGCGATACCCGGACGTGCGAACGGTCGTCCTTGCCGGCGGGTGGGCGCTGTACGCGGAAGGCTCGCGCTTCAGGGAAACAACCGGCGCCCCGGTACTGATTTCCCGCAACGGCGTTGACGGCAATGCCAGGGCATTTTACGCCGGGATGGAACGGACTCTTCGATTCCTTGCGGAGCGGAACTTGAATGTGGTGTTCGTCACCCAGGCCCCTGAAATCGGCTGGGATGTGCCGTCCGTGCTCGCGCGCAGCCAGGCTTACGATCGACAGCCGCCAGCGCCGCCGTCACTCGATGACTACCGGGCACGCCAGAAAAAAGTGACGGATATCATGACGGAAATCTCGCAACGCCATTCGATGCGAGTGGTGGATATCGCCCGCATTCTGTGCCCGGGAAAGACCTGCCTGACAGTACAGGACGGCCAATGGCTGTACATTGACTCGAGCCACCTGAGCACGCGCGGGGCTGAGTACGTGGCGAGGGCGTTCGCGGGTGTTTTTTAGCCGCTAAAGGCGCTCTTAGTCACGCTCTTTGAAAACGGTAGACCGCGAGGCTGCCGAGCAGATTCGGCAGCACGCTGACTGCCCGCCTGCCGGTGAGCACCTTGCGCTCCAGGATCTTCACGCCGTGGCCCGCGCAGAAGCGCTCGAAGTCATCGAGCGTGCACAGATGGACGTTCGGCGTGTCGTGCCATTCGTAAGGCAGGTTGTCCGACACCGGCATGCGGCCGCCGAGCACCTGCAGGCGGTTTCTCCAGTAGCCGAAGTTGGGGAAGGTGACGATGCCCTCGCGCCCGACGCGCAGCATGTCCTTGATGAGGCGCTCGCTGTGCCTCACCGCCTGCAATGTCAGCGACAGGATCACGAAGTCAAAGGAGCGATCCTCGAACTCGGACAGCCCGCGCTCGAGGTCGCCCTGGATCACGTTGACGCCGTTGGTCACGCAGGCGAGCACGTTGGCGTCGTCGATCTCCACGCCGTAGCCCGAGACGCCGCGCGCCCCCCGGAGGTACTTGAGCAGCACGCCGTCGCCGCAACCCAGGTCGAGCACCTGTGAGCCGGGCCGTATCCACTCGGCGATGGCGTCGAAATCGGCGCGCTTGAAGCCGTTGCCGTTCGTGGTCATTTGAGCAGGGGCCCCGGGCCCCTTCCGGTAAACGCGCTCGGAGCCTTCCCGGCCCCCCCGCACCCCCCGCGAATGATTGCTACGGGAAGTTTCATGCGGCGAGTTCCCTTTCGATGCGGTCAAAGTAGGCCGCCACCAGCCGGTGGTAGCGCTCGTCCTCCAGCAGGAAGGCATCGTGCCCGTGCGGCGCGTTGATCTCGGCATAGGTGACGTCGCGCCGGTTGTCGAGCAGCGCCTTCACGATCTCGCGCGAGCGCGCCGGCGAGAACCGCCAGTCGGTGGTGAACGAAACCACCAGGAAGTTCGCCCGCGCGGGCGCCAGCGCCCTGGCAAGGTTGCCGCCATGCTCGAGCGCGGGATCGAAGTAATCGAGCGCCTTGGTGATGCGAAGGTAGGTGTTGGCGTCGAAGTAATCCGAGAACTTGCCACCCTGGTGGCGCAGGTAGGACTCGATCTCGAACTCGGAATCGAAGGAGTAGCCGGGCATGCCGTTTTTCAATTGCCGGCCGAACTTGCTCGCCATGTCGTCGTCCGACAGGTACGTGATGTGCCCGACCATGCGCGCCACGCGCAGCCCCCGCGTCGGGCGCGTGTTGTGCTCGTAATAGTGCCCGCCGTGAAAATCCGGGTCGGCAATGATGGCCTGGCGCGCGACCTCGTTGAAGGCGATGTTCTGCGCCGACAGGTTGGGCGCGCAGGCGATCACCAGCGCGTGGCCCACGCGCCCGGGATGGAGGTAAGTCCAGGCGAGCGCCTGCATCGCGCCGAGGCTGCCGCCCATGACCGCCGCGAAGCGGCGGATGCCGAGATGGTCGGCGAGCCGGGCCTGGGTCGCGACCCAGTCCTCGACCGTCACCACCGGGAAATCCGCGCCCCACGGCTTGCCGGTCGCCGGGTTGATGCTTTGCGGGCCGGTCGAGCCGTGACAGCCGCCGAGGTTGTTCAAGCCGACCACAAAGAAACGGTCGGTGTCCACCGGCTTGCCCGGGCCGACCATGTTGTCCCACCAGCCGACGTTGGCGGGGTCGTCGGCGTAGTGGCCCGCGACGTGGTGGGCTGCGTTCAGCGCGTGGCACACCAGCACCGCATTGGAGCCCGCCGCGTTCAACTTCCCGTAGGTTTCGTAGACGAGCTCGTACGCCCCCATCGCCGCCCCGCTTCTCAAGCGGACCGGCCCGGTAAAACTCGCGGTCTGCGGCGTCACGACGCCGACCGATTTCGCGGTAGTCCCAGTGCTCATAAGCCTGACAGCCGATAAAAAACCCGGTGAGCTTGCGCTGACCGGGTCGGAAAAAACTGGGAGGTTTTCTCTTTAGCCGGATTTGTAACGCGCCCGCAAGCTGAAACTCAAATCGGCGCGACTGAAAGCGGGAGGAACGTTACCCGCACCGCCGGGGATTGTCAAATCGCGTCCCGCCCAGGAGTTTGTCGGACTTGAGGCCGACAAACTCCTTATTCAAAACCGCCCGCACGATAGCGGGAGTCAATGAAGTCCGACAGGCTGCCAAGCGGCAGGCGCGGCACCGGGTGCTATCATGCCCGCGGTCATCACCTGATTACGGAATCGCCCCGTGCTGCTGCGCGTGCTCAAGGATATTTTCGGCGGGCGACGGAAAGCCGCCGCGCGGCAACCCGGGCAGGAGCTCTCCCCCTCCGAGATCCGGAAACGGACGGCCAGAGCGCACGCGGGCGCGCCGCTCGACAAGCATCTCGAGATCGCGCTCGGGGACATGCGCATCGGCGAACACGACCTGCGGGCTCTTACCGAGCGCTGCCTTGCCGAGTCGGATTCGAAGGTGCTGCCGCACAAAGCGTTGCACCGTCCGCTCGCTTCATACTTCCTGGCCCGTTATTTCCTGCACGCGATGGCGATTGGAGGCGAATTCGCCGAGTGCGGCGTGTTCAGGGGCACAAGCTCGTTGTTCCTGTGCCGCGCGGCGCAAACCCGCATCCCGGCCTATGCCGGCGAGTGTTTCCATCTCATCGACAGCTTTGAAGGCATCAGCCAGCCTTCCGACGAGGACGCCTTCGACGCCCGCGGCAAGGATGGCTCGCTCGTGCGCACTTCTGTGCCGCAGGGCGCGCTGTCCGCGCCGCTGGAAGTGGTCAGAACGTCGCTGCGCGATTTTCCGAAGGCAAGCCTGCACCAGGGATGGATTCCCAGCGTGTTCCAGCAACTGCCCGATACGCAGTGGGCCTTCGTCCACATCGACGTCGATCTCTTCGATCCCACCCGCGACTGCCTGGAGTATTTCTTCCCGCGCCTGAACCCGGGGGGCGTGATCGTGTGCGACGACTACGGCTCGCCGATGTTTCCCGGTGCGCGCCGCGCCTGGGACTCGTTCTGCGAAGCGAACGGCGTGCCGTTCGTCGTGCTCGACACCGGCCAGTCCGTCATCCTCAACGTTTGACGCGGTAGGTACCCCGCGCGTTGAACGGCGATCAATCGTCCGTTCGAACGCGCGGAATTAAACCGGCGCCCAGGGCCCGGATTTCGAACTTTGAACCTTGAACTTGGAACTTGGAACGCGCCTCAGGAATTGAGGCGCTCAAGCAACGCCCGCAGCTTGCCCGGGTCGCTCGCGCGCAGCATTTTTCCCGCGAGCGGCTTCAGCCGGGCGTAATCCGACTGGAGAATGATCTGCTTGACGTCGAGGAGATGCGCGATGTGCATCGAGTACTGCCGCAGCCCGAACGCGAGCAAGAGCCGCGTCAGCGCGGTGTCGCCGGCCATCTCGCCGCACAGCGCAACCGGCACCTTCGCCCTGTCCGCCGTGCGGATGATGCCGGCGATGAGGTTCAACACCGCCGGATGCAGGGGGTCGTAGAGATGCGCCACCGTGTCGTCGGTGCGGTCGATCGCCAGCGTGTACTGAATGAGGTCGTTGGTGCCGATCGAGAGAAAGTCGAGCTTGCGGATGAACATGCCGAGCGCGAGCGCCGCCGCCGGCACTTCGATCATGCCGCCGACCTTGACGCCGCGGTCGTAGGCCGCGCCTTCCTCGTCGAGGCTCACCCTGGCGCGCTGGATCAGCGCCAGCGTCTGGTCGATCTCGTTCGAGCTGGCGAGCATCGGGATCAGGATGTTGATCTTGCCGTGGCATGACGCGCGCAGCAGGGCGCGCAGTTGCGTGATGAAGCGCTGCGGCTCGGTGAGGCACAGCCGGATCGCGCGCAGCCCCATCGCCGGGTTGGTGGTGACGCGCTCCTCCTCGTGGCTCTTGTCCGCGCCGAGGTCGTAGGTGCGGATGGTGACCGGCATGCCGTCCATCTCCTCGGCGACCTTGCGGTAGGCCTCGAACTGCTCGTCCTCGTCCGGCAGGTCGGAGCGGTTCAGGAACAGGAACTCGCTGCGGAAAAGGCCGATCCCGGTCGCCCCGTTGTCGAGCGCTTCCGCGACGTCCGCCGGCAGCTCGATGTTGGCCTGCAGCTCGACTTTCACGCCGTCGAGCGTGACCGCGCGCCGGTCGCGCAGGCGCCGGAGCTTCTGGCGCTCGAGGTCGAACTCGCGCTGCCGTGCCTGATACTCGGCGAGCACCTGCTGGTCGGGGTCCACGATCACCACGCCCTGGGAGCCGTCGACGATGATCAACTCGTTCTCCCGGATCAAGTGCCGCGCGCGGTGCAGCGCCACGATCGAGGGGATGGCAAGGCTGCGCGCGACCACCGCGGTGTGCGAGGTGGTGCCGCCGAGGTCGGTGATGAAGCTCACGTACTGGTGCCGCTTGAATTGCACCACGTCGGCGGGCGAGAGGTCGTGCGCGACCAGGACCAGGTTCTGCCCGGTCTCGAGCCGCGGCGGCGGAACGTAGCCCGGCTGGCCGGTGAGCGCCTTCATCACGCGCTCGGCGACCTGGATCACGTCGACCTTGCGCTCGCGCAGGTAACCGTCCTCGATTTCGTCGAACTGCGCGAGCAGCGCGTCGGTCTGCACCTTGAGCGCCCACTCGGCGTTGCAGCCCTCGGTCTCGATGATCCGGCGCGGCGCGACCGACAGGGTGGAGTCGTTGAGGATCATCAGGTGGAGATTGATGAAGGCGGCGAACTCCGCGGGGGCGGTGCGCGGCACGGCCGCGTGCAATTCCTCGAATTCCGCGCGCACCTGGTTGACCGCCGCGTCGAAGCGGGCGGATTCCTCCGGCGCCTGGTACGGGGGCACGACGTAACGCGGCACCTCGAGGCCGGCGTGCGTCATCAACTGCGCATGCCCGATGGCGATGCCGCCGGAGACGCCGATGCCGTGGATGGTGAAGCTCATTGCGCTATCGCGGTTACGAGTTCAATGTTCCGAGTTCCGAGTTCCGAGTTCCGGGTTCCGGGTTCCGGGTTCCGGGTTCCGAGTTCCGAGTTCCGAGTTCCGAGTTCCGAGTTCCGAGTTCCGAGTTCAATGTTCCGGGCTCGGGGTTCCAAGTTCCAGGTTCAAAGTTCAAAACCGGAGCCTTCGAATCTGAACCCGCTCCAATTTTGCTTGAACCTTGAACCTTGAACCTTGAACCTTGAACCTTGAACCTTGAACCTTGAACTTGGAACATTGATGCCGAGTTTACTCGGCTTCCTCGAACCGCCTGGCGATAAGCTGCGTGACCGCCGCCATCGCTTCCGCTTCGTCGGGCCCGTCGGTCTCGACCAGGAGCTTGGAGCCAATGGCCGCCGCCAGCATCATGACGCCCATGATGCTCTTGGCGTTGACGCGGCGGCCGTTGCGGCTCACCCAGACGCTGGCCTGGAAGCCGCCCGCGACCTGGGTCAGCTTGGCCGAGGCCCGGGCGTGCAGCCCGAGCTGGTTGATGATCTCAACTTCCCGTTGCAGCATTGTTAACGACGAGTGACGGCGGGGGTATGCGCACCACGCCGTCGCAGCCGCCGCTCACCGCCTTGGTGAGGACGGTGGCGATCGGCTTGTCGCGGTAGGTGAGGACCCGGATCAGCATCGGGAGGTTGACCCCGGCCACGCCTTCGACTTTCCCGGGGACGAGCAGCTTGCCGGCGATATTGGAGGGCGAGCCGCCGTAAATGTCCGAGAGGATCAGCACGCCGTCGCCCTCGTCGAGCTCCTTCACCAGCTTGCGCGCCTGCGGCAGCAACTGCAGCGGGTCGTCCTGGGCGGTGATGCCGATCTGCTTCAAGCGCGGCGGGCGCTTGTTCAGCACGTGGCTCGCGCAATGGATCAGGGCCTCGCCGAGGGTGCCGTGGCTGATGATCAAAATGCCAATCATGAAAAGGGGTTAGCCCCGAACAGGAAACTGCTGCATTTTACGCCATTGCGCTGCACCATGCAGCCCGCGCCCGGGCGGGCGTAAATATTTACCAATCCCTTGCGGAATTCTTACTTCGGGCGCGTGATCGCTCCATTTAAATTGAATGCGCGATTCACAATGCTGGCTGACATGAGCAAGCGCCGCCACCGAAAGAACTGACCGCGACGGGAGGCTTTAATGCAAATATCCTTCGGCCTTGGAGAAGCACTCGGTTTGCTCGGGGTGGCTTTTTGCATCGCCAGCTTTGCCGTGAAGAGCATGATTCCCCTGCGGGCGCTCTCGATCGCGGGCAACGTCTGCTTTATCGCCTACGGCTACTTCGAATCGCTGCTGCCCTCGCTGGTCCTCAATGCCGTGCTGCTGCCGATGAATGTGGTCCGGCTGCGCGAAATCGCCAGGCTGTCGGAGGAAATCACGCGCGCCACGCGCGATTCTCCGGCCTCGCAGTGGCTGCTGCCGCATATGCACCGCCGCTCGTTCAAGGCCGGCGAAGTCCTGTTCCGCAAGGGCGAGGCGGCCGACCGGCTCGTCTACGTCTCCCGGGGCGAGCTCAAGCTGTCCGAAGTCGGCCAGCGCATCGGCCCGGGCGAGCTGCTTGGCGAAATCGGCCTCTTTTCCTTCGAGAAGAAGCACACGCAAACCATTGTGTGCGAGACTGACGGCGAGCTCTACGACATGACCGACGAGATGATCTTCCAGCTGTATTATCAGAACCCGAAGCTCGGGTTCTACCTCATGCGGCTGGTGACGGAACGCCTGTTGCGGGATGTGCGTAGACTGGACGGAAAGCCGGCGCTCGCGTGAGGCGGCCGGCCGGAAAGGGGGAAACCATGCGTCTCGTTCTGGTTTTGGGATTCACCATGCTGTTGTCCGGGTGCGGGATTGCGCCCGCAATCATCAAGACGGACACCCTTGACTTCAGTGATGTCATCGAAGACACCACCAACAAACTCCTCGTTCTCAACGTTCTGCGCGCGCGGGACAAGGCGCCGCTGCATTTTGCCGATATCCCGGTGATCCGCAAATCCATGCAGCAGACGGTTTCTTTCGGGTTCCTGGAAATCATGGGCAGTTTGGCCGCGAATCTGCGCGACACACGGAACACCGTCGTGTCGGCCCAGGCCTCGCCCAGCTTCGAGCTCACCCACCTCCAATCGAAGGAATTCATCACCGGGATCTCCTCGCCGATCGACCCGAAGGTGGTGAAGTACTGGCTCGACCGCGGCCTCGACCGCCGCATCGTCCTGCTGCTCTTCTTCTCGTCGGCCGAGATCGTCGAGACCCGCTCGGAGAAAGGCCCGGTCAATACGATCAAGATCATGAATTCCCCGCGCGATGCGATCGACGTACTCCGCGGCAGAAAACAGGGCTTCAGCGGGCCCGACGCGCTGAAATGCGACACGCAATCGGATTTCGAGCGCTACCTCAAGCTCCTCAACCTGGTGCGGACGTTTTTTGCCAATACCTTCCGGGAACGCCGGCTCATCGCGAAGGGCATGAACCTGGATCCCGAAAAGGACAGCAAGAATCTGCAGAATTTCGCGGCGCTCGACCAGTCCAAGGTCCAGCTGGTTTACGACAAAGGCCTTGCCGCCTACAACCTGTACGCGCTGTCGAACGAGCAGAAAGTCGCGTTCTGCTTCTATGACGACCGGGCCGCTCCCGGCCTCCCGTCCTCGCAGTACACGGTCATGCAGGCGGGCGGCGAAGCAATGAGCGACCGGCGGAGCTGCTATCAGTCCGTCGTGGACGCCCCGGTCGAAGACTCGACCAAACCCCAACTGAGCGAGACGCCGGTGTTCTTCCAGGGCCCGGCAGAAGTCAAGCAGGAGTCCCGTTTTTGCGAGATCTACAACCGGGGCGCCCGCGTGACTCCCCGGGCGGCGGATGCTGACGGATACCCGAGGCTGCAGGTGCGGCTGCATATCCGCTCGGTCGGCGAGATTTTCCAGTTCCTCGGCGACCTGCTCCAGTACCAGGACGAGGTCAGGAACCACCTCGAGAGCGAGCCGCGGCCCAAGATCACGATGAACACCCCGGTCACGTTCGGCTACTGCCCCGACGATCCCGGCCAAGGCTGCAACGACATCTTCTTCCGGCTGGACGGCGACCCGCTCAAAGCGCGCTTCACGCTGACCTACCGGGACCGGGAGTACTCAGTCGCCAACATCAACTCCCTGGCGGGCGCGTCGTACGCGGAAGGGGCGCAAGGGCAGGGCAAGTGGCAGCAGAAGGACCATACCATCGAGATCCTGTCGGTGCTGCATCAACTGGTGAACCTCAACAAGTCCGCCTCCGACATCCGCTCGACGCCGTCGGTGCAAGTACTGCCGTAGAGCAGAATTAGCCGCAGATAAACGCCAATATTTCGTGAATCGTGATTCGTGAATCAAGTTTCTTTGAACTTATCTGCGTTCATCTGCGTTTATCTGCGGCTGAAACTTACCTCTGCGGCTGAATCCTACTTCAGCGCCGTCACGTTGAACGCCGGCACGGCACGGTTGAAGCCCTTCAGGGTGAACTCTCCCGCCGGCTCCGCGGTGACGCCGGCCTCGATCCTCCCGTAGACCCGCTGGGAAACCAGGACCTGGCCGGCCTTTGCTTCCGAGCAGAGGCGGGCCGAGAGATTGCAGACGGGGCCGATCGCGCCGTAATCGCGGCGGCCTTCAAAGCCGATCACGCCCATCGTGGCGTAGCCGTTCGCGACGCCGACGCCGAAACCCAGGTCGTGGCCGCGCTTTTTCCACTCGGCCACGAGCATTCCCACGGCGTCCCGCATGTCGACCGCCATGCGCACCGCCGCCAGCTCGGGTTGATCCAGCTGGATCGGGTCGTTGAACAGGATCATCACGCCGTCGCCGGCAAAGTGCTCGATGGTGCCGTCGTGCTTCACGACGATGTTGCCGAGCGTGGCGTGGTAATCGCGCAGCACGCCCATCACCTCTTCCGGCTCGGCGGTTTCCCCGAACGCGGTGAAGCCGCGCAGATCGGTGAATACCACCGTGATCTCGCGGCGATGGGTCTTCAGGGGGTCGTCCACCTCGCCGGACAGGATGAGGTCGCCGATCTTGGGGGAGACGAAGCGCTTCAGCCGCGACAGCCGCTCCATCTGCGACACCTGGTCGCGCACGCGCTCCTCGAGCTTCGCGTTCCAGTCGCGCAGCTCGTTTGCCTGGCGCACGACCTCGTCCTGCAGCGATTTCACGCGCAGCAGCGACTTCACGCGCGCGAAGAGTTCCGCCTGGTTGATCGGCTTGTTGAGAAAGTCGTCCGCTCCCGCCTCCATGCCCTTCCCGAGCTCCTGCTGCGGGTCGAGCGAGGTGACGAGCACCACCGGGAGGAGGGCGGTGCGGGGATCTTCGCGGATCCGGCGGCAGACGTCGTAGCCCGACAGCCCCGGCATCATGACGTCCAGCAGCACCAGGTCGGGATGCTCCGAGGCAACTTTGGCAAGCCCTTCCTCGCCGTTGGCGGCGGTGGTCACGGCAAAGCCCTTGACCTCCAGCAGATCCTTCAGGAGCTTGACGTTGTGTGGGGTGTCGTCCACCACCAGGATCCTGGGGGACGCGCTCACGCCTTGCCCCCCTTCAAGGTCTCTTGCACGGTATCGAGAAAGTTGCGCAAGTTGATCGGCTTCTCGATGAAGCCGTTGAACCCGGCGTTCATGATCTGCTGCCGGTCCTGCTGCATGACCGAGGCGGTGATCGCGATCACCGGGATCGCCGCGGTCGCCGGGTTGGCGCGCAGCGCCTTCAACGCCTCGATGCCGTTCATGCCGGGGAGCTGGATGTCCATGAGGACGAGGTCGGGCTTGCGCTCGGCGGCGATCTTCAGCCCGTCCTCGGCGGTGCCGGCGTCGAGCGTTTCGTAGCCCTTGACCTGCAGCACGTCGCGCACCAGCTTGAGGTTCTTTTCGTTGTCTTCGACGATGAGGATGAGGCTCATGGTAAAGGCCCAGTAAAAAAATCAACAACAGCCACAGAGAACACCGAGGTCACAGAGAAAACCGAAAGACGGTCGATACAGTTCTCGTTCTTGCATACTCTGTGCTCTCCGTGATCTCTGTGGCTAATTCGGCTTAACCGGCAGCGAGAAAGTGAACGTCGAACCCTTCCCCGGTTCGCTCTCGAGCCAGATCTTCCCGCCGTGCAGTTCCACGAAGCGGCGCGTGAGCGCGAGGCCGAGCCCCGTGCCCTCCTGCTTGGTGGTGTAATCGCGCCCGACCTGGCGGAACTCCTCGAACACCGTCTCCTGGTCCTGCGGCGCGATGCCGACGCCGGTGTCCGTCACCGCGATCTCGACCGCCTCGCCGTTCATCCGGGCAGACACCTCCACGCGCCCGCCGTCCGGGGTGAACTTCACCGCGTTGGAGAGGAGGTTCAGCACGATCTGCTTGACCTTGCGCTCGTCCGCCCGGAATTCCCCAAGGCTGGGCTCCACCTTCAGCTCGAGCGCGATGCCGTGGGTGTGCGCTCGCTCGCGCACCAGCGTCAGCGCGTTGGCGAGCGCCGTGGGCAGGTTGAAATCCGACACGTCCAGCTCCATGCGCCCGGCCTCGATCTTGGAGAGATCGAGGATGTCGTTGATGAGGGAAAGCAGGTGCTTGCCGGAGGAATGGATGTCCTTCAGGTAATCCTCCTGCTTCGCGTTCATCTCCCCGAACATGCGCTCGATCAGCACTTCCGAGAAGCCGATGATCGCGTTCAACGGCGT
>CAZFRR010000309.1:0-7643 GCA_964521405.1 uncultured Streptomycetaceae bacterium | reverse complement strand
TTTCCCGGAACGACGAGGAAATCCATCGCTACACCGAAGCAATGTGCCGCGGGCGGCCCGGTTTCGAGCATGCGGAACCCTGGCGGGCCCGGCTCGCCGACCGCATCCAGTCGGCGCTCAACGAAATCGGCAGCCGCTGAGCCGGCAAGGGAAGGAAGCCAACATGCGTTGCTCCATCAGGAGCGGCCTGCTTGTCGCGCTGACGGTCGTTTGCGCCCAGCTCACCACGCCGGCCAGCGCCCAGGAGTACCCCTCGAAGGCCGTCACCATCGTCCTGGTGCTCGCGGCCGGGACCGGGCTGGATACGGTTGCCCGCACCTACGGCGAGAAACTCGCGCAGAGTCTCGGCCGACCCGTCATCTTCGACAACCGGCCGGGCGCCAACGGCATCGTCGCCATCACTACGGTGAAGAACACGCCAGCCGACGGGCACGTGCTGCTGGTGGCGACCAGCGCCGCGCTGGCGATCAACCCGTCGACGTTCAAGCAACTCCCGTACGATTCGGCGAAGGACTTCATCCCAGTGTCGCTCTACCTGAAATCGCCGTTTGTCCTGATCGTGCACCCGTCGCTGCCGGTGCGGTCGGTGCCCGAACTGGTCAGATTCGTCAAGCAGCGGCCGGGACAGTTGAGCTACAGTTCGACGGGCCACGGCGGCGCCCCGCGTCTCGCCACCGAGATCTTCATGCAGAACTTCGGCCTCGACATCATTCACGTGCCGTACAAGAACAGTCCGCAAGCGATTACAGATGTCGCTGCCGGGCACGTGCAGCTAGGGTTCGCGGAGGCAGGCGCATCGCAGCAGCTGATCCGGGACCAACGGCTGCGCGCGCTCGCGGTGTCTTCACTCACGCGATTCAAATCCCTGCCCGAGGTGCCGACGCTGGCGGAGGCAACGGGGCGTGCCGGCCTGGAAGCCGTATCCTGGCATGCACTGGTCGCCCCTGCGGCCACGCCGCGGCCGGTCATCAACCGGCTGCACGGCGAGATGACCCGCATCATCAAGATGCCGGAGGTGCGCGACAGGATCGCCAGCCTCGACCTCATACCGGTCGACCCGCAGTCCATCGAGGACAACCAGCGCTACATCGCTGCGGAGACCAAGAAGTGGGGCGACCTGATCAGGAAGCTCGGCCTGGAAGGCTCGCAGTAGCTCGCGGGAGACCAGCGAAAATCAACAACAAGAATGAACCGCCGAGACGCCGAGAGAAACAGGAAATATACAAAAATTTAACGTTCGCGGTGAGATGCGCGGGCAAGCAATGCTCGCTGAGCGTCATTCTCGACCGCGCGGTTAGAGGGCATTTTTATTTCACGTCTTCCAGCTTGACCCCGCGTCCAGAGCGCAGGCTTGTACGCGCGGACTCGACGCGCCGAAGAAAGCGAGGGTCGTGTTCGAGGCGATAGTCGAACCAGTCGTCCTCGGATTCGAAGCCGATCAACACCCCGGCGGGTTTTCCGTGGCGAGTGATCACGATTTCCGCTGTCTCCGCCTCGCGGAGGAACCGCGACAGGTCGTCCTTGATCTCGGACAGGGGTACTTCCTTCATACGGGGTTTCCGAATTGCGCCAGCCATGATTCAGCCTCCGGTTTGGCCACGATCGCCAGCACTTCGACAGTCGAGCCCGAAACGTCAAAAAACACGCGAACCTCGTCGACCCGCAGCCGGTATTGCGGCCTGGAGAGGCCGCGCAATCGCTTGATGCGGCTGCGACTGGTCTTGGTCGGTTCGTGCCTCAGATGCGTTTCGAGTGCTTCCCGGACTGCTGCGCGCGGGGCAGCCTTCAGTTTGCGCAGATCTTCAACGGCTTCCGGAGCGAGTAGGATCTCGAATCGCATTCTGGCTAGAGTATAGCCAGAAGTGGCAGTTCCCGCAATGGATGCGCTCTAACGTCCCGGCTAACGCGCCGCCCGCTTGCGAGCGGTGGCCGTTGAGCCGGCGGTTAGACCTTGCCCTTTGACAAGCCTGACCTGCAACCGATATCCAAGCGCTGATGCATACCGTTGAAGCGTGGCGATCGAGGGCGAATGCTTCCCGACCGACGACTCAAGGCGAGCAACCGCGGATTGGGTCGTGCCGATACGCGCCGCAACGTCAGCCTGGGTAAGACCGGCAGAGGCGCGCGCCTTGAGGATTTCATCAAGAAACTCGAACTCCTCGGCAAGACGCTCGTACTCGCGTTTGACCTCCGGGCGCGCCAGCGCTCTGGCCTTAAATTGACTAAGATCTTTCCGCATCTTTCGTTTCCTTCATTCGCCGTCTGGCGATTTCAAGTTCTTTTCGGGGAGTTTTCTCCGACTTCTTCACGAACTGGTGAAGCATTACAATTCTCTGGCCAACCACCGTGCAGTAGAACACCCGCGCGATGCCTTCCGCTGCCTTAAGCCGAAGCTCGAACAACCCCTCACCCATTGCTCGGGTGTGGGGCATGCCCAGGTTGGGACCGTAGATCTCCATCCGTTCTGCATACCGCAAGAACCGGGCAACGAATCCGGCCGGCAGCCGCAGCATCTCGCTCCGGAACTCAGGGCTATAGAAGGTGACCCGCCAACTCACCGGCAGACTATAGCATATCCGCTATAGAATCGCCACGGGCCCACGGTAAGGTCTAACGTATAGTGAACTTCCTAATTGTCGGCTAATTAGACACTGAAGCTGATACGCTTGTCATCCTTCCACATGAATCAACCGTTTACGTCAGCAGGGATACGAAAAATCCCAGTATAGGCTGCGAAGCTTGCAGCCATATTTAAATAGGCTGCGTGGGGGTGCGGGATGGCAGAGGAATCAACAGGTTCGAATCCTGCGGGGGTCGGGACTCCCGGGCGTCCGCGATTGCTGGAGCAGGTGCATGACACGATCCGGCGGAGGGTCCGGCCAGCCGCCACTCGCAAGCGACGTCAGGGCGGAATACAGCATTCAGGCGGCCGTCTGAATTGACGCCAGGCTGGAAGGCGTTATTCCGTTCGATTCCTGCCCTGTTGCTCCCAGTGACGCGGCGGTTCCATTATTGTTTTCTTGGCGGCCTTGGCGGTTTAATCTATCGTTATCTTTTTGCCATCGTGGACTTGTTGAGCGAGCGCGGATCCCGCGGGCGCCAGCGCCCTGAATCCACCAGCGTCAGAAAATCCTCGGTCAGGCGGTTGAAAAGGTCGGGCTCCTCGACGTTCACGGCGTGCCCGGTCGCGGCCACCACGGTGAGGCGCGCCGCCGCGCACACGCGCTTCACGAAAATCCCCGGCTCGAGGCACTGGTTGTCCTCGTCGCCGGAGAGAATGTGGGTCGGCACCTTCATGCGGGCGAGGCCGCGCTCCAGGCTGTAGACCGTTGGGCGTCGCGCCTGCACCCCGCGCAGCGTGTTGGCCGAGCCGAGCGCCGAGTGCCCGGCGAATTCCTCGCAGAATTCGCGAAAGGCGCGCGGGTCCTTGTTCTGCAACTGCACGCGCGCCGGGCCGATCTGGTAGGTCGAGATCGCTTCCGGCGTGCCCAGTTCCTCGAAACGGCGCGCCATCGTCTCCGTGTCGCGCAGGAACTGCGCGCGCTTGTCGGGGTCCGAGCCGTAGCCCGCGCCGATCACGGTGAGCGAGCGTGCCATCCGCGGGTAGCGCAGCCCGAAATGCAGTGTCGCGTAGCCGCCCATCGAGCAGCCGATGATGTGCGCTTTGCGCACACCGAGGTTGCGCATTACGTTGGCGATATCATCGGTCGCGATGGCCTGCGAATACTGAGAAGGCGATGCCGGCACATCCGACGGTGGATAGCCGCGCGCGTTGAAAGCGATGCAGCGGTAACGGCGGCTGAAATGGCGCATCTGTGCTTCCCAGCTGTGCAGCCCGTGCGCGAATTCATGCACGAACACGATCGGGAAGCCTTTCCCGGCTTCCTCGTAGTAGAGCTGCACGTCTTTTGAGCTTGCGAAGGGCATTGTTGCCTCCTAAATGCGGGATACGGGATACGGGATAGGGGTTTACTGCCGCGAGCGCGGGTGCCTTATCCCCCCAACCCCCCTATCCCTTATCACGCATCACGCCTTCCGAGCCATCGTAGAAGGATTGAGCGAGCGGGGATCGCGCGAGCGCCAGCGCCCCGAATCCACCAGCGCGAGAAAATCCCCGGTGATCTGGTTAAAAAGGGCCGGCTCCTCGACGTTGACGACGTGGCCGGTCGCGGGCACCACGGTGAGCCGGGCGGCCGGGCAGGTGCGCTTCACGAACAAGCCCGGACCGATCGAGCTCTCGTCCTCGTCGCCGACGACGACGTGCGTCGGCACTTTCAGGCGCGCGAGCCGGCTGCCGAGGTTGAAGATCGAAGGGCGGCGCATCTGCACCCCGCGCAGCGTGTTGGCGTGGCCCAGCGCCGAGTGCTCGGAAAAACGGGTGAAGAACTCGCGGAAACTGCGCGGGTCCTTGTTTTCGAGCTGGATGCGGTTGGGCGCGGTGCGGTACTTCTTCATGGCGGGCGCCAGCCCATCCTGCAGGAAGCTGCGCGCCGTCGCTGCGCTCGCCTTGACGAACTGCGCATGTCCCTTGGGGTCCGAACCTGCGCCCGCGCTGACCGCGGTCAGCGAAAGTGCGCGGCGCGGGTAGCGCAAGCCGAATTGCAGCGTGGCGTAAGCACCCATCGAACAGCCGATGATGTGCGCTTTCGCCACGCCGAGGTGCCGCATCACGCCGGCGATGTCGTCGACGGCGGCCTGCCAGGAATATTTCGAGACCGCCGCCGGGATCTCCGAAGGCGGATAGCCGCGGGCGTTGAAAGCGATGCAGCGATAGCGGCGGCTGAAATGGCGCATCTGCGCTTCCCAACTGCGGAAATCACCCGAGAACTCGTGCACGAACACGATGGGCGTGCCTTTGCCGGTCTCTTCATAGTACAGGCGCACTCCATTCGAGATGGCATACGGCATGACGGTCTCCAGAAATGCGTGATAAGTGATAAGGGTCGAAGACCGCAGACTAACGTTGTTTTACGGGTTCAAACAAGCCCTATCACCTATCCCCTATCACTTATCACGCTTCATCGGCGCGGAGCCGAGCTCCGCGCGATGCGCTATGCCGATGCCGATCAGCACCACGATACCGCCGGCGATCTCGATCCAGCCCAGGGTTTCGCCAAGCAGGGTCCACGCGAGCAGCGCCGCCATGACTGGCTGCAGCAGCAGCCCGACGGAGGAAAAGGTCGCGGGCAGGTGCGCCATGGCATAGGCGATGAGGCTTTGCCCCGCCGCCTGGGAGATCAGCGCCAGCCCGAAGAGCTTCAGCCAGCCCATGGCGGTCGCCGGCAGGATCTGCTCGCCTGACAGCAGCGCAATCGGCAGGAGCACGATGGCGGTGACGAGCCCGCTCCAGGCCATGATGCTGGCAGTGGACGCGCGGCTGCGCAGCCGCGTGACAGCGAGCTGATAGCCGGCGTAGAACATGGCCGTCACCACGCCGAGACAGTCGCCCAGCAGCTCGCGCCCGGAGAGGCGGAAGTCGCCGCCCAGCAGCGCCGCCATGCCGGCAAGCGCGACGGCCATGCCGGTCAAAAACAGGCCGCCGGGCCGCCGCCGGTAGTAGAGCCAGATCGCGAGCGTGACGAAGATCGGGGCGAGATTGGCGAGCAGCGTGGCGTTGGCGACCGAGGTGAGCACGATGGACCAGTGCCACACCGCGAGATCGCCGGCGAACAGCAGGCCCGCCGCGATCATGAGGCGCCGGTCCGCGGCGAAACTTGCGGCGTGGCGCTCGCGGCTCCCGATCAGCGACCACGCCCACAGGAGGGGCAGCGCGAGTGCGACGCGCCAGAAGCCGGTGGCAACCGGCCCGGCCTCGCTCACTTTGACGAACAGGGGTGAGACGGCGATGGCGACCGCGCCGGCGAGCAGGGCCGCGACGGCGATGCCGCGCTTGGAGTCCCCTGGATGTGGGTCGAGTGATTTCAATTTAGAGCCCTAACACTAACCGGCCCTGCTTTACTCCCCTCCTTTTCAAGGAGGGGTGGATGCGAAGCAGACGGGGTGGTTACGTGGGCGTCTCTTGCTCCCACCACCCCGCCCGCCTGCGCGGGCACCCCTCCTCGGGCAGGAGGGGAATTCATTTTGTTCAGGTGCTCTAAATTTTCCGGCAGGCTACCGGCCGGAAAACTTTGGCTTGCGCTTCTCGATGAACGCCCGCATGCCTTCCTTCTGGTCCTGGGAGGAGAACAGGATCTGCAGCGACTTCGTCTCCAGCGCGAGCGCGCTCGAGAGCGGCGCTTCCATCCCGGCGAGCACCGCTTCCTTGGCGAGCTGGATCGCGAGCGGCGGCAGCACGGCGATCTGGCGCGCGAGGTCGATCGCGCGGCCCTCTACCTCGGGATCCGGCACTACCTCGCTGACCAGCCCCATGTCGAGTGCTTCCTGCGCCGAGAACAGCTCGCCGGTCAGGATGTACTTCATCGCCTTGTACTTGCCCACCGCGCGGGTCAAGCGCTGCGTGCCGCCGCCGCCCGGGATGATGCCGATGTTGACCTCGGGCTGGCCGAAGCGGGCCGACTCGCCGGCGACGATGATGTCGCAGGTCATGGCGAGCTCGCAGCCGCCGCCGAGCGCGTAGCCGCTCACCGCCGCGATCACCGGCTTGGGGCAGCCCGCGATCGCGCGCCACAGCCGGTGCACGCCGCGCTGGAGCATCTCGATGGTGCCGGCCTCGGCCATCTCCTTGATGTCGGCGCCGGCGGCGAAGCTCTTGTCGTTGCCGGTCAGCACGATGGCGCGCGTCGTCGTGTCCTCGCCCAGCTCGGCCAAGTGCTTCGCCAGCAGCTTCCTCACCTCGAGATTCAGTGCGTTGCGCACCTCGGGGCGGTTGATGCGCAGCAGCACCACCCCTTCTGCAGGACGTTCCAGCAATACTAAGTCCGTCATTTCTTCATACCTTGGTGTTTGGTGACATGGTGAAGCGTGACGTGGTGAGGCATGACATGGTGTAGCGTGACATGATGAAGCGCAGCGAGTGTTTGTTAGCTCCTGACTGAACACGCAGTTTCATGTCACGCCATATCACGTCACGAAATATCATGTCACGCAGCATCACGTCACGGGGTTATTGCTTGGCAAGTCCAAGATCCACCAGCACCGCCTTCATGTCGGCGTAGTCCTTGTCGAGGTCCTTGCGCAGTTGCGCACCGGTTACGAAATCGTCGGTCCAGAAATTGTTCTCGACGTCGGCTTTCCACTCGGGAGATTCCGTCGCCTTGCGCAACACCCCTTCCCAGTAGGCGACCTGAGCGGCGGTCAGGTCCTTGGGGGCCATGATGGCCCGCCAGCCGCCGGATACAAGGTCCACTCCCTGTTCCCTCCAGGTGGGGGCCGCGGCGAGCATGCCGCCAAAGCGCTTGGGGCCCGCGACGCCTACCACGCGCAGGCGGCCTGCCTGGACATGCTGACCGACGTTGACGGCGCCGGCGACGACCAGGTCGACGTGGCCGCCCAGCACGGCCGTGATCGCCTCCGCCGAACCCTTGAACACCACCACTTTCAATTCGCGCGCATTGCCGCCGATCGCCTTCACCAGGAGCCCGATGGTGATGTGCTGGTGGTTGCCGAACGAGGTGGCGAAGCCGACCGACACCGATTTCGAATCCTTCTTCAGCCGCTCGATGAGATCCTTCCCGGTCTTGATC
>CAZFRR010000308.1:0-11120 GCA_964521405.1 uncultured Streptomycetaceae bacterium | reverse complement strand
GTCGAGGCCGTTGCGGGAGCGGCTCGCGCAGCAGGCGATGATCACCGCTCCCCGCGTGCTGCGCGACACGACCGCAGCTGACGGCACCCGCAAGTGGCTGCTCGACGTCGGCACCGGCAATGCGATCGATTCCGTTTTTATTCCCGAGGAGAAGCGCGGCACGCTGTGCATCTCATCTCAGGCGGGCTGTGCGCTCGAGTGCTCGTTCTGCTCGACCGGCCGCCAGGGCTTCAACCGCAATCTCACGGCGGACGAGATCATCGGCCAGTTGTGGCTGGCGTCGCGAGCCCTTCGGGCTTGCGCCGCGGATGGAGGCGAGGTGAGGACGGCACCCAGCGCCGTGAAGACGGCACAAGTCGCCGCGGCAGACCGGCCGGTCAGCAACGTCGTGATGATGGGCATGGGCGAGCCGCTTGCCAATTTCGACAACGTGGTGACGGCGATGCGGCTCATGCTCGACGACCATGCCTACGGCCTGTCGCGGCGGCGCGTCACGTTATCGACCGCGGGGCTGGTGCCGGGCATCGACCGGCTGCGCGAGGAATGCCCGGTATCGCTCGCGGTGTCGCTGCATGCGCCCAACGATGCGTTGCGCGACGAATTGGTGCCGATCAACCGCAAGTATCCCATCAAGGCATTGCTGGAGGCTTGCCTGCGTTACGCCGATGTGGCGCCGCGGGGCTACATCATGTTCGAATACGTGATGTTGACCGGCGTCAACGACGGCGTGGCTCAGGCGCGTGAGCTGGCCGCGCTCGTGAAGCACGTGCCGTGCAAGGTGAACCTGATCCCGTTCAATTCCTTTCCCGGCGTGCAGTATGAGCGCTCGTCCGCCGAGGCGATCGAGCGTTTCCGCGGCGTGCTGACGCAGGCCGGACTGATCGCAACGGTTCGCAAGACCCGCGGGGACGACATTGATGCCGCGTGCGGTCAGCTGGCGGGACAAGTGCTGGATCGCACCCGGCGCACGCAGCGCCGGCAGGCAATCGCAGCGACAACGGAGGCGGTGCAATGAGCAGGATTCTTATCGCAACGCTAGCCACTTCACTGGCGCTGGTCGGCTGCGCCAGCCAGTCCACCGACGATTCAGGGCTCAACTCCTCTCCCGCCGGAGTTGAAACCCAGCAAAGGACGAGCGCGCGCGTTCATACCGAACTGGCCGCGAACTACTTCGAGATCGGCAACCTGGGAGTGGCGCTGGAAGAAGTGAAGGAGGCCCTGCACGCCGACCCCAATTACGGCCCGGCTCATAACATCGCGGGCCTGGTCTACGCCCGCCTGAAGGATGACCGCATCGCGGAGCAAAGCTTTCAGCGCGCGATCAGCATCAACCCCACCGATTACGACGCCAACAACAATTTCGGGCTGTTCCTGTGCGAGCGCAAGCGGGAGCGGGAATCGATCAAGTATTTCCTGACGGCGGTGCGTAATCCGCTTTATCCATTTCCGGACCGCTCTTACGTCAATGCCGGCGTCTGCGCGCGCCGGGGCGGCGACCTGGCGGACGCCGAGGACTATCTGCAGATGGCGCTGAAGATTCGCCCGAACCAGACTCAGGCGCTCTACCAGCTGGCCGACATGGCGTACGCGCGAGGCGACTATGCGGGCACAAGAGTCTATCTCACTCAATTGACGCAGGTGGCGTCGGCCAATCCCGAGGTGCTGTGGCTCGGCGTGCGGACCGCGCGGAGACTTAACGATCGTAACGCGGAAGCGAGCTATGCGCTGCAGCTGCGTAACCGCTATCCGGAGTCCAGCGAAACGCGTGCGTTGAACTCGGGCAAGTACGAATGAGCGGAGCCGAGATCATCCCGGCCGCGGTGAACGCCGATCCGGCCGGCGTGGCGCCGGGCGGTCGTCTGGCCGAGGCGAGGCGGGCGCAGAACCTCGCGCCCGCCGAAATCGCGCGACAGCTGAAGCTTTCCGTGTGGCAGGTCGAGGCGCTGGAGGCCGGGCACTACCAGCAACTGCCTGGCCCGGTATTCGTGCGCGGCTTCATCCGCAATTATGCGAAGCTGGTCAAGCTCGACCCGGACGAGCTCCTGCGCGTGGCAGGGGACAGCCTGCGGCAATCCGTTCCGCGCCCCGAGCGGCCGCCGTCGCAGGACATCCCGTTTCCAGCTCCGAGCCGGCCACGCTGGCCGGTGCTGGCCTCCACCGCGGCGATCCTGGTCGGTGTGCTGATCGTCTACGAGTTTTACTGGAACGAGGTGGAACACACGACATCGCAAGCCGTTTCGGTTACGCCGGCCCCGATGGAGCCGCAATCGAGCAGTGCGGTGACTCCAGCTTCACCGCGACCGGCGGACGAGACGCGCACCGTCCAGCAGGCCGCTGTCGCGACGGCCGCGTTGACGGAGCAGGGGGTATTGCCCGCAAGCGCTGCAGGTGCTCAAGCAGACCCGGTGAGGCCACCCAAGCCCGGCGAGAGACAGGTCAGGCTGGCCTTTGAGCAGGAATCGTGGGTGGAAATCCGCGATCGCGACGAGAGGGTCATCTTCTCGCAGTTGAACCGCCCGGGCACGCAACAGTTCGTGAGCGGCACGCCGCCATTCTCGATCGTGGTCGGCAACGCGCAGGGGGTGCGGCTCACTTACGAGGACCGGCCGGTCGATCTCGCCGGCCACACCAAGATCGACGTTGCCCGCCTGATATTGCAATGAAGTGCTATTCGGAACACGGCCTGGCACCGCGCCGCTCAAGCGGCCAGGTACGGGTCGGTCATGTCGCGATCGGCGGCGGCGCCCCGATCGTGGTCCAGTCCATGACCAATACCGACACCGCTGATGTCGCCGCCACCGTGAAGCAGGTGGCCGAGCTGGCGCGCGCCGGCTCCGAGATCGTGCGCATAACAGTCAACAACGCCGAGGCGGCTGCAGCCGTGCCCGCGATCCGCGGCGAGCTCGACAAGATGGGCATCAACGTGCCGCTGGTCGGCGATTTTCATTTCAACGGCCATCGACTGCTCGCTCAGCACCCGGCATGCGCCGAGGCGCTGGCGAAACTGCGCATCAATCCGGGCAACGTGGGGCGCGGCTCGAAACGCGACGAGCAGTTCGCCATCATGATCGAGACTGCCTGCCGCTACGGTAAACCGGTGCGCATCGGCGTCAACTGGGGCAGCCTCGACCAGGAGCTGCTCGCGCGCATGATGGACGAAAACGCGCGGCTGCCGCACCCGGAAGAAGCCGCGGTGGTGACGCGCAAGGCGCTGGTCGCCTCCGCCCTGGAAAGCGCGCAGCAGGCGCAAGCGCTGGGCCTCGCTCGCGACCGCATCATCCTTTCCTGCAAGGTGAGCGGCGTGCAGGATCTCATCTCCGTCTACCGCGACCTGGCTGCCCGCTGCGACTACGCGCTGCACCTGGGGCTCACCGAGGCCGGCATGGGCTCGAAAGGCATCGTGGCGTCGACCGCGGCCATGGCGGTGCTGTTGCAGGAGGGCATAGGCGACACCATCCGCGTCTCGCTGACGCCGGAGCCGGGCGGAGACCGGACCCGCGAGGTCCTGGTGGCTCAGGAGATCCTGCAAACGCTGGGCTCGCGCTCGTTTGCCCCGATGGTGATCGCGTGCCCGGGATGCGGACGAACCACCAGCACTTACTTTCAGGAGCTGGCGGACCGCATCCAAAGCTGGCTGCGGGCGCAGATGCCGCAGTGGCGGGGGCGCTACCCGGGCGTGGAGGACATGCGCGTCGCCGTGATGGGCTGCGTCGTGAACGGGCCGGGCGAGAGCAAGCATGCCAACGTCGGGATCAGCCTCCCGGGGTCGGGTGAGAACCCGGTGGCGCCGGTTTACGTCGACGGCGCCAAGACCGTGACGCTGAAGGGCGAGACCATCGCGGCGGACTTCCAGAGAATCGTCGAGCAGTACGTGGCGGACACCTATTCGAAAGAGGCGGCCGCTGGAACAAAGAAACCCGAGAAGGACGCCGCCCACGCCTGAGTTATTGAGTGATTCAGTGATTGAGTGATTGCTTGGCCGGTCATTCTCGCTGCGCGGAAACGAGGCTGCGGTTCTATTAATCACTCAATCACCTAATCACCTAGTCACTCGATGAAATCGAAACCAATACAGGCGATCCGCGGGATGAACGATGTCCTGCCGGGCGAGACGCACCGGTGGGAATCCTTCGAGGACACGGTGCGCGATTGGCTGCGCGCCTACGGTTATCGCAATATCCGCACCCCGGTCCTGGAGCAGACGGACCTGTTCGTGCGTTCCATCGGCGCGGCGACCGATATCGTCGAGAAGGAGATGTACACCTTCGTCGACGCGCTGAACGGAGAAAGCCTGGCGCTGCGCCCCGAGGGCACTGCGGCGTGCGTGCGGGCCGTGATCGAACACAATCTGCTCTATGGCGGGCCGCAGCGCCTGTGGTACTGGGGCCCGATGTTCCGCCACGAGCGCCCGCAGAAAGGGCGTTATCGCCAGTTTCACCAGGTCGGGGTGGAGGCGATCGGCTTTGCCGGGCCCGACATCGACGCGGAGCACCTGGTGATGTGCAAGCGGTTGTGGCGCGCCCTGGGCCTCGATGGCGTCGAACTCGACTTGAATACGCTGGGAAGCGCCGATGCGCGCGCCCGCTACCGGTCGCGCCTGGTGAAGTACCTGGAACGGCACGAGCAGAAGCTCGATGCCGACTCGAAACGGCGGCTGCACTCGAATCCCCTGCGCGTTCTCGACAGCAAGAACCCCGCCATGCGGGAAATCGTCGATGAGGCGCCCCGGCTCGCCGATGATCTGGACGAAGCCTCCCTGAAGAGCTTCGAGGAATTGCAGCAGTTGCTGCGCGCGGCGGGCGTGGCGTTTCGCATCAATCCGCGACTGGTGCGCGGCCTGGATTACTACAACGACGCAGTCTACGAATGGGTGAGCGGCGGCTTGGGCGCGCAGAACGCAGTGTGCGCGGGCGGGCGCTACGACGGGCTGGTAGAGAGCATCGGCGGCAAGGCCGCGCCTGCCTGCGGTTTCGCCATGGGAGTGGAGCGGCTGCTCGAATTGATGCAGGCCTCGCGCAGCGTAACGGCACCCGCAATGGACGTTTATGTGGTACATCAAGGCAAGCCGGCGCAGCGATTTGCCTTCAAGGCGGCCGAAGAGTTGCGCAGCCACGGCGTGACGGCGGTGCTCGATGCGAGCGGCGGGGGCAGCTTCAAGTCGCAGATGAAGAAAGCGGACGCCTGCGGCGCGCGCTTCGCGGTCATCATCGGGGACGACGAGGCGGCGGCGGGGAACGTCAGCCTGAAGCCGCTGCGCGAGTCGGCGCAACAAGTGCGCGTCTCGATTGACGAGGCGGTGCGCCTCGTCAAGAAAATAAAGAGTTGATGGTGTGGTAGAGAAGCACGTCCGGGTAAATCCGCGCCGGAGCATTCCCGGCGCGATACAGCGCGGCGAGTGTCAATGGGTATTAATCAATCAAGAATAGTTTGGGTGACAGACATGAATATATATTTTATGTGCGAGCCGCGCTGATGGCATACGATCTCGAAGAACAGGAACAGATTGCAGCGATCAAGTCCTGGTGGGGCGAGTACGGCAACGCGGTCATGGTGGCGGTCGCCGCCTGCGCGGTCTCCCTTGCCGGATACCAGGGCTGGCGTTACTACCAGCATACCCAGTCGGCGGGCGCGGTGGCGCTCTACGAGCAGCTGGAGGAGGCCGAGCGTGCCGGCGACCGCAAGAAGGTGCGTGATATCGCGGTCCAGATCACCGGCAAGTACGGGCGAACGATGTACGGCGCGTTTGCGGCGCTGAGCGGCGCGCGGGCCAGCTTCGAGACTGGCGATAATGCCGCGGCCAAATCCCAGTTGCAATGGACCATGGACAATGCCAGGGAAGACGAGCTCCGGGACGTCGCGCGGTTGCGCCTGGCCGGCGTGTTGCTCGACGAGAAAAACCCTGCCGAGGCGCTGAAACTGCTCGAAGCGAAGCCGGTGGATTCCATGACCGGGCTTTATGCCGACCTCAAGGGAGACATCCTGTTCTTGCAGGACAGGAAAGCGGAGGCGCGCAGCGCTTACCAGATTGCCCTGGACAAAAGCGAGGCGGGGAGTTCCTATCGCTCCGTCATACAGCTGAAGCTCGACGCGCTGGGCGAGGCAAAGTGATGATGCGCCCGCTCATGCTCGGCATGGCGGGGATTGCCCTGGCGCTTTCCGCGTGCCAGACGGTAACCGACGGCTACTACCGCATGTTCGGCAGCCGGCCCACGCAGAAGCCGGCGGAACTGGTCGCCTTCACGCCCAAGGCGACTCTGAGACTGCTGTGGCAGGGCGGCGTTGGAACGGCAGAGAAGAACGTTTTCTTCCCGGCGAAATCCGGCGATAGGGTCTACGCGGTTGGCGCGACCGGCGCCGTTACCGGTTTCAATGCCTCAAGCGGGGCGGCCATGGCGCGCATCGAAGCCGGCCAGCGAGTGAGCGGGGGAGTCGGTGCCGGAGGCGGCATCGTATTGCTCGGCACAGCCAAGGGCGAGGTGCTCGCCTTCGATCGCGAGGGCAAGTCCCTGTGGAAGGCGCAGCTCACGGGAGAGGTGCTGGCGCCGCCTGAATCACAGGAAGGCACCGTGGTCGTGCGCACGGGAGATGGCCGCATTCACGGGCTGGACGCGGTGAGCGGCAAGCAGAAATGGGTGTATCAGCGCACGAACCCGGCGCTCTCGGTGCGCACGCATGTCGGACTGGTGATCGAGCGTGGCGCAGTATTCGCCGGCTTCCCCGGCGGGCGTCTCGTCGGCATTTCGCTCGCCAATGGCAACGTCGGCTGGGAAGCTGTGGTCGCATTGCCGCGCGGCGCCACCGAGCTTGAACGCGTTGCCGACATCACCAGCCTGCCGGTGATCGACGGGCCGCGGATTTGCGCGGTGGCCTTCCAGGGGCGGGTAGCGTGCTTCGACAGCTCGCGCGGCAGCCTGCTGTGGGCGCGGGACGTCTCCAGCATCGCCGGGCTGGCGGTGGACGAACGCAATTTATACGTGACCGACGATAAGAACGCGGTGCTGGGGCTCGACAAGACGAGCGGGTCGAGCCTCTGGCGGCAGGACAAGCTCGCGGGGCGCAACGTGAGCGCGCCGCTCTCGATCGGCCGTTATGTCGCCGTCGGCGATCTCGAAGGCTATGTGCATCTCCTGTCCCGCGATGACGGCTCCTTCGCAGCGCGCATTGCAACCGACGGCAGCGCGATCGGCGCGCCGCCGGTGGCGCTCAGTTCCACCAGCTTTCTGGTGCAGACCCGCAACGGCGGGGTTTTCGCAATCACTGTTCAGTGATTGCGAAAGTGTTGAGTTTTGAGTGTTGAATTTTGAGTTTTGAGACTTGAGTGTAAAGTGGTCTTACGCCAGATCTGTTAAGTCCCAGGATTCAATTTAACACTAAGCACTCAACACTCAACACTCAAAACTCAAAACTCAGCTCTGATGTTGCCTATCGTAGCGATTGTCGGCCGGCCCAACGTCGGCAAGTCCACGCTTTTCAACCGGCTGACGCGCAGCCGTGACGCGATCGTCGCCAACGTGCCGGGGCTCACGCGCGACCGCCACTATGGCCGGGGCCGCGTCGGGGGCAAGCCGTACCTGGCGGTCGATACCGGCGGCTTCGAGCCGGTGGCGACGGATGGCATCCTCCACCAGATGGCGCGCCAGGCGCGCCAGGCCGTGGATGAGGCCGATGCCGTCCTGTTTGTGGTCGATGCCCGCGCGGGCCTCGTGCCGCAGGATTCCGCGATAGCCAACGAGCTGCGGCGCAGCGGCCGCCGTGTTTTCCTGGTCGTCAACAAGGCCGAGGGCATGGCGTCGGGGATCGCCGGCGCCGAATTTCACGCGCTCGGCATGGGTGATCCGCTGCCGGTTTCGGCGGAGCACGGCGACAGCGTTTCCGATTTGATGGATCTCGTGCTGGCTGACGTTCCCTCGTCCCGGGAGGACTCGGGGGAGGAAGACCGCCATCCCAGGATCGCCATCGTCGGCCGGCCCAATGTCGGCAAGTCGACGCTGGTCAACGCGTTGCTCGGGGAAGACCGCGTCGTCGTGTTCGACCAGCCCGGCACGACTCGCGATTCGATTCACATCGAGTTCGAGCGCGAAGGGCGTCGCTATACGCTCATCGACACGGCGGGTTTGCGCCGGCGCGGACGGGTATCCGACGCGACTGAGAAATTCTCGGTGATGAAGACGCTGCAGGCAATCGATGACGCCAACGTCGCGATCCTGGTGCTGGACGCGCGCCAGGATATCTCGGAGCAGGACGCGCACGTCGCTGGCTTCATCCTCGAGGCGGGGCGGGCGCTGGTGGTGGCGGTCAACAAGTGGGAGCGGCTGCCCGGGGAAGAACGCGACCTGGTGAAGCGCGCGCTCCTGCGCAAGCTTGAATTCCTGGCGTTCGCGCGGCTGCATTTTGTCTCGGCGCTGGCGGGCCAGGGATTGCCCCAATTGATGAAATCGGTGGACGAGGCTTATGCCTCGGCAATGGCGCGCCTGCCGACCCCGCGGTTAAGCCGCGCGCTGGCCGCCGCCGTCATGCAGCAGGCGCCGCCCCGTGCCGGGGTCATCCGTCCCAAGATGCGTTACGCGCACCAGGGGGGTGTCAATCCGCCCCTGATCGTGGTTCACGGCAATGCCCTCGATCACGTGCCGGAAACCTACCGCCGTTACTTGGAACGATTCTTCCGGGAGACTTTCAAATTGCGGGGCAGCCCGTTGCGGGTGGAATTCCGGTCCGGCTCGAATCCCTATGTGATACGGACCGGCGCGCGACGGTAACTCTATGGCGTTACAGAGAAATATCGAGTAAAGTAGTCCCCTCAGATAAGAAGAGGCTCCTATGAGCAACAAAGGGCAGCTGCTACAAGACCCGTTCCTCAATGCCTTGCGCAAGGAACACATCCCGGTGTCGATTTACCTGGTCAACGGCATCAAGCTGCAGGGCCAGATCGATTCGTTCGATCAGTACGTGGTCCTGCTGAAGAACACGGTGACCCAGATGGTTTACAAGCACGCCATCTCGACCGTGGTGCCGGCGCGCGCCGTCAACCTCCCGCTCGATCAAAGCGCAGACAGTTGATGCCGTTTGGTTTTCCCCTGGATGATTGACCGTCCCGCAAACGGTACGGCGGCGGTTCTGGTCGGTCTCGACCTGGGCGAGCCCGGCTACGCGGAGGGCCTGGAGGAGATCCGGCTGCTGGCCGCCAGCGCCGGCGTTGCGACCCGAGCGCTGATCTGCGGCCGGCGCCAGCGTCCCGACCCGGCGCTTTTTGCCGGCAAGGGCAAGGTCGAAGAGGTGGCGCGGGCCCTGGCAGATACCGGCGCGAACCTCGCCATCTTCAACCACGATCTCTCACCGGCACAGGAAAGGAATCTCGAGCGTGCCATCGGCTGTCGCGTGGTGGACCGCACCAGCCTGATTCTCGATATTTTCGCGCAACGCGCGCGCAGCCACGAGGGCAAGCTCCAGGTCGAACTGGCGCAGCTCGAGCACCTCGCGACCCGGCTGGTCCGGGGCTGGACCCACCTCGAGCGGCAGAAGGGCGGCATCGGCCTGCGAGGCCCGGGCGAGACCCAGCTCGAAACCGACCGGCAGCTGCTCGGCAAGCGGGTCAAGGTGTTGAAGGAGAAGCTGGCCAAGGTCTGGTCGCAACGCCAGGTGCAGCGGCGGGCGCGGGGCCGCTCGAAAGTGCTTGCGGTGTCTCTCGTCGGCTATACCAATGCCGGCAAGTCCACTCTGTTCAACCGCATGACCCGCGCGGGCGTCTACGCCGCCGACCAGTTGTTCGCAACGCTCGACACCACGACGCGGCGGGTGCACAGCGAGAACGGCACCGGCATCGTGCTCTCGGATACCGTCGGTTTCATCCGCAAGCTGCCGCATACGCTGGTCGCCGCGTTCCGCGCCACGCTCGAGGAGACGATCCACGCCGATCTGCTGCTGCACGTGGCGGACGCGGCCAGCGAGGACCGGGCCGCGCAGATCGAGGCGGTGAACCAGGTGCTGGTTGAAATCGGCGCGGACGCGGTGCCGCAGGTCCTGGTCATGAACAAGATCGACCGCACGCAGCTTCCGGCCCGGGCCGAGCGCGATGAGTATGGTAGAATTTCACGCATCTGGACGAGCGCACAAACGGGACAGGGCGTCGAATTCATCCGTCTTGCACTTGAAGAATGTGCAGCTGCAGCGCCGGCATCCGCAGAATTCAAAAGCCCCGTTGCAGCATAAAACAGAATTCAATCCACGAAAATGGTTTACTTGAGGACTTTCCGCGACTATCTGAGGGACCGCTCGCTGCGGTTACTCGGCGTGCTGATGTCGCTCAACGACCCCCAGTGGGGACGCCGTCCCAACCAGGGACCGCCCGACCTGGAGCAGGTCTGGCGCGATTTCAACCGCAAGCTGAGCGGGTTGTTCGGCCGCGTCGGTGGCGGTGGCGGCGACGAGCCGCCAGGCCCGGATGTGAAGAAATTGGGAGGCGGGGCAGGGCTGCTGCTGGGCCTCATCTTCGCGGTGTGGCTGGCGAGCGGCTTCTACATCGTCAATGAAGGCCAGCGGGGCGTCGTGCTGCGTTTCGGCAAGTATCTCGAGACCACCATGCCGGGCCCGCGCTGGCATCTGCCGTACCCGCTCGAGACCGCCGAAGTGGTGAACGTGGCGGGTGTGCGCAGCGTGGAGGTGGGCTACCGCAACAACGTCAAGAGCAAGGTGTTGAAGGAGTCCCTGATGCTGACCGACGACGAGAACATCGTCGACGTGCAGTTCGCGGTCCAGTACCTGCTGAAGAGCCCCACCGATTACCTGTTCAAGAACCGCACGCCCGAGGACGCCGTGCTGCAGGCGGCGGAGTCCGCGATCCGCGAGATCGTCGGCAAGAGCACCATGGACTTCGTGATCTTCGAGGGGCGCTCCGAGGTCGCGGCACGCGCCCACAAGCTGACGCAGGAGATCCTCGATCGCTACGGCACCGGCATCAGCATCAGCAAGGTGACGATGCAGAACGCGCAGCCGCCGGAGCAGGTTCAAGCGTCGTTCGACGACGCGGTCAAGGCCGGGCAGGACCGCGAGCGCCAGAAGAACGAAGGGCAGGCATACGCCAACGATGTCATACCCAAGGCGCGCGGCATGGCGTCGCGCCTCAA
>CAZFRR010000307.1:0-6969 GCA_964521405.1 uncultured Streptomycetaceae bacterium | reverse complement strand
TTGTGACCAACAAGGCGGAGCGCCTGGCGCGGCTGCTGCTCAACCGGCTCCCTCTGGTTTCCCGCCCCGCCTGCCTCATCGGCGGCGATACCACCCTCCACTTCAAGCCCCACCCCGCGCCGCTCATTGCCGCCTGCGGCGTAATCAGCCAGCCTCCCGGCGCCTGCATCTATGTCGGCGACGATCTGCGTGACGTCGAGGCCGGGCGTGCGGCTGGAATGAAGGTCGCAGCCGCCAGGTGGGGCTATCTCAACGGGGGCAATGTGGAGAGCTGGAACGCCGACTGGATAATCAAGAATCCGCAGGACCTCCTGCGGATTCTTTAAGGTTCAATACGCAGGTACGCGCTAATTGGAAAGTGGCATCATTTCGCTTGAATTCATTACGCGTGCCCACATATGCGATAATAGGCATTGAAATTTCAAAATTTGACTGGAAGTAAGTTGCTGACAGTCAAATTTTGGGGGCGACCCGGTTTCGACGTGGGTCACGAAGCAGTACAGGGCATGCCAAGGTCCAGTTACCTTGTAAATCCGCTGGAAACTATAAACGCCAACGACGAGCGTTACGCTCTAGCCGCCTAATACCGGCTAGACGCTGCACTAGCTTGCTGATGGGCTAGGCCGAAGGGGCGGCGAGGCGCAAGCCAAGCTACCCGGACGGTGCAGCGTCATTGACATCAGCCTCTCCCACGGTCTGGTCGCTTGGCCGTGCGGATCCGTCGAAGCGACTGGCTGAGCGTCAGCCTGCCGGCCGGCGGGCGCGAGGCGAGACCCAAATGACCTGGCTAAGCATGTAGTCCTGGCTGTGTAGGGCTTGCGGACGCGGGTTCAATTCCCGCCGCCTCCACCATCAAGCAAAATGGGCTGCCCCGTCAGGGGTGGCCCATTTTTTTCTTGATGGAGCGCCGGGGATTGAAGCCGCGTCCGGAGCGGGCGCGGGGGCGAGTCGGACACGGAACAGTGCCTGCGCACTGTTGCGTGCCTACGAGCCGGCTCACGCCTGCAGGCGTGAGCGCGGCCTGCAAGGCCAATTCCCGCCGCCTCCACCAATAAAAACGGCCACCGTCCGGTGGCCGTTTTTATTATATTAAAAGCAGTTCCAGAATTTTATTGTTGTTCTATTTAAGGAAGCACGGCAATCCGTGCTTCCTTCTTACAGCGGCTTGATCGCGGCCGCCTTCAAGCCCTTCTGCCCGCGCGTGACTTCGTAGCTGACGCGCTGCTTCTCTTTCAGCGACTTGTGGCCGCTGCCCTGAATCTCGGAAAAATGCGCGAATACTTCCTCGCCGCCGTCGTCGGGGGTAATGAATCCGAAGCCCTTCGCATCGTTAAACCACTTAACGGTACCGGTTGCCATACAACTCTCCTATACGAAAATGAATGAACGCAGGCCAATGCCCGCACTGCGCATACGAATCAAGTAGTGGTTTTGAGAACGAGACACTCCGCCCGGGCGGGAGAAGGACTACGGATCAGCAATACTCCGCTTGAAACGACTGCGGGCAGAACGATACCCGCATTCCGGCGTGAGCGCAAGTTGATCATTCAACACGCATTTCCCGGAAAAATCCGTGCCAGCACCGCCCTTTCCCCGTCCCAGCGGGAGGCTATTTCCTGACCGCGCCAGCTCCCCCAAAAACCAGGCCGCGCATCGCCTCGCGCGATGGCATCGACTGCGGATTGATGCGCACGAGGCGCACCCCCGCCGCCGTGAGGCAATCCGACTTGTAGCGCTGCAACCCGGCCGTATCCCGGCTCCCCGGAGCATCCAGATCGACGACCGCGATGATATGCATCTCTCTGTCGCAAACCACGAAATCGAGCTGGCATTGGGACAGGCGCCGCAATTGCTGCTCGCGATCGGGTCCAACTGCTTGAGGGACGTTGACCACCGACGCCAGCGTCACGTTCGCAAATATCTGGAGCTCGGGCAGCCCCGTCTTGAGAAGAAGATAGGCCAGCGTTTGCGGCTGACCGAGAAACCGTTCCCTGGCAAGAAACGCAGCACCGCCCCCGGGGGATTTGGGCGCGGCGGCAGCACCGGTGAGTGGAGCGGCTGCCGGAGAGGGTCCCGGCGTCGTATCGCTGGCGACCTTTGCCTTGAATATCCGCTCGAAACGGTCCTCGCTGGCGGCTTCTCTCCTGGCAGCCTTGCGGCGGTAATCCCAGAAGAAAACGGCGGAAACGCCGACCACTACCAGCAGAAACAGAAACCACATCAAGGAACGCTACTCCACTGGATCCCGATAATTCGGATGGCTCATCCCTGCAGGGCCGGACCCGACGGCCGCCCGTTACGGCGACGGTCCAGCCACCAGGCGAGCGCCGGCAGCATCAGCATACCACCCGGCATCACCAGCACTATCAGGTAGGGACTGATGGCAGTAAGCCGTCGCAAGTGGAGCAGGAGCGCCTGCTTGTCCGCCGGCGTCCAGCGTTGCTTGTTGCGCGGCTTCATCAGCAACGGCATGAGGCCGCGCGCGTGCATCATCTCCCGGGTCAGATGCTGCCGCTCGCGCGCCGTCAGGTCGCGCACTTTCCTGTAGAACGCGCCCGGACGAACGAGGAAGGCCTTGAAACGCAGCATCGCGCAACCCGCCAGCTTAGTTGCGACCCCTGAAGCTCATCAAGCCACCCATGCGGATAACGACCGCCACAGGCGCCATGCAGTCAGCGCACGCCTCGCCAGGGAAAACAGGCCGCGACGGCCGAATGCCGCCACTGTGGTGATGACACCGGCGAGAAGCAAGGGATGGTCCCGGAAGAAACGCGCGATCTCCAGCCCGCGGTCGATGACGCTGATCGGGCGCCCCAGCTGCCGGAAGCTCCCGGCAATGGCCGCGCGTTGTGACTCGGAACGGGCAATGAGCCGCTCCTTGCGGCGCGCAATGTCGATCAGGCGGTTCTCGAAACGGCTCATCGGGGCGTCAACTGGTCCTTGTCCCTGGCCAGCTCATCCAGGCTGGCGGAAAACAGCCTCGGCCGCGCGTGCATGCGGTTGCGAACGCCGATCGCCATGCCGATCCCGGCCGCCAGGAAGACCCCCGCGAGCGCTACGATAGCGGTGACGCGGTAACTGCTGTCCCAGAACACGGCTACGAGCAGAATGGTGAGCAGGAGGATGCCAACGCCTGACAAGAACAGCGCGCCGGCCGCCCAGAACAGCAACTGCAGGAGCCGTATGCGCTCCTCCTCGAGCTCGGTGACGAGAAGCTCGGCGCGGGTCCGCAGCAGCGCAACCAGCGTTGCCGCCAGGTTGCGCAGCGACTGGACGATGCCGCCGGTGTCCCCGGCCCCTGGCTCGGTCACGTCGGAAATCCGGTTCCCGATCAGCGCCGGCTGATCAGCATGCCGATGATGAGGCCGATGCCGGCGGCGATGCCCACCGCCCGCCACGGATGATCGTGAACGTACTCATCGGTGGCGCGCGCGGCCAGCTTGCCCTTGTCGATCAGCATTTCCTCGACATCGGCGAGCTTCAACTTGGCATGGCGCAGGCTGTCCTGTATTTTCTCGCGCGCGGCGGAAACTTTTTCGCCCGCCTGGCTGGCGGTGGCGCGCAGCAGTTCCTCGGCGTCGGCGATCACGATCCTGAGGTCCTGCGCGAGCTTATCCTTGGTGACTGTGGTATCGGGTGTCGTCATGGGATCCTCTTGACGGGGTTGATGCGGAAGCGAACCAGAGCCGTCAAGGCTACCGATTTTCTCCCGTAAACTCAACTGTCCCGGCAATCGAATCCGGGCCCGCCGGTAGGTTAGAATTCCCGGCGTCGGTCGCACCGGCCGCATCAAACAAGGGGGCATCATGGGAATTGCAACCATCATCCTGCTGGGGGTGCTGCTGGTGGGCGTGGTCTACGCGGTCATGCTCTACAACAACCTGGTCCAGGTAAAGCACAATGTGTCCAAGGCCTGGGCCAACATCGATGTCCTGCTGAAGCAGCGCCACGACGAGCTGCCCAAGCTGGTCGAGACCTGCAAGCAGTACATGAAATTCGAGCAGGACACGCTGACCCAGGTGATGGAGGCGCGCTCCCGGGTGTTTACGGCGCGCGAGGCCCAGAACATACCCCAGCTGGGCCAGGCCGAAGGCGCGCTGCGCGCAACCCTCGGCAGCCTGTTCGCGCTGGCCGAAGCCTACCCCGACCTCAAGACCAACCAGACTTTCCAGCAGCTCCAGACCCGCATCTCGAGCCTGGAGAATGCAATCGCCGACCGCCGCGAGTTCTACAACGAGTCGGTCAATATCAACAACGTCCGCATCGAGCAATTCCCCGAATCGATCATCGCCGGCATGTATAACTTCAAGGCGGCGTCACTGCTCGAATTCGCGATCGAGGAAAAGTCCGACGTCGACGTGAAGAAGCTGTTCGGTTCCTGATCCGCGCCAGCGACCGTCGAGGGCCAGGCGTCAGTCGGGGGCAACGTCTGGCATCCGGTAGAATCGAATACTGCAGCGGCAGACAGAAGGAAACACCATATGTCAATGAAGAGCGTGGGGGGAATCATAATCGCGTTTGTCGTCGTGCTCGGCGGCTATATCCTCTTCTTGACCACCTGGAGCTACTCGAGCGGCGAGCGCGCTGGCTGGGTGCAGAAACTCTCGAGCAAGGGCTGGCTCTGCAAGACCTGGGAAGGCGAGATGGCGATGGTGTCGACGCCGGGCGCGACCGTCGAGAAATTCCATTTCACCGTCTGGGACGATAACGTTGCCGAACAGATCAACAAGGTGATGGGCAAGCGCGTGTCACTCCACTACGAGGAAAAGGTGGGAATCCCAACGAGCTGCTTCGGCGACACGCGTTACTTCATTACGAAGGTGAGCCGGGCTGAAGAGATGCCACTGGTTCCGGGGATCGCCGTGCCAACGCAGCCTCCCGCGCCCGCCGCGCCGGAAAAGAAATAGGGAAACCCCGTTCAGCCCGCTCGCGGCGTAACCGATACATGGCCGGCGCAGGCCCGTCACCTTTCCAGACGTTCCTGACACGTGGCGAAAGCTTTCAGCTTTTCAACGCGCATGCACCAGCCCGGATGGCTGTCGGGCGCCTTTCATATCGCCATCATCGCCTTCACCTTCCAGACGGAGGGCACGGCGGCCTGGCCCTACGCCCTCGCCGCCATGTCGGTGGTCAGTTTCTGCGCCTGGGCCGCGAACTACCGCCGCTACCGCCAGATCAGCGATTTGCCGACCTCCAAGGTTGCCTCGGCCGCGCAGGGTTACGTCGAGCTGTTCGGCCGCTCCGATCTGCTGCCGGGCACGCCGGTCACCAGCCAGTTGAGCAGCTCGGTTTGCTGCTGGTACTCGTACCAGATCGAGGAGAAGGACTCGAACGACAAGTGGAGCACTGTCGACAGCGGCTCGAGCGCCGCCCATTTTCTGTTGATCGACGATACCGGCCAGTGCGTCATCTCCCCGGAGGGCGCCGAAGTCCTCACCCGGGACGAAAAATCCTGGGTGAACGGGGATCGCCGCTATACCGAATGGCTGCTGCTGCCCAGGGGCGCGCTCTATGCCATCGGCGAGTTTTCGACTTCCACCGCCGGGGCGGTCTCGGCAGGCGACGAGCGCGCCGACATGGGAGCGCTCCTCGCGGAGTGGAAGGCCAACCAGAGGTCCCTGCTCGAGCGGTTCGACCTCGACCGGGATGACAGGATCGACGCGAAGGAATGGGAGCTTGCCCGCCTGCAGGCCCGGCGCGAGGTGCGCAAGCAGCATGCGGGCATACAATCGCGTTCGCTCGAGGGCACGCCCATCCTGCGCCAGCCCCGGGACGGCCGGCTGTTTCTCCTCGCCAACGAGCTGCCCGACAAGCTCGGCTCGCGTTACCGACTCTGGAGCTGGGTGCACCTCGTCATCTTCATTGGCGCCGGATGTGCCGGTCTCATCATGCTCTAAACTTACCCAAAGCGGTACCACAAGGGACACTCAATTGTGCAGCTCATGAAGAGCGACAGCATTCTGGGCCTGGACACCAGGAGCTTCCATCGCATCCACTACACCGACTGGGGCAATGCCGACGCCGAGCGGATTGTCATCTGCGTGCACGGGCTCACCCGCAACGGCCGCGACTTCGACTATCTCGCGCAAGCGCTCGCCCCCGATTGCCGCGTGGTCTGCCCCGATATCGCCGGACGCGGCCATAGCGACTGGCTCATCGCGAAAGAGGACTACTCCTACCCCCAGTACTGCACGGACATCGCGGCCCTGCTCGCGCGCGTGACCGCCGGGGGAAGACCCCACCGCGTCTACTGGGTCGGCACTTCCATGGGCGGCATCATCGGCATGCTGCTCGCTTCCCGCCCCAACTCACCGATCGAGAAGCTGGTCTTGAATGACGTCGGCACGGTCATTCCCAGGGCGGCGCTAGAGCGCATCGGCTTGTACGTCGGCCGTGACCCGCGCTTCAAGACGCTCGCCGAACTGGAAGCCATGCTCCGTTTCGTCTGCGCGCCGTTCGGGCCGCTGACCGATGCCCAGTGGCGGCATCTGACGGAAACCGGCGCCAGGCAATATGAAGACGGGTCGTGGGGCCTCAGCTACGATCCGGGCATCGCCATCCCGTTCCAGAAAGGTCCGCTCGAAGACGTGGACCTGTGGCCGTTCTGGGATGCTATCGCCTGCCCCACGCTGCTCCTGCGCGGCGCCAATTCGGACCTGCTGCTGAAGGAAACCGCGACCGCCATGACCCTGCGCGGACCCCGGCCAGAACTGATCGAGTTCGCTGGGGTCGGTCATGCCCCGATGCTGATGGCCGACGACCAGATCCGGGTCGTGAGGGAGTTCCTGCTCGGCGACCAGTGTCCTGAGTCGCTAGTTCGTTGATAACTCGCCACCCTACCGAAGCGTTAGGCACGACAAAAGTGTCGAAATTGGCGCCAGACGCGAAGCAAACCGCAGCCAGGTTGGACACCTGGCGAGGATTTGCGACAAAGTATGGCGTCAATTGTCGGCATCTTTTGTTCAGCGA
>CAZFRR010000306.1:0-10248 GCA_964521405.1 uncultured Streptomycetaceae bacterium | reverse complement strand
CGTCACCCAGATCGCGAGCAATCCCAACATGCTGGTGGTAGCGCCGAGCCTCGGCGTAAAGACACTCAAGGAGCTGATCGCGCTCGCGCGGCAGAAGCCGGGGCAGCTCAATTTCGGCTCTGCCGGCATCGGCAGCGGCATCCATTACACCATGGAGCTCTTCAACCTCGCCGCAGGCATCAAAGCGGTGCACGTGCCGTACAAGGGCTCGCCGGAAGTGGTCACCGAAACCGCCGCCGGCCGCCTGCACTATTCGTTCGTCCCCATGCCGCCTTCGATTGCGATGGTGAAGAGCGGGCGCCTGCTGGGATTGGCGGTGTCCACCGCGACCCGCTCCCACAGTCCGGTAGTCCGGGGTCGGACCACCGCAACGCATTGATTCAAAATTACTAGACCGCGAAAAAACGCCTGTAGAAGCGCTTAAAGGCCTAGTTTTGGCACTGAAATTGGCGCTCTAAGAAAAACCAGCGCTAGTCCGTCCGTACAATCCGGGTCCGCACAGTCTGTCCCCTAAGAACGCTCTTCCTTCCGCCTTGGCTCACTAAGCGCTCGCCGGCGTGTGTTTCGCGAGAAATTCCCTGACGCGCTTTCTCGCCGCTTCCAGCACCGCGCCCGCCTTCCACTCCGGAATGAATTCCGCGTTGGGCAGCAGCTTCGCGGTTTCCTCGGCAATCGGGTACGGATGCGCCTCGTCGTTGCCCGCCAGCACCAGGCAGGGCGTCGTGCAGCTCGAGGTGAACGCGCGGTCCACGCTGTAGAGAAAGCCGGCCGCGTAGAGGTTCCGGTAGTACGCATCGAGCACGGCTTCGGTCAACTCCGGATGGTCGGCGAGGCCCTTGGCCCACTCGTCGAAGCGGGGGGCGCGGCCGGGCTTGAGCGGACCCACGCGCCCGATGGGCTGCGCGATGACGGCGCTCGCGAAGCGCTGCGGCTGCGCCTTCAGCAGGCTCATGATGAAGGAGCCGCCGATGCACTGGCCAAGGAGATGGCAGCGTTCGATCTTCAGGCGGTCGAGCAGCGCGATGTGGTCGGCCGCGAACGAGTGCCAGCCATCCTGCGCCGTGATCGGCGCGCGCGACTTGCCCCCGGCATTGCGCTGGTCCATCGCGATCACGCGATAGCTCGAAGCGTACTCGGTGATGGGATTGATGGGCGCCATCGGCGAGCTCCAGACGGCGATGGTGGACTTCACGCCCGCCGGCGCGAACGTGAGGATCGGGAAGCCCTTGCCGAATTCCTCGTAGTAGATCGTCGCGCCGCTGTGTTCGAGTGTTGGCATATTCCTCTCTGTCGAAATTCCGTGGCTCGTGACTCGGGACCTTAGAGAACAGACCACTAAGGACTGCTAGCACCTCTTGCTCCCACCACCCCGCCCGCTTGCGCGGGCACCCCTCCTCGGGCAGGAGGGGATTCATTTTGTTAGGCGCCCTAAGGAACTTTGCTTGACCCCGCGGCTTGCCGCACGGTCTTGAGATACGCTTCCCCGGCGCTTTGCAGCAGGCTGCCCACGTTGCTGTGGAAGTACTGAACGCCGTGGCCGAGGAACTTGGGAATGAGCGAGTCCGGACAGCTCACCCCGGCCACAACGCCTGCCGCGCGGATCGCCTTCACGCCCTTCTCCATCACCGCCTGCACCTCGGGGTGCGCCTGCTGTCCCGGGTGGCCCATCGACTGGGACAGGTCGCCCGACCCGATGAAGAGCACGTCCACGCCCTTGACGCGGGCGATCTCAGAGATGTTGGAGATGGCCTTGACCTCCTCGAGCATCAGGCACACCAGCGTGTTCTCGTTAGCCTTCGCGAAATATTCCTGCGTCGTGACTCCGCCCATCCCGTACTCCGCGGGCCGGCCGCGGCTGAAACTCCCCCGCTCGCCGTCGGGAAAGTACTTGCAGGCGGCAACGGCGGCTTCGGCCTCCTCCCGGGTATTGACGTGCGGCACCTGCACGCCCCACGCGCCGCGATCGAGAAACGGCGCGATCATCTCCGGCCGGTTCGCCACCGGCCGCACGATGGGCGCGATGCCGGTCAGCTCGGCGGCGCGAATCACGTCCTCGGCGGTATCCACCGTGATCGAACCGTGCTCGTTGTCGAGCAGGATCCAGTCGAACCCGATGTAGCCCAGTATTTCCACGACCGGCGGCGACGGAAACGTGAGCATGACCCCGAAGACGGGCTTGCCGTCCCGCAGCTTCTGCTTGAGCGTGTTCGTCCGCATGGGCGCCCGTCCCCGGTGGTTATGCGCGCGGCTATTCGTCCCGGCCGTAGTGGATGCGCCGATAGGGCACGCTCGGCACCGATTTCGAAATGCGCAGGTCGACCATCATCGGGCCGGGCTTTGCCAAGAACTCCTTTGCAGCGGAGGACAGCTCTTCGATGGTCGTCGCTTTGCGGCCGCGCCCGCCAAACGAAACTGCCACCTTGCCCAGATCCGGTGTTGTGATCTGCGAGCCCCGGGTCTCCATCTTGTGCGCATCAAGCTTGTAATACTCGGCGCCCAGCGCCTCGTTGTTCATCACAATCACGAGCAGCGGCATGTTGTAGCGCACCGCGGTCTCGAACTCCGCCAGGTGCATCATCACGCTGGCGTCGCCGTCGATCAGCATGGCGGGTTTTCCCGTGGCTACGACCGCCCCCATCGCGGCCGGCAGCATCTGCCCGATGCAGCCGAAGAAGTGCCCGCCCTGCACCAGTCCACGCCGGCGCGTCATCAGCATGCTGCAGAACGCCGAGGTCATGCCGCTGCCTGAAAGCACCCCGATTTCCGGCGGCACGATCTGGTCGAGGGCGATCACGGCCTCGCGCGGGTCGACAGTGCCCGGATCCATCTCGAATTCCGTGCGGTCCGCCTGGTGATTGACGAGCTTGGCTTTCACGTCGGGTGTGCGGTAGCCGGCCAACTTCACGCCACGGCTGGCGAGCAGTTTTTCCAGTTCCTCGACGCCGATCCTGGCATCCGCCTGAAGATAGCAATCGGCGGCGCGGCCGCCGCCCATCATCAGGTGCGGCTTCGAATCGATGTGCACGTAGCGGGCTTCGGGATACATGTAGCCGTTTTCGAGCGTGTGGCGGTTCAAGCTCGCCCCCACGCCGATGACCAGGTCGGTTTCGTGGCACAAATGCATGGCCGGGCGCGAGCCGTACAAGCCCGAGATGCCCGCGTGATACTCGGACTCGTTGAGGAAGGTCTTCGTCAGCAGCGTCGTCAGGATCAGCGCGCCAATGCGATCGCCGAGCTTGAGCACCGCCGGGCCAGCCCCCGCCCACTGAGCGCCGCGGCCCACGATGATTACGGGCTTCTTGGCGCCGGCCACCATATCAGCGGCTTGTGCCAACACTTTGGCGTCCGGGTGCACGGCCCCGCGCGTGAAGAGCGTCGAGGACGGCTTATACGCTTCATCGTCGTCTTCGAACTTCTGCTGCTGAATGTCCATCGGGCAGCTCAGCATAATGGGGCGGTTCTCGGTCTTCGCCAGATAGAATGCCTTGCGCACGACATCGTCCGCCTGGTCGGGCGACACGAGGCGGACAAAACCCGATTCGCAGGCAGCGGCAAAGCGCGACTGGTCCAGATACTGGGCGTATTCGTCGTCCGTGCTGGGAGCTTCGCCGCAAAAAGCGACCAGCGGCGAGTGTGCACGGCTGGCGGTCACCAGCGCGGTGGCAAGCTGCGTGACACCCGGGCCACAGGTTGCAGTGGCAACACCCGGGGTGTGCGTGGTCCGCGCAAAGCCGTCTGCCATCCCGAGCCCTGCGCCTTCGTGGCGCACCTCGTGGATCTTGACGCCGAGCTTGTCGAGCGCGTAGATCCAGTACATGTTGCCGTCGCCCATCATGCCGAACGTCGCTGTTGTGCCTTCCGCCTTGAACGCGTGGGCCAGTCTTTCATACACCTTCATCTTCGCTGCTCCTCTCTTATTGGGGTAGGTCAGGACGCCAAGTCTGCATCATCCGGGTTGCTATAGTAGCCCGTTCCGCGCGGGGCGCCTGAGCGTCCGCAATCTGGAACTCGGTCGCGCGCCCCCGCCCGTGCGCTAACGACGCGGCGCCACCGGAGCACTCACGACTTGCTTGAGCGCGGCCGCCTGCTGCGTGCTACTGCAGCGGGATGCCCGCGGCCTTGATCACGCGCGCCCAGCGCGCGATCTCCGCGCGGATGAACTGCTCGAACTCGTCACGGCTGATCGGGGCGGCCTCGACCACGATGTCACGCAATCGCTGCTGGATCTCGGGCACGCGCAACACCGCGGTGAGATCAGCATGCACCTTGTCGAGGATGAGCGCGGGCGTGCCGGCGAGTGCGCACAGCCCGTACCAGGTATTCACTTCGAGGCCGGGAAACGCGGTCTCGTCCAGGGTCGGCACCGACGGCAGCTGCGACAGGCGTTTCAGGCTCGTCACCGCGAGCGCGCGCACGCGCCCCGCCTGGATCGCCGGCAGCACCGCCGGGGCCGTCTGCATGGTGGCGGGAATCTGGCCCCCGATCACGTCGGTCAGCGCCTGCGGCGCGCCCTTGTAGGCGATATGCACGACATCGAACTTCGCCGTCAGCTTGAGCAGCTCCATCGCGAGCTGCGGCGACGTGCCCGTCGCCGACGTGCCGTAGGAGAGCTTGCCCGGGTTCGCCCTGGCGTAGGCGATGAATTCCTTCACCGAGCGCGCCGGCAGCGACGGGTGCACGACCAGGATGCTCGCGCTCGTGCCGATCAGGGAAAGCGGCGCGAAATCGCGCTGGGGGTCGTAGGGCAACTTCGCGTACAGCGACTCCGCGATGGCGTTCGACGCGATGTTGCACTGAAACAGGGTGTAGCCGTCGGCCGGCGACTTGGCCGCGAATGCCGCGCCTACCGTCCCGCCTGCGCCCGCCCTGTTGTCCACCAGCACCTGCTGGCCCCAGATCCGGCCCAGGCGCTCGGTGACCAGCCGCGCAATGATGTCGGGCGAGGCCCCGGCGGGAAAGGGCACGACGTAGCGGACGGGCTTGGCGGGATAGCTCTGCGCCGAGCTTGCCGCCGGGAAATGCCAGGCCAGCATCGCCAGCGCGAAAACCAACACCTGCTGTTGTTTGATCACAACGGGCAATCTATCCTGCACGCAAGGAAACCGTCAACCGCGATACACTTCACGCAGATGCTCTTAGGACAATCGATCTACAACCAGGGATGGCCCCATGACAAGCACGCAAACCGGAAAAGAAAGCGCAGTCTCGGCAGCAGTGGAGTCCTTGCGCAAGGCGATGATAGCCGCCGACCCCTCCGCGCTCGACAAACTGACGATGGCGGAATTGAGCTACGGGCACTCGAGCGGCAGGCTGGAGAACAAGGCCGAGTTCATCGAAGCGCTGGCCTCGGGCAAGTCGGGTTTTTCCGCAATCGAGCTGAGCGGGCAAACGATCAACGTGGTGGACAAGGTCGCCCTCGTGCGCCATGTCTTTACCGGCACCCGCCGCAAGGAGGGCGACAAGGTGAAACTGTTCAACCTCACGATCTGGATGCAGCAGCAGGACCAATGGAAACTGCTGGCGCGCCAGGCGGCGAAGTTGTGAACCGTGCAGCATTGATTGGGCTCAGCCCCCATTAGAATACCGGTGGAGGCCACGAGTGACGAACGACGAATGGATCGACGATGGCGAATAGCTTTCTGGATCTCTATTTCAAGAGAATCAAGTACTCGCGTTCGCCCGCCGTGAACTTGCAAACGCTGCAGGATTTGCACCTTCTGCACCTGCAGCACATCCCGTACGAAAACATCGATGTGTTCTGCCATCAGGGCGTCAAGCTAGACGCGGAATCGCTCACTGAGAAAGTGTTGTTACGCCGGCGCGGAGGTTATTGTTTTCAGCAAAACGGCTTGTTCTCCCTGGCCCTGGCCGAGCTTGGCTTCAAGTTCCATTCGAACATGGCGCGCGTTCATCGCAACCGGCCCCAGCCCGGCGGGCGAACCCACCAGATAAACCTGGTGGAACTCGAGGGACAAGTCTGGGTCTGTGACGTCGGTTTTGGCGGGTCCGGTTTCAGACAGCCCTTGATGCTGAAGGCCGACGTCGAATTCGAGCAATTGGGGGAGATCTACCGATTGCACGAGAACAGCGAGCACGGATTCTATCTGCAGAAGAAATTCGCGCAGGAATGGCAGCCCCTCTACACGTTCAAGATTGAAGCGGCACTGCCCATCGACCTGGAGATGGCCAACTTTTATACGTCGAACAGCTCCGATCATGTTTTCCGCGACGCGATCCTCGGCACCCGGATGACGGATGTTGGACGCGTTACCCTCAGCGACCACACGTTCAAGATCTTCGACCTGACCAAAGGCACGCTGCGGAAACTGGTCGTCACCGATTTTGCGGATTACCTGGAAAACCTGCGGGAACATCTCGGCGTGGAACTGGATGGCGCGGAGGAAGCATTGTTCAAGCACCGGTTCCCGGCGCTCAAGCCTCCCGAGCCTGTGGAAACATAAAAGAAGAAGGGTCAGACTCGACGGACGTCACCCGGCAGCGGCCTCGGTTAGGCCACCATAAATCTTCCATGTCATCGTGTCGGCCGCTCTGCGCACCACCGGGGGTCACATCCCCGAACAAGTTCGGGGCCCCTGTTCCGCCCCTCGACGCGCCCCGTTACTCGTCACGCTTAAAGGAGTGGTCATGAGCATAGCCGTTCTGGCCCTCGTGGGACTCAGCCCTGAACGCGTTGCCGCCCTGACGGCTGACGGCTATGCCGTTCGCGAGGGGAAGCAGTATGCAAGCCGGACAGACGCCCTTCGCGACGGCGGCGGTATCAGGGCCGTCCTGACCAACGGCCGCGGCGGTCTCAGCGGCGACGAAATGGGATTGCTTCCGAACCTCGAGATCGTCTTCGCCATCGGCGCGGGCTATGAAGCCGTCGATCTCGCCACGGCGCGGAGCCGGGGCATCGCGGTCGCCAATTGCCCCGGCACGAATGCTTCAGCCGTCGCCGACTCCGCCATGATGCTGTTGATGGCATCGACCCGGCACCTGCTTCAGGCCGATCGCTTCGTGCGCGCCGGCGGATGGCAGGATCAATGGCGCGTCGAGACCCCGACCCTTTCCGGAAAACGTTTGGGTATTCTCGGTCTGGGAACCATTGGCAGCCGGATTGCGCGCCGCGCCGCGCGCGGCTTTGACATGGAGGTCGGCTATCACAACCGGGCAGCCGTCGCCGGTTCTTCCTACCGCTATTTCGACAACCTGATCGAGCTGGCGACGTGGGCCGATTTCCTGGTCGTCGCTGCGCCAGGGGGCGCGGGGACGCGACACCTCGTCAACGCAGCCGTTCTCGCGGCGCTCGGGCCGAAGGGGTATCTCGTCAATATCGGGCGCGGCACGGTCGTGGATACGGCGGCGCTGATCGATGCCCTGCAGGCGAAGCGAATCGCGGGGGCGGGCCTCGATGTCGTCGAGGGCGAACCGAGCGTGCCGCCAAGGCTTCCGGAGCTTCTGCAATTCGACAACGTCGTGGTCACACCGCACTGCTCCGGTCGGGCGCCGGAGGCGCGCACCGCGGCGACCGCGTTGATTCTCGCCAATTTGAACGCGCATTTCGCGGGAAAGCCACTTCCGACGCCGGTCCCGCTCAAGGCCTGAGCGCGTCGGTATCGGGCAACCTGCTTGCGGCGGCACCACCGCCGCGCCGCTATTGCCGCCGCTATTGCCGCCGCTATTGCTTTGGAATCCGCGCGTCCTTGATCACCTGCGCCCAGCGCGCGATCTCCGCGCGAATGAACCGGTCGAACTCCTCGCGGCTGGTCGGCGCGGGTGGCATCCCCAGTTCGGTCAGGCGCTGCTCGACTTCGGGGATACGCAATACCGAGTGTATGTCGGCATTTAACTTGTCGAGCAACGCTACGGGAGTGCCAGCCGGCGCGCACACGCCGTACCAGGAATTGACCTCGAAGTCGGGCACGCCCGATTCCTGCATCGTCGGCACGTCCGGCAGCTGCGGTTGACGCTTTGCGCTCGCGACCGCGAGCGCGCGCAAGCGTCCGGCCTGAATCTGTGCTACGAGGAACGGAAGGTTGGTAATATTGATCGGCAGCTGGCCGGCAATGACATCGCTCGTCCCCTGTGCCGCGTTCTTATAAGGAATGTGCACGATGTCGAACTTCAGCCGCAACTTGAGCCACTCCATCGTCAGGTGCGGCGAGGTGCCGACCGTCCCGGCGGCGTAACTCAGCTTGCCCGGGTTCGACTTTGCAAAAGCCACGAGTTCCTTGATCGACTTGAACGGCACCGACGGGTGCACGACAATAACGTTAGGCGGCATGCCGATGCGCGTGATCGGCGCGAAATCTTTGTGCCCGTAGGTTATGTCCGCGATCATCGATAGGGAAATTGCATTCGGGGCGATATTGCAATGGAGCAGCGTGTAGCCGTCGGGCGGCGACTTCGCAACAAATGCCGCGCCGATCGAGCCGGAGGCGCCCCCCCGGTTGTCGACGATGACCTGCTGGCCCCACAGGCGCGTCAAACGGTCAGCGACCAAACGACCGACGATGTCGTTTCCGGTACCCGCAGGGAACGGGACGACGTAACGGACCGGTTTGACAGGATAATCCTGCGCCCACGACGCGGGGCCGCACATCCATGCCGCGGCCGCAATTGCGCTCATCAACACCCGGGTAGCTGTCTCGATTTTCATGGTTTCCTCCCATGGTCGAGTTATGCGAAGGCGACGTGCCGCGCCTTCACGGGGTTTGGCCTGCCTTTGTAGCTTACGCCCTATCATGGGAGTTGTGCCGAGATGCCAGACCTGATCTCCTTCCTGCAGGCCCGATTTCGTGTCCAAAAAAGCGCGGCCACCCCGGTCGAACCTGCGCTTTTCCCCTGCGCCGTCCGGCGCATACCCTTTCCCGCCCCGCTCACCTGCCCTTGAAAAAAGGCACGACGGTATCCGCAAACAGCTGCGGCGTCTCCACGTTCATGAAGTGCCCGGTATCGGCCAGCACATACTTCGCGCCACGGATGGCGTTGGCCACCTGCTGCGCCATCTCGGGCGGCCGCTGCACATCGTGGATGGCGCCGATGACCAGCGTCGGCGCCTGGATCTTCGCGTATTCGGGCGTGAGATCCATTGCGCTCATCATGCGAGCCGAGGCCATGAACGACGCGGGCGTATTGCAGACCCAACGGGACCGGAAGCGCCGAAATCGTTCCGGATCCAGCGCGCGCAGGTTCTCGGGGTAGGAGCGATCGAGGCTCGCTTTCACCGCGGCGCGTATCCCCTCGCGCTCGACCAGGGCGGCGCGCTCCAGGATCGGCGCGCTGCGCGCGGCATTGCTGCCGATGTTGGGGCTGGCCACGGCCAGCTTCGCAACCCGCCCGGGGTAACGCGCGGCAAATCCCGCCGCAAAATCGCTGCCCATCGCGCAGCCGGCCACGTGCACCGGCGCAGTGATTTTCAGCGCATCCAGCAGTCCGGCCAGGTCCGCCAGCACGGTCCCGAAGGTGAGCTCGCGCACCTTCTCCGAAAATCCGAAACCGCGCTGGTCGTAACGCAGGACGCGGAATGCCTTTTCCAGCCCGGGCAACGCGTCCTCGTAACTCTCTATGCACCCGCCGGCTTCATGCATCAGCACCAGCGTCTCGGTTCCCGATCCGCTCAGTTCATACCGCAGGCTGGCGCCGTTCGCATCGATCCAGGGCATCGCATTTCTCCTGTCAAAAATCAGTCCGCCGGACAGAATACCATTTGGCCATGACTCGCCACTGCACTTTGAAAAGCGTGAATCGTGATTCGTGAGTCGTGACCATGCGATTCCTCATTCATCTCCCGGATCGAATCCGGGGCTTCGATTTGGCCGCATTCATCATTACACAGCGCTGGGTCATCCCTCATCCCTGCTCCTGGCCCCCCGAGCAGTCCCCTGTGATATCGTCTCCGTCGCCGCCTTTCCCTGGGAACCCGACATGGCATACGACCTGCTGATTACCAACGGGACGATCGTCGACGGCAGCGGCGGCGCGCAGTTCAAGGGTAGCGTGGCGGTAGAGGGCGGACGCATCGCCGCGCTCGGAGCAATCGCTGGCTCCGCGGCCACGGTGATCGACGCCTCCGGCAAGATCGTCTGCCCCGGCTTCGTCGATCCGCATACCCACTACGATGCGCAGATCACCTGGGACCGCCTGCTGTCCAGCTCCGCCGAGCACGGCGTGACCACGGTCGTGATGGGCAACTGCGGCGTGGGCATCGCGCCGTGCCGGCCGGCCGCGCGCGAGTGGCTGACCGAT
>CAZFRR010000305.1:0-3792 GCA_964521405.1 uncultured Streptomycetaceae bacterium | reverse complement strand
TGCGGTGTTCCAGTTCAAGAGCAAGGGCATGGAGGGGCACCCCTACGTGGAACTGCCCCACCCGATCAGCAACCTCCAGCCCGAGGAAATGACGGCGCTCACACTGCGCTACATTGACCAGGTGGTGCGGCAACTCACCGCTTAGATACCGGGAGGCAGGTATCCCGCTCTGCGGGGAACCCTTCCGCCTTCCTCCTTGGGGTCGCCCCCCGTAGCGCCTGCCTGCATTTGGCGCGATACTATCCTCGCAACCTGCTCCGACCCCATTTCTTGAAGGATCCAGAACATGGCGACCCGGAAGAAAGCAAAGGGCAAGACCCAGGCGAAGAAAAAGAAAGCGCCCGCGAGGAAACCGGCGGCACGCAAGAAAGCCGCGAAGAAGGCGCCGGTCCGGCGCGCGTCGCCGAAAGCGAAAAAACCGGCCGCGCGGCGGGCGGCGGCGAAACCGGCGCCCGCGGGCCCGGTCGTGAAGCCGCCGCCGGGCGTGCGCATCGGCGTCGTGACCCACTACTTCAGCCACCTCTGCGTCGCGGTCGTGAAGCTGGAGACCGGGATGCTGCGCGTCGGCGACAACATCCACTTCCGGGGGCACACCACCGATTTCGGCCAGCGGGTCGAGTCCCTGCAGTTGAACCACGCGCCCGTCACCGCCGTGGGGCCCAAGGACGATTTCGGGCTGAAGGTGCGCGAGCACGCGCGCGAGAACGACGTGGTTTACCTGGTGAAGTGATCTCCAGGCCCGGTGAATCGTGATTCGTGAATCCTGATTCGACCCTTTAGCCCTTCGCCTTTTTCCTTTTGCCTTTTGGCTTCAGGCGGGCGCTGCCCGCCCGGCCACGCCGATTAATGAGGAGCACAAAATGAAAACAGCACGCTGGTTACTGACGCTCGTGCTCGCCGCGGCGTTCACCGCCACTCACGCTCAAACGGGAAAATGGCCGGAGAAGCCGGTGCGCATCATCATCGCGGGTGCGCCGGGCGGCGGCGACGATTTCGTCACGCGCCTCATCGCGCCGAAGCTGGGCGAGCAGCTCGGCCAGCAATTCATCGCCGAGAACCGGGCGGGGGTTGGCGGCCTGATCGGCCAGACCTTCGTGCAGAAATCGGCCCCTGACGGCCACACGTGGCTGCTCGCCGGGGGCTCGATGGCGGGGGCGCGCCACGTCAATGCCAACGCCACCTATGACGTGCTGCGCGACTTCACGCCGGTGTCGCTCCTCGAGACCTCGCCATTCGTCATGGTCGTGCATCCCAGCGTTCCGGCGAAAACTCTGAAGGAATACATCGCGCTGGCCCGGGCCCGCCCCGGCAACATGACTTTCGCGACCCTGGGCGGGCAAATGCCGTTTTGGAACGCCTTGTTGTTCAACAGCATGGCCCGCATCAAGGCGGTGGAGGTCCCCTACAAGTCCGTCGCCGAGGCCACCATCGACGTGATGGCCGGCCGTGTCGACTACTACTTCGCGCCATCGGCGACCGTTGTGGCCAATCGGGAACGGTTGCGCGCGATGGCCGTCACCGGCCCGTCCCGCTCGCCGACATTTCCGGACGTGCCCACGATCGCCGAGGCGGGAGTGCCGGGCTATGACCTGCCGGCGTGGCGCAGCATCATGGGGCCGGCTGGAATCCGCCGCGACATCGTCGATGCCCTCAACGCGGCGATCCGCCGCACCCTGGCGATGCCGGACATCCGCGACAAGATGCTCAGCGCCGGGTCGGAGCCCCAGCCGAGCAGTCCGGAAGAGCTCACAAAACGTTACGCGACATGGATCGCGCTCTTCGACAAAGTCGCGAAAGAGGCCGGGATCAAGCCGCAGTAGCAGCGCGAAGCGAACCCGACATTGATATCGACAGGGGGCGTCATGTGCAAGAAGCGGATTGGCGGCATATTGCTCACACTTGCGGCGTTTCTGGCGGGCGGCGCTGCCGCGCAGGAGTTTCCGCAGAAGTCCATCCGTTTCATCGTGCCGTTTCCACCCGGTGGCGCAACCGACGGGCTGGCCCGCATCCTCGGGGAGAAAATGACCGAGACGTGGAAGCAGCAGGTGGTGATCGACAACCGGGCCGGCGCCGGAGGCAATATCGGCGCGGAGATCGCCGCCAGGGCGCCGGCCGATGGCCATACCCTCATCATCGTCGGCCTGTCGCATGCGGCCAACCTCAGCCTTTACTCAAAGCTCAGCTATCACCCGGTCCGGGATTTCGCGCCGGTCTCGCAGGTCGTGTCGATCCACGCCTTTCTGGTCACGCATCCGTCGCTCCCGGTGAAATCGGTCAGGGAGCTCGTGGCGCTGGCAAGGGCGAAACCCGGTGCGCTCAATTACGCGTCTGGCGGAAACGGCAGCTCGCCGCACATGGCGATGGAGCTCTTCAAGAGCCTGGCGAAGGTCGACCTGGTGCACGTGCCCTACAAGGGAACGCAATCGGTCATCGGGATCCTGCGCGGGGAAACAGCGTTACTGTTCGAGAACCTGATTTCCGTGGGCGCCCATATCAAATCGGGCCAGCTGCGCGTGCTTGCGGTCGGCGCGTCCAAACGCTCGTCCGCGCTGCCGGAGGTTCCCACTGTCGCCGAGTCGGGAGTGCCCGGCTACGACGTGGTGCTCTGGTTCGGCATGCTCGCGCCGGCCGGGACCCCCGGCGCCGCCGTCACGGCGATTCAGCGGGAAATTTCGAACATCCTGAAGTTGCCCGACGTGAAGGCGCGGCTCGCCACGCAAGCCGCCGATCCCGTCGGCAGTTCGCCGGAACAATTCGACGCTTTCATCAAGTCCGAAATTGCCAAGTGGGCAAAGGTCGTGAAGGACAACGGGCTGAAAGTCGACTAGGCGCGCCCGGCAGACGGTCAGTGCGTGGTGTAGCCGCCATCCACGCAGATGTCCTCGCCCTGGAGATAGGTGGCGCTGGTGGTGGAGAGGAATAGCGCGACATCCGCAATTTCCGCGGGCTCGCCCAGCCGCCCGAGCGGCGTATAGGCCTTCAACCGCCGCGCCGCCTCCTCGGGTTCTCCAACGCTGCGATCGATGATGAACTGGGTCCTGATCGGTCCCGGGCTGATCGAGTTCACCATGATGCCCTCGCGTCCCAGCTCGTACGCCATCGATTTCGTGAGATGGATCAACGCGGCCTTCGTCAGGCCGTAGAGGGCGCGCTTGGCGTAGGTCACGTGGCCCAGCTGGCTCGCGATGTGGATGATCCGGCCTCCGCCCTGCCGGCGCATGACCGGTAGCACCGCCTGGCTCGCGAAGAAGGGGGCCGCGAGGTTGACGGCGACGACCCGATCGAAGATCTCGCGCGTGTACTCGCCGAAGTCGCACGGCGCCCGGATGCCGGCGTTGTTGACCAGCACGTCGATGCGCGAGAAGCGCTGCGCCGCGTCCGCGATCATGCGTTCGGCCGCGCCGCTCTCCGCGAGATCGTAGACGCCATGGTCGATGCGCCCCGCTTCGGGGAAATTCCTGCACTCGTTGCAAATTTTCTCGAGTTCGCCGTTCGCCCCTTCCGCCACCAGGAAAACGGACGCCCCTTCCCGCGCGAAGCGCCTGGCAATTGCGCTTCCGATTCCGAGTTTGGTAGAAGCCCCGGTAACGACCACGACCTTTCCGGCAAGTTGCCCCATGGTTTCTCCGTTCAAAAGTTTCTCCTTAGAGCGGGCGGTTTCAATGACCAAGTGCAAAAAGCGCAGCGTGATGCTGCTTAAAATCGAAAGCGTCCGGGGTGAACAACTCAGCGGGACACCGGAAACCCATCGACTTGCGTGGTCTGGTGTTCAATTGCCATGCAATGGCATCC
>CAZFRR010000304.1:0-24274 GCA_964521405.1 uncultured Streptomycetaceae bacterium | reverse complement strand
GACCGTAACCTGGGAAGCAGCTGCGGTGTGCTGCTCATCGGTATAGCTGAAGAACCAGAACAGCACCGCCGTCACCGTCATGAGCACGGCATACACCTGCGGCACCATCGCCCAGCCGTAGGCCACCACGATGGTCGGCGCGACCAGCTTGGTCACCGCCGCCCCGGTATTGCCGACGCCGAAGATTCCCATGGCCAGCCCTTGGCGGTTCCGCGGGAACCAGCGCGCGCAGTAGGCGATACCGACCGTGAACGAGCCGCCCGCCACACCCACAAAGAGGCCCGTCACGAGGAAGTGCCAGAATTCGGTCGCCCGGGAAATCAGCCAGATCGGAAACACGGTGGACAGCATCAGGATGAAAAACACGATGCGCCCGCCGTAGCGGTCGGTCCACATGCCCAGCGGCAGGCGGATCAGCGAGCCGGTGAGCACCGGCATCGCCACCAGAATCCCGAACTGCGTTTCGTTGAGGCCCAGGGTCTGCTTGATGGGGATGCCGATGACGGCAAACATCATCCACACCATGAAACAGGCCGTGAACGCAACCGTGCTCGACGTCACCACCGACCATTGCTGGTATGGCAGTGATGGCATCACTTGCCCTTTCCCGTTTCAGTCCCAGGCAGCCCGCGCAACCGTGCCTGAGGCCGGAAGGCGCGCATGCGGCCGGCAACCGGGATTGCGGGCAATGCGGCGGGACTGGTGTTCATTAAATGAATTTCGGCACAATGACTTATGGCCGAATACTAAGGGGCGGCGTGGCGACCGCATTTGATCCAGATCAAACGGAATGAGGCGCCGGTGCTTCACATTTTGGGCAGGCCGGGACCGCCGTCGTACAATCAGGTCACGTTATCAAGGCAGCCCCCCTCGTGAATTCTCCTATCCCCAATCCCGCCGCCGAATCGCTCGCCGCCGCCGCGCTCGCTTTCCTGCGCCGCTACCCCCCGTTCGATGAGATGGAAGACGAGGCGCTGCGTTTCCTCGCCTCCCGGCTGAGTCTCGCTTACTACCCCAAGGACACCGCGATCTATTCGCCCGGGCAAGGTCAGCCGCAATGGTTCCACCTCATTCAGCGGGGCCTGGTGCAGCACGCGGACGGGGGCGAGGCGGGCGCCCCCTCCGTCACCACGTTGCGGCCGGGGGAGAGTTTCCCGATCGACGCGCTGCTCGAGAAGGAGCCCGGCGACTCGAACTATACCGCCGCGGCCGATACCTTCTGCTATCAGTTGCCGGCCGGCGACTTCGACGAGCTACTGCACCGCAGCCCGCGTTTCCAGGATTTCGCCACGCGCTATCTCACCTCGCTGTTGCACGAGTCGCGGCGCCTGCTCGCCATGCAGACAGTGAGTCTCGCCGGCGAGAACCAGGCTATGAACCGCTCGTTGCGCTCGCTCATTCAGCGCCCGCCGGTCTGCTGCGCGCCGGATACCCCGATCGGCGAGGCCCTGCGGACGATGGTCGTGGAGCGTACGGGCTCGATACTCGTCGTGAACCGTGACGGCGCGCTGGTGGGCATCCTGACCCGCTACGACGTTCTCGATCGCGTCGCACTCGCCCGCCGCGACCTCGATGCGCCGGTCGGCGACGTGATGACCCCGCAACCGAGGACGCTGCAAGCCGAGGCAAACGCCTACGAGGCTGCCTTCCTGATCGCGCGGGAAGGCATACGGCACATCCCCGTCATGGACGGAGACAGGCTGATCGGCGCCGTGACCGAGCGCGATCTCTTCGTGCTGCAGCGCGCCAGCATGCGCGGCATCAATCGCACGATCGCCAGCGCGGCGGACCCGGGCGCCCTGCAGTTTGCCGCGGGCGAAATTCGCAGGCTGGCGCGGGATCTTCTGGCGCAGGGACTCACCGCTGAGCAATTGACACTCATCATTTCAACGCTCAACGATGCACTGACCCTGCGCATCATCGAGCTGGAACGGACCGTGCACCGCCTCGACAATATCGAATGGTGCTGGCTCGCATTCGGCAGCGAGGGACGCTACGAGCAGACGATCAGCACCGACCAGGACAACGGCATCATCTTCGCCGACACCCTGGAGCAGACGCCGGATGAAGCCCGCGCCCGGCTCCTGCCGTTCGCCGAGGCGGTCAACCGGACGCTGGATGCCTGCGGATTTCCGCTGTGCAAGGGCGGCATCATGGCGGGCAACCCGCGGTGCTGCCTGAGCCTCGCCGAGTGGCGCCGCCGGTTCGAGACCTGGATCAACAACCCGGCCGAGGAACAGCTGTTGAGCGCGGTGATCTTCTTCGATTTCAGGCCATTGCACGAGCAGCATGATCTGGCCGATGCCTTGCGCGCCAGCCTGCTCGAACTGGCCCACGCGAGGCCTGCGTATCTGCGCGCGCTGGCGGTTTACGCGCTCGAGTCCGCACCGCCGCTGGGCCTCATCAGCGATTTCGAGACCGAGGACGCTCCGGGCGCTCCCGGCACGATCGACCTCAAGAAGTCAGGCGCGCGGCTGTTCGTGGACGCGGCGCGCGTCCTCAGCCTGGCTGCCTCGACGCCGCACACCAACACCGCGCATCGCCTGCGGCAGGCAGGATCGAGGATCAATATGAGCGAGAAGGAAATCTCCTCGGCGGTTGAAGCTTTCTTCTTCATACAAACATTGCGCCTGAGGCAGCAACTGCTTGCCGGCCGGCAAGATAAGCCTGCATCACCCAACCGCATCGATCCCGGGAAACTCAACGAGGTGGACCGCCGCATCCTCAAGGAAAGCTTCCGCCAGGCGCGGAAACTCCAAAGCCGGCTCGCGCTCGAATATCAGCTATGAGCTGGATCTCGCGCCTGCTCGGACGGCGGCCGCGCCTTAGCCCGGAGCACGAATACGCGATGGCCGTGTATCGCGCCGCACCCGCGCCCGACGGGAACACCGCGGTCGCTGCGCTGCGGCTCGTGGTGGTCGATGTCGAAACCAGCGGGCTCAATCCACTGCAAGATCGCCTGCTCGCGATCGGCGCGGTCGGCTTCAGCCAGGGCCTCATCCGGCTGCAGGACAGTTTCGAGATCATCCTGCGCCAGGAAATCTCCAGCGATCACGGAAACATCCTGGTTCACGGCATCGACGGCACCACGCAGCGTTCCGGGCACGAGCACCCCGAGGCCCTCACCCGGTTCCTCGCGTTCGCCGGCAAGGCGCCGCTCGTCGGCTTTCACTCGGATTTCGACCGCATCGCGATCGACCGAGCGATGCGCTCCGCGCTCGGCGCCGTTTCCGTCAATGCCTGGATCGATCTTGCCGTCGCCGCCCCCCTGTTCTGTCCCGAGCATGCGCGCAAAGCACAAACGCTGGACGACTGGACGCGTCTCTTCGGCATCGAGAACTCCGCGCGCCATAACGCGCTCTCCGACGCGCTGGCGACCGCGCAATTGCTGCAGGTGGTGCTGGCGCGGGCGTCAAGTTCGGGAGAGTGCCGGCTTGAAGACCTGACCGCCGCCTCGACCGCCCGGCGCTGGCTGGCGCGATGAATCTCCACCCCCCTGCCCGGGAAACACGACGCCGACGGCATTTCACCGGTATTGAGGTCATATCCACCCTGCGCATTGATTGAATGCCGAAAATGCCGGATAGTATGGCCGTCGCAACACCACCCATTGATGGATATCCAGGAGGAGGAAAAATGAAGCATTTTGTGCTGACCGCCGCCTGCGGCGCGCTGCTTGCAGCAGGCTGTGCCGGGACTGAGGAGCAGAAGGAAGTATCCGCCGTCGCCCAGTTGCAACCGCGCAGCGGCTCGAGTGTAAGCGGCAACGTCAAGTTCACCCAGATCGGCGACGTGGTGCGCGTCACCGGCGAAATCACGGGCCACACCAAGGGGCCGAAAGGCTTCCACATCCACGAAAAAGGCGACTGCAGCGATGATAAAGGGATGAACACCGGCGGGCACTTCAATCCCCACAAGCAACAGCATGGCGGGCCTTACGACCCGGTAAAGCACGCCGGCGACCTCGGCAACCTCACCTTCAGCGACCAGGGCGTCGCGCAGATCAACTTCACCGTCGGCGATATTTCCGTGAGCAAGGACAAGGCCGACGGCATCATCGGCCGCGCGGTGATCGTGCATGCGGGGGTCGACGACCTCACGACCGACCCCACCGGCAACGCCGGGGGGCGCGTCGCCTGCGGGGTGATCCAGGGCTAGCAGTTCTAAGGCGATGGAACCGCAGATAAACGCCGATAAACGCGAATAAGATCAGGGCAAACTTCGCAAGCATCTGACGCAGGACACAACGGCCCGTCGCCGGCAACGGCGGCGGGCCGTATCGTTTCCAGGAGGTCGCGAGAGCGGGGAGAAGAGTTCAGACGGTGATGCCGCGCCGTGCCACCATGCTGGAGCTGATCTCGGCGATGTCGTTACCGTTGAGCAGCATCTCGGCGAGGGGGAAGACGTTGGATTCCTCCAGCGCCAGATGCGTCTTGTAGAGCTTGATATAGCGGTCGACGGCGAGGGGTTCAAGTTGCGTGGCCTCGCCAGCCGAGATTTCCTGGAGCACGGCGCGCAACTCGATCCAGACCCTTTCCATCTCGCGGTGCTCGGTCGCGATATCGGCCACCAGACGCGTCAGCCGGGAGCCGCGGTTGACGGTGGTCGCCGACATCATGTGCGGCAGCAGGTCGTCCTCCTCGTCCTCGTGGTGAAGGCGCGCGGTCGTATCGAAAAAGCGCATGACGCCCTCTGCCGACTGGCGGGCCTGCGCATCGCAGCCATGGTCATTCATGTGCAGGATCAGCTGGCGCAGTGCTTCGCAATTCGAGCGGATGCGCACGTGGCAGGCCTTCAGCGCCTCGAGCGGCAGGGCGAAATCGAGAGCCTTCCCGGGAGAATCGCTCATGCCGGGCATCTTACAACAAGAGGTTGCGCATCTGTGATAGCGTGACGCACCCATCAAATGGACGCCGCGCCCATATTACCCGGGCTGGCCGTTCCAGTATCCTGTCAACCCATGTTCGAAGCACGCAACCTCGAGGCCACCCGCGGCACTGCGACGCTCTTCACCGGCCTCGACTTCACCCTGCGGCCCGGCGCGCTGCTACGCGTCACCGGGGCCAACGGCAGCGGCAAGACCAGCCTGCTCCGCGCCCTGTGCGGATTGCTCCTGCCCGCCGCGGGAGAGGTGCGCTGGAACGGCGAGAACATCCGCGCGCTGCGCGAGGAATTCTGGAAGCACCTCGCCTACGTCGGACACGTCAACGCATTGAAGGACGACCTGTCCGCGGAGGAAAATCTCGCGGTTGCCTGCGCGCTCGCGGGCCTCGACGCCACGCCCGCGCGCTCGCGGGACGCGCTCGAGCGCTTCGGGCTCGCCGGGCGGGAAAGCCTCCCCGTCAGGATGCTCTCGCAGGGACAGCGGCGGCGGGCGGCGCTCGCGCGGCTGGCGCTGAGCGAAACGCTCCCGCTGTGGATACTCGACGAGCCATTTGCCGCGCTGGACGCCGCGGCAGTCGAGCGCGTGCAGTCGCTTGCCGGCGAGCATCTCGCCCGTGGCGGCATGGTCGTGCTGACCACCCACCAGGAGGCGCGCATCCCGGCGCCTGCCGTCCTGGACATCAATCTCGACGGATCAAGCCGGCCATGATTGCCACGCTGCGCGCCGTGATCCGCCGCGATCTGCTGCTCGCCTGGCGGCGGCGTTCCGACGTCGCGACCGCGGTGCTGTTCTTCGTGATCGTGGTGAGCCTGTTCCCGCTTGGCATCGGCCCGGAACCAAACCTCCTGCGCGCGATCGCTCCGGGCGTGATCTGGGTCGCGGCGCTGCTCGCCTGCATGCTCTCGCTCACGCGCATGTTCGAGTCCGATCATGCCGACGGCACGCTCGAGCAGATGCTGCTCGCGTCCGCCCCGCTGGGCATGATCGTGATCGCGCGGGTGTTCGCGCACTGGCTCGTCTCGGGCCTCCCGCTGGTCGTGCTCGCCCCGGTGCTGGCGCTCCAGTTTGATCTGAATCAATCTCTGCTGGGCGTGCTCGTACTATCGTTGGCTCTCGGCACGCCAGTGCTCTCTCTCATCGGCGCAATCGGCGCGGCGCTGACGCTGGGGCTGCGCGGCGGCGGGGTATTGCTGGCGCTGCTGGTGCTGCCGCTCTACGTGCCGGTGCTGATCCTCGGGACCGGCGCGCTCGACGCCGCTGCTGCCGGGCAAGGCGGCGAGGCTCACTGCCTGCTGCTCGCCGCGCTCCTGGTGCTGGCGGGCGCATTTGCGCCGTGGACGATATCGGCGGCGCTGCGCATCTCGGCGGAATGAACTTGAATGGAACCGCAGATGAACTCAGATAAACACGGATACTCTCGAAGCAGTACTGATAAGTACCCTGCAGGGTGCTGTTTTTTAGTATATTTGCGTTAATCCGCGTTCATCTGCGGTTCCCGTGTTTTAACTTGGCCAAGATGCAGCAATTTCCGGAGCAAGCACCGTGAGCCAGCCGACCCTAGTCATCGGGAACGTCAACTGGTTCAAGTACGCATCCCCGCAGGCCTTCTACCCCCTCGCCGGAGCCATGATCCCGTGGTTCGCGTGGGCGGCGGCCGTACTGCTCGTCGCCGGCTTGTACGTCGGATTATTCGTCGCTCCCACCGACCACCAGCAGGGCGAGGCCTACCGCATCATCTTCCTCCACGTGCCGGCGGCGTGGATGTCCATGTTCCTCTACCTGGTGATGGCGTTCTGGGCGGGCGTCGGGCTGGTGTTCAACACGCGGCTCTCGCACATGATGGCTGCAGCGCTCGCGCCGACCGGAGCGCTGTTCACTTTCATCGCGTTGTGGACCGGCTCGCTGTGGGGCAAGCCTACCTGGGGCACCTGGTGGGTGTGGGACGCGCGCCTTACTTCGGAACTGATCCTGCTCTTTCTCTACTTCGGCTTCATGGCGCTCGCTGCCGCCATCGACGAGCCGCGCCGGGCCGACCGCGCGTGCGCGGTGCTGGCGCTGGTCGGCGCGGTCAACATCCCGATCATCTATTTTTCCGTCGTCTGGTGGAACACGCTGCACCAGGGCGCATCCGTCAGCCTGACCCAGTCGCCGACCATGGCCGCGACGATGCTGGCGGGGATGCTCCTGATGGCGTTCGCAGCCTGGTTCTACAGCATCGCGGCGGCGCTCGTCCGGGTGCGCTCGATCATATTGGAGCGCGAGCGCAATGCCGACTGGCTACAACCCGCCTCAAGAATCAAGAATTAGCCGCAGATAAACGCCGATAGACGCAGATGAAATACGCAACTAACCAGTTCGTGGATCGGGATATGTCGGCGTTCGACCCTCACCCCCGCCCCTCTCCCGAGTGGAGAGGGGCGACTCGAGATCCCCTTCCCCCTGCACGGGGGAAGGGCATGGGATGGGGGTTGGGCGTTCATCGGCGGCTGTATTGGGGGAGGTTGACGCTATGAACTGGGCAAGCTGGTCCGATTTCTTCGCCTCATTTTTCCATATGGGGGGCTACGCGTTCTACGTCTGGGGATCGTACGCTGTGACCGCCGTGCTGATTGCCGTGGAAGTCATTCTGCTGGCCCGAAGAAAGCGCGAGGCGCTCGGGCGCCTCGGCGCGCAGGATGGAAAATGAAGCCGCGCCATAAACGCATTGCGATGGTGACCGGGGGACTCGCGGCGCTCGCCGTGGTGGCGGGCCTGATCCTCGCCGCGTTTCAGCAGAACCTGGTGTTCTTCTTCACGCCCTCCCAGGTCGCCGCCAACGAAGCGCCGCAGGGCAAGACTTTCCGCATCGGCGGCATGGTCGAGAACGGCAGCGTCAAGCGCCAGCCCGACGGGGTGACGGTGCACTTCGTCGTGACCGACACCGCGAAGAGCATCCCGGTGGTGTACCACGGCGCGCTCCCCGATCTTTTCCGCGAGGGCAAAGGCGTCGTCGCCCAGGGCCGCGTCGGCGCTGACGGCGTGTTCCAGGCAGCCGAGGTGCTCGCCAAGCACGATGAGAACTACATGCCGCCCGAGGCCGCGGAGGCGGTGAACCGCGCGCACGAAACCAGCCGCAAGGCCGCGCAAACCCTGGTCGGCGGTGGAGAACGGAAATGATTCCGGAGCTGGGACAATTTTCATTGGTGCTCGCGTTGTGCCTCGCGCTGTTGCAGAGCGTGTTGCCGATCGCAGGCGCAGCTCGGGGCAACGCCGTCTGGATGAGCGTCGCGCGCCCCGCCGCGCAGGGCCAGTTCGTGTTCGTCGCGATCGCGTTCGGCTGCCTCGCCTGGTCGTTCGTGAACAACGATTTCTCCGTATTGAACGTCGCCACCAACTCCAATTCCCTGCTGCCGCTCGAGTACCGTATTGCCGCGACCTGGGGCTCGCACGAAGGCTCGCTGCTGCTGTGGGTGTCGATGCTGGCGCTCTGGACGCTCGCGGTCAGCGTCTTCAGCCGCCACCTGCCTGAGGACGTCGTCGCGCGCGTGATCGGCGTGATGGGGTTGGTGAGTGTCGGCTTCCTCGCGTTCATGCTGTTCACCTCGAATCCTTTTGACCGGCTGATCCCCGCGCCGCCCGACGGCCGCGACCTCAACCCGCTCTTGCAGGATCCGGGCATGGTGTTTCACCCGCCCATGCTCTACATGGGCTACGTCGGCTTCTCGGTCGCGTTCTCATTCGCCATCGCCGCCCTCCTCTCCGGCCGGCTCGACGCGACCTGGGCGCGCTGGTCGCGCCCATGGACCACGGCAGCGTGGATCTCGTTGACGCTTGGCATCGCGCTCGGCAGCTACTGGGCTTACTACGAGCTCGGCTGGGGCGGCTGGTGGTTCTGGGACCCGGTGGAAAACGCGTCCTTCATGCCGTGGCTGGTCGGCACCGCGTTGATCCATTCGCTCGCGGTCACCGAAAAGCGCGGCAGCTTCAAGGCCTGGACCGTGCTGCTCGCGATCCTCACGTTCACGCTCTCGCTGCTCGGCACTTTCCTGGTGCGCTCGGGCGTTCTCACCTCGGTGCACGCATTCGCGACCGATCCCCGGCGCGGCATTTTCATACTCGCGTTCCTCGCCGTCACCGTCGGCGGCGCGCTGGCGCTGTTTGCGTGGCGCGCGCAAAAGATCAGCACCGGCGGCAGCTTCGAGCTCGTCTCCCGGGAGTCACTGCTGCTCACCAACAACGTGCTGCTGATGGCCGCCGCCGGCTCGGTGATGCTGGGCACGATCTACCCTCTCGCGCTCGATGCGCTGGGGCTCGGCAAGCTCTCGGTGGGACCGCCCTACTTCGAGACGGTGTTCCTGCCGCTGATGGCGCCGGCGCTGTTCCTCATGGGCGTCGGCCCGCTCGCGCGCTGGAAGAAGGCGCAGTTGCCGGAATTGGCGGCGCGGCTCTACTGGGCGCTCGGCGTCAGCGTCGCGGCCGCCCTGGTGGTGCCGTTTGCCATGGGACGCTTCAGCGCGCTGGTCGGATTCGGGGTGTGGCTCGCGGCATGGATCATCGCCTCCGCCGCTACCAGCCTGGCGGACCGCGTGAAGCACGCGGGCGGCGGCGCGGGCATCGTGAACCGCCTGCGCGGCACGCCGCGCTCCTATTACGGCATGCTGCTCGCTCACGTTGGCGTCGCGGTATTCGTGATCGGCGTGACCCTGGTCAAGGGCTACGAGGCCGAGATAGATGCGCGCATGAAGCCGGGCGACACCCTCGAACTTGCCGGCTACGCATTTCGCTTAAAGGGCGTCGAAGAAGTGAAAGGCCCGAATTACATCGCAGCGCGAGCGACCGTCTCCGTCACCAGCGGGGGTCATGAGGTCACGACACTGTACCCCGAGCGGCGCATCTACCGGGTGCAGGAATCGGCGATGACCGAGGCCTCCATCGACAACGGCGTCTTCCGCCATCTCTACGTCGCGCTCTCCGAACCGGTCGGGGCGGACGCCTGGATCGTGCGCGTGCATTACAAGCCGTTCGTCGCCTGGATCTGGGGCGGGTGCCTCTTGATGGCGCTGGGCGGCTTCTTCGCCGCGACCGACCGGCGCTACCGCTCCGGCGCACGCGAGCCGCAGCCGGCCGCTTACGCCGCCGCAGCAGGTCGTTGAAAAAAATGGACAGGATTTACAGGATTAACAAGATTAGAACCAACACAAAATCGGAGTGGTTCTTATTCTTGTTTCTTGATTGAATCCTGTAAATCCTGTTAATCCTGTCTATTACTTTTCAGCATGAACCGGTATCTCCTGCCGCTCGGCGTCTTCGTTCTGTTGGTCCTGCTGCTCGGGGTCGGGCTCTCGCTCAATCCGCGCGAAGTGCCCTCGCCGTTGATCGGCAAGCCGGCGCCCCCGTTCGTGCTGCCGCAACTGCACCAGCCCGGGGAGTCGTTCTCGCCGAAATCGCTGCAAGGCAAGGTCTGGGTATTCAACGTCTGGGCCTCGTGGTGCGTGGGCTGCCGCGAGGAGCACCCGGTGCTGGGCGAGTTCGCGCGGTCGGGTCTCGCGCCCCTCTACGGGTTGAACTACAAGGACCAGCGCAACGACGCCATCGCCTGGTTGAAGCGCTACGGCGATCCCTACGTGGCGTCCCTCATCGACGCCGACGGGCGCGTCGGCATCGACTACGGCGTCTACGGCGTGCCCGAGACCTACGTGATCGACAAGCAGGGCGTGATCCGCTACAAGCGCATCGGACCGGTCACGCCGGAAATCCTGAAGCAGAAAATCATTCCGCTGGTCGCGGAACTTAACAGAGGCTGATGAGAAAATGGACAGGATTAACAAGATTTCACAAGATTATCAGGATTAATTTTCATCGAAGAATCCTGTAAATCCTGTTTAATCCTGTAAATCCTGTCTATTTTTTTTCAACTGATATGCGTTGCTGGCTGATCATCCTGATGCTCGTTTCAACGGGTGCCGTCTGGGCGGGCGAAGCGGCGCCGGGAAAGGCGGCCGATCCCGCGATGGAGGCGCGGGCGGTGGCGCTGGAGACGGAGCTGCGCTGCCTCGTGTGCCAGAACCAGACGCTGGCAGACTCGAACGCGCCGCTCGCGGTGGATCTCCGCAACCAGATCCGAGAGCAAATGCGGGAGGGCGCCAGCGACCGCGACATCCTCGATTTTATGGTGGCGCGCTACGGCGACTTCGTGCTCTACCGGCCGCCGCTCAAGGCGACCACGGTGCTGCTGTGGGCGGGGCCGGCCCTGCTGATGATCGCCGGGCTCGCTGCGCTGTTCCTTCGCCTGAGGCGCCGCCGCTCCGAGCCGAAGTCCGACCTGACGAGCGCGGAGAGCGAGCGTGCGGCCTCGCTGCTCGCGGGTGACGCTGAGGGGAAGCGGCGGTGACGGTATTCTGGATCATCGCGGCGTTGCTGGCGGCGGCCGCGCTTGGATTCGTGCTGCCGTCGCTGCTGGGACGCCGGCGCCGCCCGGATGCGGTGGCCAACGACGCGACCAACGTCGCCCTCTACCGCGACCAGCTGCGGGAACTCGAGGCGGACCTCGCCGCCGGCACGCTCGGGCGCGAACAGCATGACGAGGCGCGCCGTGATATCGAGCGCAGGGTGCTCGACGACACCAGCGGCACGGCCACCGTAGCGGCCGCCCCGAACCCGGGACGCGGCACCGTCATCACCATCGCCATCGCGCTGCCGCTCGCCGCCATCCTGCTCTATTTCGCGGTCGGCAATCCCGGGGCAATGGCGCCGCAGCCCGCCGGCGATGGCCACGCCCTCTCCCGGCAGCAGATCGAAAGCATGGTCGAGCGCCTCGCGGCGCGCATGCAGGAGAGTCCCGAGGACGTGAAAGGCTGGGTGATGCTCGGCCGCTCCTACGCCGTGCTCGACCGTTACGCCGAGTCCGCCGCAGCCTACGCCAATGCGGTCAAGCGCTCGCCGCCCGACGCGCAACTCTTCGCCGATTACGCCGATGCGCTCGCCATGTCGCAGGGCCGCAACCTCCAGGGCGAGCCGGAACGCCTCATCAATCAGGCGCTGAAGCTGGACCCGGACAATGTGAAAGCGCTGGCGCTGGCGGGATCCGCGGAATTCGAGAAGAAAAACTTCAAGCGCGCCATCGCCTACTGGGAGCGCATCCTCAAGGTGGCGCCGCCGGATTCCGAGATGGCGGGCTCGGTACGGAACAGCATTGCCGAAGCCCAATCGCTGGCGGGAGCGATAACGCCCCCTGCCCCAGGGAAGGCGCCTGGTAAGGCGCCCGCGGCGGCGTCCGTGAGCGGCACGGTGCGATTATCGCCCGGGCTTGCCGCGAAAGCTGCGCCCGGCGACACGGTGTTCATCTTCGCGCGGGCCGCCGAGGGTCCGCGCGTGCCGCTCGCGGTGATTCGCAAGCAGGTCCGCGACCTGCCTGCCGCCTTCACGCTCGACGACTCGATGGCCATGACGCCGGCCGCGAAATTGTCCAGCCAGGAGAGCCTCGTGGTGGGTGCCCGCGTATCGAAGAGCGGAAATCCGGCGCCGCAGCCCGGCGACCTGGAAGGGTTGAGCCCCCCGGTCAAGACCGGCCACACCGGCATCGTCGTGGTGATCGACCGCGAAGTCAGCGTAGCAAAATAATCCAGCAGCCCGTCGGACCGGGTTTGGTCGATTCATGATTCCCTGGCTGAAGACCGGCGACCCGTTCCCCCCGGTCGAGCGCGCGCTCGAAGAGCCCAACGGGCTCCTCGCCGCCGGCGACGATCTCTCCCTGCCGCGGCTCCTCCAGGCGTACGAAAACGGCATCTTCCCGTGGTACAGCGAAGGCCAGCCGGTGCTGTGGTGGAGCCCCGATCCGCGCATGGTGCTGGTGCCGTCCGAATTGAGGATTCCGCGCTCGTTGAGGAAGCGCCTGGCGAAGCGCGACTACGAGGTCCGCGCCGACACCGCTTTCGGGGAAGTGATCCGCACCTGCGCCGCGCCGCGCGCGGGCAATGAAGGCACCTGGATCACGGCGGAGATGGCCGCCGCCTACACCCGCCTGCACGAGGCCGGCCATGCGCACTCGGTCGAGACCTGGATCGGGGGCCGGCTCGCCGGCGGGCTCTACGGCGTCGCGCTCGGGGGCATGTACTACGGCGAGTCCATGTTCACGCTCGAGCCGGACGCTTCCAAGATCGCGCTCGCCCACCTCGTGCGCCAGCTCGAGCGCTGGGGCTGCGGCCTCATCGACTGCCAGATGAAGACCGCGCACCTCGCGCGTTTCGGCGCGCGCGAGATTCCCCGCGCGGAATTTATGCGAAAGCTCGAGAACTTGGTAAACTGTCCGCGTCACGCACGGAGGTGGCGGCTCGACGATGACTTATTTGACTGAGTTCCCGCTGTCGGTTCTGCAGTTCTACGCGACCGCGCCCTACCCGTGCAGCTACCTGCCGGAGCGCATGGCGCGCTCGCAGGTCGCCACCCCCAGCCATCTCATCGACAGCGCCGTCTACTCGGAGCTGGTGCGGGCGGGATTCCGCCGCAGCGGCGCCTTCACCTACCGGCCGCACTGCGATCACTGCCGCGCCTGCGTGCCGGTCCGCATCGAGGCGGAAGCGTTCCAGCCCTCGCGCGTGCAGCGCCGCGCGCTGAAGCGCCACGGCGGGCTCCACGCGGAGATTCTCTCCCTCAAGTACAGCCCGGAGCATTACGCGCTCTACCTGCGCTACCAGGCGCAGCGCCATTCCGGCGGCGGCATGGACCAGGACAGCCGCGAGCAGTACCGCCACTTCCTGCTCCAGAGCAACGTGCAGACGCGGCTGATCGAATTCCGCGAGGGCGGCGAGTTGCGCATGGTCTCCATACTGGACGAGCTGCAGGACGGGCTGTCCTCGGTCTACACCTTCTTCGACCCGCAGCTCCCCGGGGCGAGCTTCGGCACCTACAACATCCTGTGGCAGATCGAGCTCTGCCGCAAGCTCGACCTGCCCTATCTCTACCTCGGCTACTGGATCGCGCAGAGCCGCAAGATGTCCTACAAGATCCAGTTCCAGCCGATGCAGGGCTTCGTCAACGGCCGCTGGCAAGCGGTCACTCCGCCGCGTAAGGCGTGAAGAGTGAGGGGTGATGAGTGACGGGTAGTTTGCCTGTCACCGATCCGGGGCGGGCGCCGGCTCTGCCGCACGCGCCTCGGTCCAGCGCCGGATGAGGTTGAAGCCGACCGCGAGGAGCGTCGGCCCCAGGAAGATGCCGACGAAGCCGAAGGCGAGCACGCCGCCGAAGACGCCGAGCAGCACCAGCACGAACGGCAAGCTCGCGCCGCGGCTGATCAGGAGCGGCTTCACGATGTTGTCGATGCCGCTGATCACGAAAAAACCCCAGAGGCCCATGAACACCGCCCATCCCGTCTGGTCGTGGTAGGCGAGCCACGCGGTGGCGCCCACCCAGATCAGCGGCGGGCCGGCTGGCACGATCGACAGGATGAAAATGAGCGAGGCCAGCATGACCGCCCCCGGCACCCCCGCGATGCCAAACCCGATCAGCGCCACGATCGCCTGCGCGATCCCGGTGCCGACGATGCCGTAAACCACGCCGGTGATGGTGCCCCCGACGATCCCGAGCAGGCGTTCGGTCAGGTCGCCGGCCACCCGGTTCAGCGCGTTGCGCAGCGCCGCCACCAGCGCCGCGCCATCGCTATAGAGAAAGTAACCGATGAAAGCGATCAACGTGAACTGCAGCACGCCTTCGGCAATGATGAGGCCGGCCTGCAGCAGGAACTCGCTTGCGGGTTGCGAATAACGCTTGAGCATCTCCGCAAGCTTGGCCGGGCTCTCCGCGAACTCGAGCCAGGCGGCGTCGAGCGAGCCGCCGATGAGCGGGATGCCGGCAACCCACCCCGGCGGCCTGGGCAAGCCATGGGCCAGCGCTTCGCGCACGTTTTCGACGAGCTGCGGCACGTCGTCGCGGAAGGAGAGCGCGATCAGCGCCAGCGGCACCACCAGCACGAAGAGATTCAGCAGCGTCATCATGAGCGCGGCGAGCCAGTGCCTGCCGCCCACCCGGTTCTCGATGAAGCGGTAGATCGGCCAGGTGGAAAAGCACACGATTGCGGCCGCAAGGAGCGCGCCGAGAAACGGCCGCAGCACCACCAGGCAGCCGACCACCAGCAGCACGATGGCGGAAACCTGGACGATTTGTTCGATGCGCTTTTCCGTGACCATTATTTCATCCTTGCCAGCGAGTTCTAACACGCGGCGCACGAGCGGTCAAACCAGCGCGGCCCGCCGCGCGTTCCGGGTTCCGGGTTCCGGGTTCAAGGTTGGAGTGGGCTGCAAATAGAGGGTTCTGACTTTGAATTTTGAACTCGGATCTCGGAACTCGGAACTCGGAACGTCATGGCGCTAGAATAGCGCCATGTATTCGTTAGTGCGCCCGCTGCTGTTCGCGCTCGATGCCGAGACTGCGCACCGTTTCACGCTCGATGCGCTGCGCGGACTTGACCGGGCGGGACTATATCCCGCCGCTTCACCGGCATTGGCCGGATGCGAGCGCGAGATCATGGGCATCCGCTTTCCCAATCCCGTGGGACTGGCAGCGGGACTCGACAAGAACGGCGACACCATCGATGCGCTGGCGCGGCTGGGATTCGCCTTCATCGAGATCGGCACGGTGACGCCGCGCCCGCAGCCGGGCAACCCCCGCCCGCGCATGTTCCGGCTCCCTGCCGCGCGCGCGGTCATCAACCGCCTGGGCTTTAACAGCGAGGGGGTCGACCGCCTGGTCGAGAACGTCAAGCTCGCGCAGTTCCGCGGCATACTGGGCATCAACATCGGCAAGAACGCCGACACGCCTCTCGAACGTGCCGCAGATGATTATGTCGCCTGCCTGCGCAAGGTCTATCCTCTCGCGAGTTACGTCACCGTCAATATCTCGTCCCCCAACACGAAGGACCTGCGTGAACTGCAGCAGGACGCGGCACTCGACAGCCTGCTTGGCGCCCTGAAGGCGGAGCAAGGGCGGCTCGCCGATGTCCATGGCAAGCGGGTTCCACTCGCAGTCAAAATTGCGCCGGACCTCGATCCCGGGCAAATCGTGACCATCGCCGGGTTGCTCCGGCGACACCGGGTGGAGGCGGCAATCGCCACCAACACCACGACCGCACGCGACGGCGTCGCCGGTCTGCGGCATGCCGGAGAGGCCGGCGGATTGAGCGGTGCGCCGCTGACGGAACGCTCGACCCGCATCGTTCGGGAACTCTCACGCGCGCTGCACGGCGAGATCCCGGTAATCGGGGTCGGCGGCATCATGAGCGGGGCGGACGCCCGGGCGAAAATCGCCGCGGGAGCGAGCCTCATCCAGTTCTACACCGGTCTCGTTTATCGCGGGCCGGCCCTGGTGCGCGAGTGCATTGCCGCGCTGTGCGAGCAGACCGAAACCTCTCACCGCTGAGGACGCAGTGGACGCAGAGGAAAGACAATAAGTCGAATCACGATTCACGATTCACTATTCACGAATCACGATTCACGCTCTTCTTATGGTTGCCAGCCCAGTCATCATGCCGCTCGTTGCAGTCATAGACGAAAAAAGCTGCATCGGCTGCACGCTGTGCATCGAGGCCTGCCCGGTGGATGCCATTGTCGGAGCCGCGAGGCTCATGCACACCGTGATCGCCGCCGAATGCATCGGCTGCAAGCTGTGCCTGCCGCCGTGCCCCGTGGACTGCATCGTGATGGCCAGGACCGTGAGACCCCTGACGCGGGATGAACGTAGAGAGCGCGCCATTCACACCCGGTTGCGCCATGCATCCCGCAATGAGCGGCTGCGGCGTGAGCGTGTCGAACATCGCGAGCCCCCTCGCGAGAATGCGGCCGAACGTAAGAAACAGGCGGCGATAGAGCGCGCCATGCAGCGCGCCCGCCAGCGGTTACAAGAGCTTAACCGCTGACTAAATTATCCTGACCGGAGTTCCACGCCGGGCGCCGGCTTACCCACTTCCCGGCTCAGATCCCATTCATGATCGCCGCCCAGCGGCGATCATCGGCCGAAAATGCCGCGCAGCACGCTGCCGGGATCGATGCCAATACCACCCTTGCCAGCTGGGACAGCGGCGGGCGGCTGAGCGGCCCCCTCCTGCTGCAATGCGCGCGCGCCTTCCACGGCCACCGGCTTGCCCGCGACCGGTGGCGGCGGGACATCGGCGCCGACTTGCCGGATCTCGGGCTCGATGCCCTGGGGCAACGCGCCCACGCGCGGCGCCAGCGCGTCGCCCAGCTCGCGCAGGCGCTCGGCGGGCTGCGGGTGCGTCTTGAACAACAGCGAGAGCGAAGCGTCCTCCGCCCCGCGCGCGGCCAGCTTGTGCAGCACTTCGATCAGCCCGTACGGGTTGTAACCGGCGCGGGCGGCGAGCACGATGCCGATCTGGTCGGCCTCGAACTCGGCACTCTTGTCGAGCCCGCGTGCGAACATTTCCGCGCCGGTGCCGATCAGGTTGCTGGCCAGCAATGAGCTGCCTCTCGCCTGCGCGAGGTTGGCGCCCGCCGAGATCGCCGCGCTCTTCTGCATCACGGTGATGTGGTGGCGCCGCACGATGTGGCCGATTTCGTGCCCCAGCACGCCGGCGAGCTGCGCCTCGCTGTCGAGTATCTCGTAGAGCCCGCGAGTGATCATCACGTAGCCGCCGGGGGCGGCAAAGGCATTGATGGAAGCGCTGTCGATCACGCCGAAATGCCAGGGCAGGTCGGGCCGCTCGGTCTGGGACGCGACCCAGCGCCCGACGCGATTGACGTAGGACTGCAGCGCGGGATCGGGAACCAGGTGGGCTGCGCCGAGCGTGCGCCCGGCAATTTCGCGGCCCACCGCGATCTCTTCCTTCTCGTCGATGCCGGCGGCCGCGGTCGCCAGGTCCTTGCCCGCGCTGAAGATGCGCCCGAGATCAAGCGAAGCCGCGCCCGCATGGCCGGTTGCGGCGGCAATCACGGTAGCAACCAACCACGATCTCAGGGGACCCGTCATTTTCTTGCATCCAGGTATTCAACCTTGGCCGGGGAGAGCCCCGTCGCGCGCGCGCGCTCCTCGGCCGCCTGCTTCGAGGCCACGAAACTGTCGAAAAGTTTCATCTGCCCGGCGTTGAAGCTCGCCTGTTTCAAGTCTTCTTCCTCGAGACCGCGGATGCCGATGGTGCTGGTGACGCCCACGTTGCGCCGGGGTCCGAACAGCCGCCCGAGGCCGGAGCTCGACTCGCTGCCTTCCGCTTTCTGGACCGGGAAGCGCACGTTGAAGGAAAACAGCCAGCCGGTGCCGCCCGGCGTCTTAAGATTCAACCAGCCGTTCTGCTTGCCGAGCACGTCACCGGTGGCGCCCTGCTTCAACTGCGTGACAGGCGCCGACTCGAGGCGCGGCTCGGAGTAGAGCGGCGAATCCCGCTCCAAGGTGACCGTCTGGGCAGCGGCCGGCACAACCGTCAGCGCCGCGGCCAGCGTCACGCAAAGGGATAACGTCAGGCGCATCATGAATATCAGGGTTTTACCCGTTCCGGATCATTATAATGAGCGGCGGAGCGGCGCGCCACAATCAATATCGCGTAAGTTCCACTTCATTCCGAGCATGAATTCCCGGCAACGGCACGAGATCTTTTCCCGGCTGCGCGCCGCCAATCCCGCGCCGCGCACCGAGCTCGTCTACGCCTCGCCCTTCGAGCTGCTGGTGTCCGTGGTGCTGTCGGCCCAGGCCACCGACAAAAGCGTGAATCTCGCCACCGCCGGGCTGTTCGAGGCGGCGAACACGCCCGCCGCCCTGCTCGCGCTCGGCCGGAGGGGGCTCGAGCGGCACATCCGGCGCATCGGGCTCTACCGCACCAAGGCGAAGAACCTCATCGCCACCTGCAAGCTGCTGATCGAGCGGCACGGCGGCGAGGTGCCGCGAACACGCGAGGAGCTGGTGCAGCTGCCGGGGGTCGGGCGCAAGACCGCCAACGTCATCCTCAACACCGCGTTCGGCCAACCCACGATTGCGGTGGACACGCACATTTTCCGGGTGGCGAACCGCACCGGCATCGCCCCGGGGAAGGACGTGGTCGCGGTCGAGGAAAAACTGCTGCAGGCCGTGCCCGACGAATTCAAGCTCGACGCCCACCACTGGCTGATCCTGCACGGGCGCTACGTCTGCAAGGCGAGAAAGCCGGATTGTCCGACTTGCCTGATCAGCGATTTGTGCGGATTCAAGAAGAAGACGGCGTGATTCGAGTGTCGAGGATCGAGGGTCGAGTGTAGAAAAAACAACTCGCGGCATGGCCGCGCGCGCGGCACGAGTCACCAGTCACCGGGCGAGTCTCAGCGAGCCGGGTTTGCCCGCCATGACCCGATGGCAGATAATCCATTCAGGGGCGTCCCGGTGGTGTTACTGTCCGTATCAATGAACAACCCGCATCGTTTCTTTCCGTTTCTTGCCTGGTTTCCGCTCAAGCGCGAGGCGCTCAGGGCCGACCTGATCGCCGGCATCACCGTCGCCATGGTGCTGGTTCCGCAATCCATGGCTTACGCGCAACTGGCTGGCATGCCGCCCTACTACGGTCTCTATGCGGCCTTCCTGCCGGTCGTGATCGGTGCGCTGTGGGGATCCTCTCACCAACTGGCGACCGGCCCGGTCGCCATGGTTTCCCTGCTGACCGGCTCGACGCTCGCCAACTTCGCGGCGCCAGGCACCGACCAGTTCATCGCGCTGGCGATTCTGCTCGCGCTGATGGTCGGCATCATGGAACTGGCGCTGGGATTGCTCCGGCTGGGCGCAATCATCAATTTCCTTTCGCATCCCGTCATCGTCGGGTTCACCAACGCCGCCGCCATCATCATCGCCCTCTCGCAAATCGACAAGCTGCTGGGCATCCCCGGCGGTCGCAGCGCCAGCTTCCTGGCCGACGTCTGGGGCGTGCTGGGACAGGCCGGCAACCTGCATTGGCCCACCCTGCTGATGGGCGTCGCGGCATTCGCATTCATGTGGCTGCTCCGCAAATACGCGCCGCGCTGGCCCGGCGTCCTCATCGCGGTTGCCATCACCGCAGTGACAAGCTGGCAGACCGGATTCGAGAAGGCCGGTGGCGCCGTGGTGGGTACGATTCCCGCCGGGCTGCCGAAACTCGTCGTGCCCCAGCTGAACGGGGAAATGATCACGATGCTGCTGTCCACGGCGTTCGTCATTACGCTGGTGGGATTCATGGAAGCCATATCTATCGCCAAGGCGATGGCTACCCGGACCCGGCAGCGGATAGACCCGAATCAGGAACTGCTGGGCCAGGGGCTCGCGAACATCGTCGGCAGCTTCTGCCAGTCGTTCCCGGTCAGCGGGTCGTTCTCGCGCTCGGCCGTCAACCTCTCCGCCGGCGCGGTGACCGGCATGTCCTCGGTGGTAACGGCCGTCATCGTGCTGGTAACGCTCTTGGCTTTCACCCCGCTGCTGTATCACCTTCCGCAATCGGTACTGGCCGCCATCATCATGATGGCGGTGGTCAGTCTCGTGAACGTGGATGCCATCCGCCACATCTGGAAGGCCCAGCGGCACGATGGCCTGGCCGCGATCGCGACCTTTGCCGCCACCCTCTTCTTCGCACCGCACCTCGACACCGGCATCCTGATCGGCGCAGTGCTCGCAATCGTGCTCTATCTCTACCGCACCATGCGCCCGCGGGTCGTGGTGCTTGGACGACATGCCGACGGAACCCTGCGGGATGCCACCATGCACAGCCTGCCGACCAGCAGTCACGTCATTGCCGTCCGCTTTGACGGTTCGCTCTTTTTCGCTAACGTGCCGTACTTCGAGGACGCCGTGCTGGAGCAGGTCGCCCGCCATCCCGAGGCCCGCCATGTCCTCATCGTGGGTGATGGCATCAACGAGCTTGACGCCTCGGGGGAAGAAGTGATCCGCCACCTGGTGCCACGGCTTCGCGACAGCGGCGTCACCCTGGCGTTCTCCGGGCTCAAGCACCAGGTGCTGCAGGTCATGGAGCGCACCGGACTGCACGAACTGGTCGGCACTCAGAATATTTACCGTACCGAAGACCTTGCGCTGGAAGCCATCCACTCGGCTACCGGCGCTGGCGCGCTCCCGACCGAAGACTTCCTGCTGAAGCCGTTCCGATAGATTAAGTGGCCATGGGCAACCGGCTCACCAAAATCTACACGCGCACCGGGGACGCCGGCACCACTGGCCTCGCCGACGGCTCGCGCGTCGTGAAAGATGCGCCGCGCATCGAGGCAATCGGCGCGGTGGACGAGTTGAACAGCACGCTCGGCCTGCTGCTGGCGGAACCGCTTCCGGACGCGGTGCGTGGCTGCCTCGTCAACGTGCAGAACGACCTGTTCGACCTCGGCGGCGAGCTCTCCGTGCCCGGGCACGCGATCATGAGCAAGGCGCACGTGGAACGACTCGAACGCGAACTCGACCGCCTCAATGCCGGCCTGCCCCCGCTCAAGGATTTCATACTGCCCGCGGGCACGCGCGAAGCCGTGCTTGCCCACGTTGCGCGCACGGTATGCCGGCGCGCCGAGCGCAGGCTCGTCACGCTCTCGCGCAAGCAAAAAATCGCGCCCGCGATGCGGGCTTACGTTAACCGCCTCTCGGACTTGTTATTTGTCATCGCCCGGACGCTCAACCGTGCGGCGGGAAAGCCGGATGTGCTGTGGCAGCAGGGCAAGAACCGGTGATCGAGAAACCCGGGAAATCGGGAGATCGGGAGGTCGGGAGATCGGATCCCGCGTCGACCTCACGCCCTGACGCCCTCCCGCCCTCACGCGCTCCGGACGCCCTCGCCCTCCAGCTCGCCGGGCTGCTGGGGCAGTGCGCCCTCAAAAACCAGCGTGCTTTCGCGGAGTTGTACGGGCTGACGTCGGCGAAACTGTACGGGGTCGCGCTGCGTATATTGAGAAGACAGGACTGGGCCGAGGAGGTGCTGCAGGAATGCTACGTCAACATCTGGAACCACGCAGGGGATTACGCGCAGGCGAAGAGCGCGCCGTTCACCTGGATGACCAGCATCGTGCGCAACCGCTGCCTCGACTGGCTGCGCCGGCCGCGGACGGAAGCGACCGGCGAGGAATACGACATCGCCGTCGAAGCCTGGCAGGACGACGCGCCGGGGCCGATGGAGAGTCTGATGGCCTCCAGCGAAGCGGCGGCGCTCGCGCGCTGCCTGCAGCAGCTGGAAGCGAAGCAGCGCCAGAGCATCATGCTCGCCTTCTTCAATGGCCTGAGCCATTCGGAACTCGCGAGCCACATGCAACAGCCGCTCGGCACGGTGAAGACCTGGGTGCGGCGCGGGCTGGAGCGCCTGAAGGGCTGTCTTTCAGGCGTATGAAACAATAGACAGGATTTACAAGATTTCACAAGATTAACAGGATTAAATCTGACCGAGTCATCATGTAAATCCTGTGAATCCTGTTAATCCTGTCTATTCGGTTTTTTGACGATGGCGACCTACAAGAACCCGCAACTGCGGGACCGGCTCGCCGCGGAGTACGTGCTCGGCACGTTGCGCGGGCGGGCCCGCGCGCGCTTCGAATCCCTGCAGCGCTACGATCCCTCTCTGCGTCGGATCGTCGCCGAGTGGGAAGCGCGCATCACGCCGCTCGCGATCGGGGCGGGAGAAATCGTGCCGCCCGCCCGGGTTTGGGAAGCATTGTCGCGGCGCATCGCCGGCGCACCCCGCGACAAGAGCGGGTGGGCAGGCTTCGCGTTCTGGCGCGGGCTCGCCGTCACCAGCACGGCTTTCGTCCTGATGCTCGCCACTTTCATCGGATTAGCGCCGAAACCCGAGGCCCCGATGGCGATGGTCGCGGTGATGAACGACAACAAGGGGCAACCCGCGATGGTGGTGTCGTGGCCGCCGATGGAGGGAATGCGCGACCCTCATATACGGGTCAAGATCGTGCAGGAGCACCCCGTCATGGCGGCGGGAACCTCCTGGGAAATGTGGATGCTGCCCGGCGACAAGGCCGCCCCGGTCTCGTTGGGCCTTATCACCACCGACCGGGACCAGGTGATGAAGGTGAAGCCCGCTCTCGCCCGCAGGATGGGTGAAGCGTGGGGCATCGCGATGAGCGTCGAGCCTGCCCAAGGCTCGCCGACCGGCGCACCGTCGGGGCCGGTGATCTTCAAGGGCCAGTGCGTAAAAATACTCTAGCCGCAGTTAAACCCCGTTAGAGGCCAGGCCTCTAACGGGGTAAACGCGGATAAGATCAAGAACCAATCTTGCCGCCGATGGACGCCGATAACCACAAGAACAAACTCAGAAAGGATTAACAGAATTTACGGATTTAGAAAAAAACGATTCCCCTCCTGCCGGAGGGTGAGTCGGGGTTTCGAAGAACGTGCCTGCGCACGTTCGAGCCGGCGAACGCCCGACTCGATGCAGCGAGGCGGGCCGGGCGGGGTGGATGCGAAGCAGACGGGGTGGTGGGAGGTGTTCCCTCCGCTTCCCTCTTTTATTGAACCGCCAAGAAGCTAAGAGTGGGGATTCATGAAACAATCGATCATCATTTTCGTTGTTGGAGCGGTGCTCGGCATTGCAGGAGGTTTCGCGATTGGGATATTCGTTTACCCCTATCTCTTTCTCGCCGACATCGTCGCTACCGACAAGGTGGAGGAGAAATCCGCCGGCAAGATCGTGGCAAGCGGCATGTTCATCCACGCCAATCCCAGCGATCCGATTCATTACGGCAAAGGGAAGGTGGCCGTTTACCACGACCTCGTGCACCTGGAGGGTAATTTCGAGGTCGGCCCCGGCCCCAAGTTCCACGTCTACCTGGTGCCGGAAAAGAACGTCATCCCCAGCACCAACGTCGCGAAGACCATGTTCGTGGACCTCGGGCGGTTGAAGGCCTTCAAAGGCAGCCAGAACTACCCCCTTCCGGCGGGCGTGGACCTGGCGAAATTCGGCAGCGTGGTGATCTGGTGCGAGCAGTTCGGGGTGCTGATCTCGCCCGCTGCGTTGAAATTCCAGAATTAACCGCCGAGACGCCGAGAGAAACAACAATAATAATTAACCGCCATGACGCCATGACGCCAAGAAAATAAAAACAATAATTCAGAGGCAGGTTGACGAAACGAAGACCGGGGACGACCATGTTATTCAGCACTTTTGCTTATCATTGAACGTTAGATCGCATGATCATTTACCGTGGATTGCACCCGCCTCAGGTTAGAGCGCTCTATGTTCGCGGCATCCTGTTCGGTGCGCTGCTTGCGAGCCTGCTTTCCGGTTGCGCGTTTCTGCGACCGCCGGATCTCGACCCCACGCCCCTGGAGGCCGGCCGGCTCCCCGCTCCCGACATCACCGTCCAGCTCCCACAGTTGGGGCCCTGCACGGGTGCGCCGGGGCGGGCCTTCTCCCTCGACTCGTCGAAGCCGGTGACCGTGCTGGTGCACGGTTGCAATGGGTCGGCGGGACGGTTCCGATCGCTC